>CAZAEH010000007.1:0-56703 GCA_964484255.1 uncultured Planctomycetia bacterium
CCCCAACGATTGTTTTACCTGCCCCAAGAATCTGGAGTACGGCGATCTTATAAGTAGCCTCTACAACCATCTCATATTTCTGGCGGGTACCGCCGGAATCCGTCTCATACTTGCCGAGCTGCCTGCTCCACTTGCCATAAGCATAACCGATACCCGCGATATCATCTCCCCTGCCGGGTATAAGTCCTTTATAGGTCAAGCCCGCGTCGATGAAGAAAGGTATCTCGTTGACATCATCCGGCTGCCATGTAACAACGAAGAACGGCGTAAACCCTTCATCGGCGGTGCCCGGCTCGCGGTAAAGCATCTGGTCGGCATGCAGGTAAAAACCGTAGTTGCCGTGGCGCCTTTTTGCGTCCAACCCGCTCAGGGCATAGGAATCGCCGTTATCGTCCTCATAAAGGTCTGTGAAACGGCCTGAGCTGTAAAAAAGGCCGAGCTTATAATTGCCCGGCATACCTTTGGAACCCTCGGCCTGGTTATTCAGGTAGTTGAACTCCTGGATAAAGAGCAGGCCCTTGTTCCTGCGCCAGGAAAAATCCGCGCCGTGCGCGTCCATGCGCGCGATCTCCGGGTCCTGGTGGTAAATACCGCCCTTCCAGGTAAAGGAACCCGTCGGGCTCGCCCTTAGGCGCGCGCCCCAGGTTGCCGTAGGATAGGTCGTGAAGAAAAAGTTAATAGGCAGGTTTATCGGGCAGCCGTCTATGGAGTTGGTCAGGAATATCCAATACAGCGGCGACTGAGCAAAATCGTCTCCTGTCCCGAGACGGCCCAACTTAAGGCTTACCTTATCATCGAGCATTGCCTGCTCAAGGTACAGGTTGTATAAACGTATCTCTTCCGAGCCGTAAATGCTTGAAGGAGGGAACCGGTTGCCTATGTCGTCGCTTAAGTTCTTGCCCTGGCGGTAGACGCCGGAGGCGTGGGACTGCAAACCGGCCAACCCGCATAATTTCTCCATGTCAAAGTTCACGTCGAGGCCGGTGGAGGAGTCATAACGGAAACGGCGCCCATCCTCTCCTCCCGAGACATTCCCCAAAAGGTCGATCACGTAAGTGCCGGTAAAATCTACGCCCTTATCTGAGAGTTTCTGCCTCTGTCCCGCCCAATCTCCGAAGAGATACGGACCATTCCACCATGAGCTGAAATTTCCGGAAAGGGTTTGGGAAGATGGAGGGCTGCCCACGTCTTGTGCCAGGACACAGGCCTGCAGCAAAAGAAGAAAGCTGACGACAGGGATTATTTTTTTCATGCGTTTTTATTATATAATGTTACGCGAAATTAGCAAGGATTATTTCAATTTTAAATACATCGATCGCGATATTGTGGTATATTAACAACATGGACAGGCACAGAAGAATACCCGCGTTAAGGATAGTATTTTCGGCGGTTCTCGCTGTAAGCCTTCTCTTCCCGGTCATTTCCTACGGCCTTGGCGAAAACGTTGAATTAAAAGTTTATATTATCCGGCACGCCGAGACAATGGGGAACGCCACCGGCAATTACTGCGAGCACAACCAAAGGACTTTCTCTCCGAAGGGCCTTAAACAGATAGACAATATGGCCGAAAAACTCAAGGATTTTCATTTCGACCACATCTTTGTGAGCCCTGCCTACAGGACGCAGCGGACGATATTGCCTTATCTGAAAGCTCATAATATCACTGCCGAGATCTGGCCCGAATTAGAGGAACAATGCTTTGATATCACTTCCTCGACGCAACCTGCGGGGACCATACCTAAAGGCGAAAAGATAGAGATCGTGGACAAAAAATATCTGAAACTCCGCGACGCATCAAACCCCTACAGGTACAGACCGCATAACGCCTCCGAAGCGCTGGCGCAATTCATGAAAGCCCGGGATATGATAATGGGATACTACGGAACAGGCGAATCCGTCCTGCTGGTATGCCATTACTGTACTGGAAACAGGTTGATGGAGATACTGCTCGGGTTAGAGCCAAAAGGCGATTTCGGTCCGGAAAATTGCGCCGTCAGCCTCCTGGAGGGTACGGGTAACGGGTCTTTCAAGATGACCCTATACAACGACCGGCCCTTCACGCATCAGCTTCACTGAAAGCTGCGGCAAATTCGGATGCCGTCCGGTATGGCGGCGTAAAATCAAGGACCTTCTTAAGCCGCTCTATCCCGTATACCCTGTCTTTGGATAAGAACTTTACGTATCCGCCGATGACCGGAATGAGCATCACCGCGTTGGTCAATGGCCGCTGCAGGATAAAAGGCCTGTTCACGCCGAGCGCTTTTGATGCTATCTCAAAAAGTTGGCGTACGGTCAGCACTTCCTCATCGGCAATATTGAATACCTCCCCCTTCGCCCTGGGGTCTTCCATACAGCGCACAAAACATGCCGCGACATTACGCGCTGAGACCAGGTGCAGGCGCACATCTGCGGCGAAATACGGTATAAGGAACAACCGGGACCGGGCGAGTTTCACCAAAAGCGGCATCTGGTGCGGTTCTCCCTGCCCATAAACCATGCACGGACGCAGGATAACCATAGGAAGGCCTTTATCGCGGAACCTGATCGCGGCCTTTTCCGCCTCCATCTTTGAAACGCCGTACTTATTGGTAGGCTTATACGGCAGGTCTTCCCTCAGGGGTATCTCGGTATTCCCGGAATTCACGGCTACCGAACTGGTATATAGGAATTTCTTGACACCGCGCTCAAGCGCGAAACGGCAGATATTTTTCGTCCCGAGAACATTGACACGCTCGAGCGCCCGAGCATCGTTGCCGACAAACCCCGCGCAATGGAATACCGCATCCCAACTACCGCGAACGGCATCCAATGAAGGCCTGTCTGTGATATCGGCGTATATTATCCCGACCTTCTTCTCCTTCAATAGAGAGACATCGGAAGTCTTACGCGCTAACGCGGTCAGATCGGTATAGCCCTTGGAAACCAGCTCATCGACAAGGAACCTGCCTAAAAACCCGGTAGCGCCGGTGATGAGTATCTTTTTATCGCGGTCCGATTGCATGGATGGCAATACTTTATCTCGATATTTTCAGTACCTTATAACGCAGCGTGCCCGCAGGTATCTTGATCTCCGCCGTTTCGCCTTCCTTATGGTTCAGCAGGCCTTTTCCGACAGGCGATGAAACGGATATCTTGCCCTGTTTATAGTCCGCCTCAACCTCGGAAACCAGCGTATACACGATCCCTTCCCCCGAATCGAGGTCCTTGAGCTCCACCGTAGCCCCGACCAGTACCTTGTCTTTTGGCATGTCGCTATTATCTATAATACGCGCGCAAACGAGCTTCGCTTCCAGCTCCGATATCCTTTTCTCATTGAACGCCTGTTCTTCCTTCGCGGCGTCATATTCGGCGTTCTCCGAGATGTCGCCGTGAGCCCTGGCTTCACCGACGGCTTTCGACAATTGCCTGCGCTTAACCGTCTTCAGGGTCTCGAGTTCTTTTACAAGTTTTTCGTAACCTTCTTCAGTCAGGTATATATTACCCATTTAAGTACCTCTCAGAACATGATTATACGCTATGCAAAAAAATGGGGTGGGTGACGGGGGTCGAACCCGCGACAACGGGAGCCACAGTCCCGTGCTCTAACCAACTGAGCTACACCCACCGCGAAATACCATATTTTACTTACTTATACCTCGCTCAATACGCTAGCGGAATCTCTACGATATTCCGCTCAGCTGAGCTCGGTATAGTTCACTACAACCAATAGCGGGAACCTATGGCGCGCCTGGGGCGATTCGAACGCCCGGCCCACTGCTTAGAAGGCAGTTGCTCTATCCAACTGAGCTACAGGCGCGTGAAGATCCATCCCTTGCCAATACACTCACATTTTTGCGCTTTGCGCAAAAATCGCTCGCAGGCTGCGGGATAACCCACTGCTCCCGTTAGCGGGAGTTTATGGTCGGGGCGCTCGGACTTGAACCGAGGACCTTCTGCTCCCAAAGCAGACGCGCTAGCCAAACTGCGCTACGCCCCGGGATAAAAAATCGCTCCCGTTCGTCGGGGAGCGACACGATTTCCCATTGAGATTTTACCAATTCACGCTTGCAAAGTCAAACCCTTTTAATATAGAATACTACCTATGCAGGAGCAGCCAAAACCAAGGGGTATCCCTTTTTTACAGAAATTATTCTTCCTTTTCATACTGCTCGCCGTACTAGGCTCCATAGGACTCTGGTATGTCAATGAATATATCATGCCTACCAAAGGAAGGGCGCTCGTACTCGATTACCTTGCCGGGGCAACCGGCCGCGAGGTCGTCCTTGGGGACGTCTATTACAATCCATTCCGGGGGGTCATACTAAAGGACCTGTCGATCTCCGACGAGAAAAAATATGACCGCAAGTTCCTTGAGGTCAAAAAACTGTATCTTAACATCCTCTACCTGCCGTTGCTGCAGGAAAAGAAGCTTGTCGTCTCGTCGGTAAGGATCGAATCTCCCAAGATATACCTTACCGTCAACGAGATGAACGAATGGAACTTCTCTTCCCTGCTCTTCCTTAAACAGGCCGGATCGCAGCCGGAAAACATCCTGGTCAATAGTGTTTCGGTATCGGGCGGTACGTGCGTATTCGAGGACCTGGCAACCGAACCCGACTTCAAGCAGGAGCTAAAGAACACGGACCTGTCGGTCTCCCTCTCCTATCCGTTGAAAGCCAGATTCAGGATAAGTACGGAACTCGGCATGGCGCAAAAGAACTCCGTATCGGCCGACGGCGAATTCGACCCGGCAAGCGGCAATACTGCCGTAAATCTCAGGATAAAGAACGTGCCGCTTTCGGAATTCAAGCCATACTATGACGGCATGCCCTTCAAGTCCCTTTCCGGCAATCTTACTGGAAACATAAGCTGCACTTACGCGCCGGGCAAAAGCCTGGCCGTAGCAACGGTCTCTTCCGTTTCCGGAGTAGAACTGGAGCGTGACGACTTCAAAGCAAAAGGCATTGTCGACCTGACCGGCAAGATGTCAATAGACCTTAAAGACGTTCCAAAAATTAAGATGCCGTGCGTCATAACGGCATCCGCCAAGATAAACAGGCTGGACCTCTCTTCTTCCGGCTCCTCACCCGATTTTGCGGTCAAAGGCGACATAAATGCCAACGGCAAATTCATCCTTGACCTCAAAGACAAAAAAGCGCCTGTTAAATTTACGGCGGATACGCTGCTTCGCGATACAAGGATAAACGGCATACCGACGCTCGGCACCATAGACAGGATAAACGGCAAGATATATTTCGATGAGACGAAACTTTGGACCGACCTGCTAAAAGGCCTCGCTAAAGGCTTTGATTGCGTATTTTCCGGAAGCATAAAGGATTATTCCAGTCCCTATCTTAACCTGACCTCCAAGACTGAACTGGACCTGGCGAGAATGGGTGAACTCATGCCGCCGGAACTCAGGGAAAAGTTAAAAGACTACAAATTCAGCGGGATCAGCAGGGTCGCCCTTAACATTAACGGGCCGCTCAAGGAACAGGATAAGACACCCCTCTCTTATACCGTTACATCCGAACTCCTGGATTGCAGCGTTAAACCGGAGTTCCTGGACAAGCCTGTCAAATCGATAAACGGCTGCCTTTTAATAAAAGAGGATTCACTATCTCTAAAAAACATAACCTCATTCTATGACGGCAAGAAATACCTGCTTAGCGGCGAGATCAAGGATTTCAAATCCCCGGGATGCGATATCTCGCTTTCTTCGGACGAGCTTACGCTGAAAACTGTCTTCAAGTCCCGGAATGACTCGCTGGTATTCAGCAGGTTCGACGGCAAGTACAGGGACAGTATCTTCAACCTTTCCGGTTCTGTTTCCGGGACCACGGAACCGTCCCTTGAAATAAAGGGCACCATTAAAACCAATGTAGCTGAGATGGCGCCATATATCTCGAAAGGTTCCCGGGAGTTCTATGACAAGATAGACCCCCGCGCTTCGGTCTATGCAGATTTTACGTTCAAGGGTAAAAGCCGGGACGAAACAACCTGGAAAATAAACCTCACAAAACTTACGGTAAAATCAAACTTGGAGAACCTTGCCCTTTTCGGGTCTGTCGCCGATTTAAAGGACCCTTCTCTTGATATTAGGGGCAGTCTCGATACTGATATCGAAGAGTTAAGGAAATACCTGCCCAAGGAACAGTCCGACCTGCTTGAACAGAACGGCATCAAAGGCAACGTCTCTTTAAAATTCGTTTTTAAGGGCAGGCAGAACGACATGGATTCCTGGGACGTTAACCTCGTGGCAGATTCTGCACTTCTTGATGCCAAGAAACTCAAATTCGACTCGGTCCATTTAGAAGGGAAATTCATTGGGAAATATTTGACCGTATCAAGGTTGACCGCAAACCCTTACGATGGTTCGCTTGCGGTAAACGCGGTCTTTGATTTCAACAAGGATAAGCCGCAATATGTGGCCCATATAGGCGCGCGTGACATCGATATCGGCAGATGGAAGAACGACACTGACATGAAAGACAAAAAATTGAGCGGGCGATTTTCCGCGAACGCCGACCTTAGCGGCACCTCTGGCGAGCCCGGGACACTAAAAGGCGGCGGAAGTTTCAGGATCTCCGACGGAAGTTTCTGGGAACTGCCTGTCTTCTCCGGCCTTGCCAATATACTCTATATACCGAAAGTGAACAAGATAATCTTCGGCCAGGCGCAGGGCACCTTTACCGTTGCGGACAAGAAGGTCCGCACCGAGGACACCAAGATGAGTTCCCCGCAGATGGACCTCATCGGGAACGGTATGGTCGATTTCGACGGGAACCTGGATTTCCAGGTCACAGCAGTTTTCGACAAGGCCCTTATCCAGATACCCTCATCTCTTGGGCCTTTCCGCGACCTGTTGATTGACAAGGACGGACGTTATCTCGGGGATATCAAGCTCAACGGGACGACAAAAGAACCTAAGTTCGACCCGAAACCACCGCGGCTGGATAAGATCTGGAACAACAGGCTATTCGATAATATCAAGAAAGGGATTTTCGGAGACAGCTCAGAATAAGCGGGCGCGCCTTCTTCAACGCCCTGGCGCGATGGCTGACAGAGTTCTTGCGCGATGCGGATACTTCGGCAAAGGTCCTGCAGAAAGCCGGATAGAAAAAAACGGGATCATAACCGAACCCCCTGCAACCTTTAGGCTCACAGGTTATCATTCCTTTGCATTCCCCCCTGGCAATATTCACGCTGCCTTCGGGAGTCGAAACGGCAATGACGGAAACGAACCTGGCTTTCCTCTTCGCTTTGGGAACACCCGAAAGCATCCTGAGCAATTTACGGTTGTTGGCTTCGTAATCCGCCCCGCCACCCGCGAACCTGGCAGACCTGACACCCGGCAGGCCTCCCAATACGTCGACCATAAGACCGGAATCATCGGCGAGAGCGGGCTTTCCGGTAAACCCGGCTATCTTCACGGCTTTAAGTTTGGCGTTCTCTTCGAACGTCCTGCCGGTCTCCCTGACTTTCGGCGCAGAAGGAAAATCGTTGAGGTCCAGGACTTTAATGCCAAAACCCCTGAGGAGGACCTTGAGCTCACGCTTCTTCTGGCTGTTACGGGACGATATGACGATCTCTCGCATTTATATCCCCAGGAGTTTTTTCTGTATATCGATAAGCTGGCCTATGCCTTTCTTCGCCAACCCGAGAAGTTCTTCCAGTTCTTCCCCGTCAAAAGGCTCGCCTTCCGCCGTCCCCTGTATCTCTATGAACTTGCCT
Organism: uncultured Planctomycetia bacterium; assembly: GCA_964484255.1. Classification (GTDB taxonomy): domain Bacteria; phylum Omnitrophota; class Gorgyraeia; order Pluralincolimonadales; family Pluralincolimonadaceae; genus UBA6215. Next base: position 7,714 of record CAZAEH010000007.1, read on the forward strand.
TTTCCCGTCATGACTATATTCATGTCCACATCCGCCTTGGAATCTTCCTCAAAAGCAAGGTCCAGGACAGGCTGCCCCTTTATCATTCCGACACTTGTAGCCGCAACATAATCAAGTATGGGCAGTTTCGCGAATGCACCTTTTTTCTTCATCCCCGACAAAGCATCCGCCAACGCAATGAAACTGCCTGTTATCGAAGCACAACGCGTCCCGCCGTCAGCCTGGAGGACATCGCAATCTATCCATACGGTCCTCTCTCCCAACGCGGGAAGGTCAACAACCGCCCTTAATGAACGGCCTACAAGCCTCTGTATCTCATGCGTCCTGCCGCCTATCGCACCCTTGACGGCTTCCCTCTGGACCCTCTGCTGGCAAGACCGCGGGAGCATCCCGTATTCCGAGGTCACCCAACCGGTACCTTTACCTTTCAGGAACTGCGGGACGTTCTCATCCACCGACGCGGAACAAACAACCTTGGTATCGCCAAGCTCTATAAGGCATGAGCCCTCGGCAAACTTAAGGTAATTGCGAGTAATGTTGACTTTCCGCAGGATCTCCGGCCCCCTGCCGTCGTTTCTTATTATCATCTATATACCCTTTCCTGTATGGTCTATCGCCACGATAGCTGGAAAATCCTTGAGCTTCAACCTGTATACGGCTTCCGCCCCAAGGTCTTTATAAAGGACGGGCCTTGCCTCGGTTATCCTCTCGGACAAATATGCGCCTGCCCCGGCTATCGTAATGAAGTAAACCGCCTTAAATTTCTTTATGGCGCGCCTCACGTCCTCCGAACGCGCGCCTTTGCCTATCATGCCCCTGAGCCCCGATTTTAACAAATGCGGAGTAAAAAGATCCATCCTGTTCGACGTGGTAGGACCGCATGAGCCTATGGTTCTTCCGGGACAAGCCGGTGTAGGACCCGCATAATACAGCGTCTGGCCTTTTATCATGGAAGGGACCTTGCCGGAATATATCGATCCTGCGAACCTGAAGTGGGCCTGGTCGCGGGCAGTATATACAAAACCGTTCAGCAGCACCTCATCGCCCGCCTTAAGGCTTCTTATGGTCTTGTCCGTAAGAGGCAGGTGAATGGTCTTTGCATTCATATGGTTTTCGATGCGCTCCTGGTCGCGTGGCATGATATGCTTACACAAACAGGCAGTCCGGCAATATGCGTCGGATAATCCTCTATATTCACGCCCAGGCAGGTGGCCCCTCCTCCGAAACCCATAGGACCTGTCTTAAGCGCGTTTATGCGCTTTTTGAGCGCTTTCTCGAGGGCGGCGATATGAGGCTTGCGGTTAAACCTTCCTAACGGGCGTAAAAGCGCTTCCTTTGCCAGGATGCAAGCTTTATCCAAAGTCCCGCCTACCCCGACCCCGACTATATACGGGGGGCAGGCATCCGCGCCGGCTTTCTTTACGGATTCAACTATAAAATCGGATACTTCCGCAGCGCCCTGCGTAGGGTTGAACATCCTGGTAACCGTCTTGTTCTCGCTGCCGAAACCTTTCGGCATTACCGTTATCTTCAAGCTGCTGCCGGGGACTATCCTGGTATGGATGACGGCCGGAGTGTTATCACGGGTGTTCTTTCTTATGAACGGGTCTGATACCACGGATTTGCGCAGGTACCCTTTGGCATAACCAAGACGTATCCCTTCATTGACCGCTTTGGACAGGTCCCCCCCGGTCAGGCTGATCGCCTGCCCTATATCCAAAAAGACCTCGGCCATCCCCGTATCCTGGCATATTGCGGCCCCGGAGCGTTTCGCGGCCTCGGCATTCTCTATAAGTATCCCCAGCACCCTCTTCGCCTTACCGGGCTTCTCCGCTCGATAAGCCTTTTTAAGAGCGCCGAGCACGTCTTTACGCAATGTGAAATTCGCTTCGATAGACAAGGCAGCCACCGCAGACCTTACCTGTTTTACGCCTATCTTCCTCATTTTACGCCTTCTATCTTATGCAGTTGGGGTATCACCCTGACATCTTTCAGTTTCTCCCGGGCCTTTCTCTGCCACTCCAATATCCTTGCGTTATCGGGTTTGCCCTTGAATTCCCCAAACTCAGACGCGGGCTGCAGGATAAAAGGTATATTCCTATCGATACCCTCTACCAGGCCTATAGCCTTATCCATGTCTGCCCAATCCGTCTCATCGGTCACGACAACCTTAACGAACACGCTCCTGGCCCTGGCAATATCAAGGAACTTTGCGTGCTCTTCCCAGAAATGCTTGTCTTTTGTCGAGGACGGCAGCTTTATATCCATGGCAATCACATCCACGTCATTTATGATCTCACAAAGCTTGTCCGGCATGGTGCCGTTCGTATCCAGGTGTATCCTGTAGCCTCTGTCCCTGAGCGCCGGCAGCAGGCATTTCAGGAAATTCGAATGCAACAGGGGCTCTCCGCCCGTGATGGTCACCGCTCCCGCTTTCTTCTGCGGGTTGGCATCAATTATCTTATCGACAACCGACCTTATTGAAGAGTCTTCCGGGGCTTCGGGTTGCGGGGTATCGCAAAAAGTGCAGCGCATATTGCAGCCGTGGAAACGTACGAAGATATGTTCGTCGCCGGCGTGCACGCCTTCCCCCTGGATAGAGAGGAATACTTCAGTGATCTTGGCAGTAGGTTGTTTTAATACTATCTTCATCTCTCGACCAAAGGATCCTTTACACCCGCCTGGTTGAAACCTTTTGCCCTCAACACACACGAATCGCACTTAAGGCACGGGCGCTTCCCGCCCGAATAACACGACCATGTCAACTCATGGGGAACACCGAGCTTCCTTCCCAATTTCACTATCTCGGCCTTAGTCATGTTTATCAGCGGGGCAAGGACTTCTATCCTCCTCTTCTCTACACCCGCTTTTGTCCCGAACCTTATGAGCTCGTTGAATATCTTGTAATGGCGCGGCCTGCAATCGGGATAGCCACTGTAGTCAACCGCGTTCGCACCTATGAATACCGCAGAAGCTCCGATGGCCTCCGCGTAAGAGACCCCGAAACTCAGGAAAACCGTGTTCCTTGAAGGCACATATGTTGAGGGTATGCTACTGCCTATATGCCGTCCTTTAGGAACGGGCATCCTTGCATCCAGCAGCGCACTGCCTTTCCACGGCATCCTGAACGAGACCACTTCATACGGCACACCGCGCGCACGAGCTATCCTCTTGGCAAGCCTGACCTCTTTATTATGCCTTTGCCCGTAATCGAAGATAAGGCCTCGGCAATCATATCCTTTGTTTGCTGCATAATAGAGGACTGTCGCGGAGTCCATCCCGCCCGAAAGCAGGACTACGGCCTTGCGCGAAATCCTCGAAAGGTCTTTCATTCAAAATATGACGCGCAGGAATCTTTAGTCTCCCACACGCTCACTTTCTTTATGGAGACTTTTGAAACGCTGCCGTTAAGCGCTTGTTTCAGGCTCTTGTAGATATATTTTGCTATGTTCTCTGCGGAAGGGTTCTCTTTCTTGAAAAAGACTATGCCGTTGAGGTCGCGATGGTCCAAGGTCTCGAGTACCGCGCCCAATTTCTTCCTTAAGTCCTTAAAATCTATCGTGAGCCCTCCGGAATCAAGCTTTTTCGATGTCACAAAAACCTCGACGTCCCAATTATGCCCGTGCAGCGATTCACACTTGCCTTTATACCCTTTCAGCCTGTGCGCACCGCTGAAACCCGATCTCACCGATATCTCAAACATCTTTCACCTGTTCTGCTTTCTCTATCTCCCTGCCCAGGAACTTCCTGGCAACCGAAAGGAACTTATCCGGGGAATCGCTGACATAGAACCTCGCGCGACCGGTCCTCTTGCCCGGATATTTGGCCCCGCATTCTTCGAGGAGGTTCTTCGCCTCCTTTGCGGTCTCCTCCGCGGAATCGACGAGCTTGACGGAATCCCCGAGGGCCTTGCTGATCGCTTTTCTCATTAGAGGATAATGGGTGCAACCCAGTATTATGGTATCGATGCCCTTGCCCTTAAGGCCCGAGAGGTACTTCCTAGCCGCTGTATCGACTATACCTTCGGCCGACCATCCTTCTTCTACCAAGGGAACAAAGAGCGGGCAGCTCTTGCTGAAGACCTTTATCCGGGGATTGATCGACTTTACCTCGCACTCATATGCCCCGCTCGCCACTGTAGCATGCGTGCCTATGACGCCTATCCTGCCGTTCCTGGTCGAACGTATGGCAGCCTTCGCCCCGGGCTTTATCACTCCTATTATAGGTATACTGAAATACCTGCTCAAGAAGGGCAGGCCTATAGCCGAAGATGTGTTACAGGCTATGATTATCAGTTTGACGTTGAAATTCAAAAGGAAGAGGACATTCTCTATGGAAAACTTTTTGATCGTTGCCTCGGACTTTGTCCCGTAAGGAACGCGTGCCGTGTCTCCGAAGTAGACTATATCCTCGCCCGGCATCTCTTTCATCAGCTGTTTGACAACCGTCAAACCGCCTACACCCGAATCAAAAACACCTATTGGCCTGTTATTCATTGGGTAAACCCGTCCGTCGATTCATATATCTTTTTATAGTTCATTATTCCCCTGGCGATAGCCGACGCCACCGCGTCCCTGTAAGCGGGACTCTTGAGGTTCTTCTCTTCCGAAATATTCGATATGAAACCTACTTCAACCAGTACAGCCGGCATCTGGGCCCCCTTTAACACGCAAAACCGCGCGCTCTTTACGCCGCGGTTCTTGAGAGACGTGGATTCATCGACCGCTTTTGCTATGTGCCTGGCAAGTTCAATAGATTCCTGGCGGTTTTCCGTATAAACAAGGTCCCATACAGTCGCCTCGAGATCGGTATTCCTGTGAAGGAACGAAGAATCGTCGAATTTAAGGAAAGAATCCTCCGCCGCCTGCACCGCGCGGGCATTATCATCAACCGCATCTGAAAGGTAATAGACCTCAAAACCCCTTGCGCCTTTTAACCTGGCGGAATTGGCATGTATGCTTACAAAAAAATCTACATCGTTCTCGTTGGCTATCTGCGCGCGCCTCGTCAACGGGATGAATTTGTCCCTGTCGCGGGTCATTATGCACTCGATCCCGTTCTCACTGAGCTTACTCTTGACGCGCTTGGCAATATCAAGGACTATATCTTTTTCCTTAAGCCCGGTCCTGCCTACAGCGCCGGGATCATCGCCGCCATGGCCCGGGTCCAGGACTATCTTCCTTATAAGATACTTTTGCGTTATCGGGGGTTGCGGCCCCCTGGTTATCTTAGGAGGCCCTAATATCCTGCCTATCCTGTCTATAGCGAAATCAGCGGGTATACAGACAGCCCCTTCATGGAATACTGCCGGGGAACTCATACGTTCAGGCTTGCCGTTTACGATAGCATATTCCATTCCCAGGTAAAATGAAAAAGCCTTTCCCTCCTTGATGAGGTCGGCCCTCCTTGCTATAGGGTCCCACTCGCAGCCGGCCTTGTAATAGCTGGCGATCAGCGCAAGAGGGATATAATCCCTGCCGTCTATCCTCACGGTATTTGAAGAAAGGGCCCCTCTTAAAGATGTCCTCCTCGGGACGGTAGCGCAACCGGCCGTGAACAGCAGGACACCCGCCAAGGTCAATGCTATTGTCTTTCTGATAGTATTCTCCCCTTAATGGTGGAGGCGCGGGGATTCGAACCCCGGTCCTTAAGTCACTCGCTAAGAGCTCCTACGCGCGTTTCCTGTGATTTATCATCTCGCCGATACGGTCGCGCAAACAGGCCCGCTACCGTAATGGCCAGCCTTTGTTGTATCTTGCCCCTTTCCCCCAAAGGCGAGAGGAAAGGGACCAGCCTGCTGCGGCGTCACATCCGGCCTCGCAGGCAAGACCGGAGGACGTGCTGCAATTAAGCAGCTAGCGCGAGTTCATTCGCGTTTAACTTTGTTGTCAGGTTTTAACGAGGCCACCTGACACCCTCGGCGCGCAACCCTTAACTCGCTTCTTAAGTCGAAGCCTTTCGCCCCCTTATTCTTTTCCGCGTATCTCGCGCCTCAACTCCCTGTCCGAATCGCGGCGTTTGATATCTTCGCGTTTGTCATAGAGCTTCTTGCCCTGGGCCAGGGCAACTTCCACCTTCGCCATGCCCTTCTTGAAATATATCTTAAGGGGCACGAGCGTCAGCCCTTTCTGCGTAAGCCGGCCGAGTATCTTCTTTATCTCGGACTTATGTATAAGCAGTTTGCGCTTCCTCTTAGGCTCGGGGGCAAACCTCCCGGCCTGAGGATAAGGCGTTATATGCATATTATAGATAAATATCTCCTCTTCGTCTATCCTGGCGAAACTGTCCTTGAGGTTGGCCTTCTTGTCCCTCAACGACTTTACCTCGGACCCTTGAAGCACTATACCGGCCTCGAAAGACTCGAGGATATGGTAATTGTGCCTGGCCTCCCTGTTTGTCGCAACCGTCTCGTCCGCCATTTTAGTCGGTAATAATATAACATATACGCTCAAAATAAGGCAACCTTTTTATGGTTGCAAATTCGGCCGATAATCGGTATAATTTACTAAGTTTTTAAAGAAAACCATGGAAGATAACCTTAAGACATTCCTTTCGCTGGTCAAAGTAAACCGGTTCGAGGAAAAATATTCCAAAGATATTACCCCGGATACCTATTTCGGTTTTCCCCTGGAAAGTATAATACAGGCCGAGAAACGGCTTGTTTCCCGGGAAGAGCCTTCAGTAGGATATTTCTCTATGGAATACGGCCTGGGAACCAGCATATACAACAGTTACAAATCTTCCTCTCCCCTTTCCGAACCTAACACCCTTCCCAGACAGAACATATTTTCCAATATGAGGATAAGGGACTACTATTTCCAATTCAGCATCGGCGAACGCATGATCGACCTGCCGATATACAGCGGAGGTCTCGGCGTCCTCGCAGGAGACAGCCTGAAATCTGCGGCGGACCTTAACATCTCCCTGGCAGCGGTCGGTATTCTCTGGAGAAAGGGATACTTCAAGCAGAATTTCTGGTTTAAGGACGGGCAGGTCCCCGAAGAACTTAACTGGGACCCCTACTCGTATCCAGGCCTGATCCCCCTGGACACCGTTATAACCCTGCCTCTTAAAAACGGCGATCTGCTCTTGAGACTGTGGAAATATTACGTATACAGCTATGACAAAAAACACGCCGTCCCTCTTATACTTTTGGATTCGGACGTGGAAGGTAACCCGCCGGAATCCAGGGGGTTAACGGACCAGCTATACAGGAGCGACAACTCATACTTCAAGATAATGCAGAGGGTCATACTGGGTATCGGCGGTATCAAGGCTTTCGGGGCCCTCGGATATAATATACACAAGTACCACCTGAACGAGGGACATGCTGCAATGGCGCTTGTCGAGATGGCCGACTCGCTTGACAAAAGCAACCTTGCCTCGCTGGAGAACAATTTCGTCTATACCTGCCATACGCCTGTAGCCGCAGGACATGACCGTTTCCCGATAAAGGAACTCGAGAGGATCCTGCCTGATGAAAATATAGATTTCATAAAGAAGAACGGCGCCGAAGACAGCACCGCTAACCTTACCGTCCTGCTCCTGAATTGCTGCAGGAGTGTAAACGCGGTTGCCAAGAAACACGGCGAGATCACACGGCTGCAATTCCCCCAATTTGCGCAAAAGATACAATCTATAACCAACGGTATCCACATTCCCACCTGGATATCCGATGACATAGCGCAGCTTCTCGAGAAGTACAGGAACAGGACCGGAACCTGCTCGTCAGGGCATATAGACCTGCTCGATCTCGAGAACCTAAGGGCAGATGAAAACTTCAGGGCGGACCTCTGGAAAGCCCACCAGGCCAATAAACGCAAGTTATCGGAAATATTCGCGAACTGGGACATAAAAGATAACTGCTTTACATTGTGCTGGGCAAGAAGGATAGCAGCCTATAAGAGGCCTAGCCTTCTCTTCCAGGACCCGAGGCACCTGGTCGAGATAGCCGAAAAATACGGTCCCATACAGATAATCATAGCCGGGAAAGCCCACCCTAACGACAGCCTTGTGGGGACATATATCAACAATATAATGAACACGATAGATTCGCTGGGCTCGAAAGGGTCCGTCCTGAGGATAATAATGCTGGAAAACTACGATATCTTCTTCGGAAAACTGCTTACCAGTTCCGTAGACGTGTGGCTGAACAACCCCCTTCCCCCATTCGAGGCATCCGGGACAAGCGGGATGAAAGCGATACTCAACGGGGTCCTGCAATTGTCGACTCTCGACGGCTGGGTAGTAGAGGCAGCCGATGCATCCGAAAACCCTGATGCTAATATAGGTCAGATATTCGGTTACAGGCATAATAGCGGCGACCCTATCGGTAACGAGCTTGACCTGCGCCTCGATTCGGATTCGGCCCAGTTGTATGAAGCCCTTGATAAAATGGTCAAGCTTTATTACGAAACGGAAAAGGACGGAAAAACAGATATCGGTTCAAAATGGATAGATATTATGATAAACTGTATCAAACAAAGCCATTACTTCAACACGTGCAGGATGGTCGGGGAATACAGGGACAGGATGTGGTTCGTAAAAGATTAAGCGGGCCGAAGTGGCGGAACTGGCATACGCGCTACGTTCAGGGCGTAGTGACCGTAAGGTCTTGAGAGTTCAAATCTCTCCTTCGGCACCATAAAAAGGAGACCGGAAGATGGCTATACCCGCAAAACTCAAGAAGTACCTGGACTCCAATAAGGTAAAATATAAAACCCTCAAACATAAACTGGCATATACTGCCCAGGAGATAGCCGCAGCGCAGGAAGTTCCCGGGAAACAGGTCATAAAATCAGTCCTGATAAAGACCGATAAAGGTTTCGCACTCGCAGTCCTGCCGGCCATACACCTGATTGACCTGAAAAAACTCAAGTCCGCGCTCAAATGCAAATCCCTGAAGATCGCCACCGAAAAAGAGATGGAAAAGACCGTTCCCGATTATAAGCCGGGAGCCATGCCCCCATTCGGCGCTCTCTTCGGGCTCAATACCGTAGCGGACAAGATCCTCAAGGAAGACATCGAAATAGTATTCAACGGCGGTACTCATACCGATACTGTCAAGATGAGATATTCCGACTTCGAAAAACTCGCCGAGCCAAAAATCGCCGACTTCGGAAAACACATCTAGATGGAAAGCGGGAAACGCGAGCTTTCCAGGATCTCTAAAAGACTCACGGATTTCCTTCAGGAACTCCCCCGCCCCGGCTATCTTTGGCCCTATTCCGTAACTTACCTTCTTGATAAATTCGGCAAAATAAAAAGAGGGAAATTCAGATACGCTACGCCGGGACAGCACAATTTCGTGATGTCCGAAATAATCGTTAAAAAAGCCCTTGCCAAGATCATCTACCGGAATACCGCATGGCTCGAGAGAAGCTACAGGAGGGAAAAGAGGTCTATAAACAAAAGGCTTCATGCCCTTTATAGGATGGTCGAAAATTGCCAAACCGACGATATTTCCGTAGCGCCTGATACCCTGCGCGAGATATTCCTGCTTGAAAAACGCAAAACCAGCCTGGACAAAATGCTTGCCGACAAGCGGCTTGAAATACAAGGCAAGGTCCTGCATGACTTCATGTCCATATTCGAGGATGATATCAGGAGAGCCAGCAGCATAGAGGACTTCACTGACTTTTCGCAGATATTCGCGGGCCTCAGGGATGGGGTAAGATCAAATGACAACTATAAGATAAATGAAGCCGTAAATGCACTTTCGGAAAAACTGGTAGTCCCTCCCGAACTTCTTTCCAGGAGAATAATAGGCCACCGTTTGGGCGACCATGAGCTCAGCCTCTTGGGAAAGTTCACCAGGGAACTTGATAATTACCCGGAATATAAAGATGCTGTCGCCAACCTGAGGGATTTCGGAAGGTATCGCAAGGCGGTCCTGTTAATAGACCAACTCCGCAAAAGCAAGGATATACTTATACCCCCTCCTTTCGTAAAAGGCACAAAAGCCCGGATATACGAGGGCATGACCCGATTAATGCGCCTTTTCTTCGCGACGATGATAGCGATAATACCTACCCTCACCGTCTATGGCATCGGGGGCATAAGCCATCTTCCATTATGCACTTTCATGTGGATGGCCGCTTGTTTCGGGGTCACGTACTATATATCATGGCAACCTTCCCATAAAATGGCTCTGTTTATGGTCAGCCTGATGGTAAATACCCCCGGGCATAAAATGCTCCCGGAGCTCGCCAAGTACATCGACTCCAACTATACGGAAGACAAGCCGCTTAAAATATCTTATGTAACGGCTAAAAAAAGCGATACTGAATCGGATGCCGAGATAGCCATATTCTATTTCAGGAAAACCATCGAAGCCCTGAGGCCGACCCTCGAGACTTTTGGGAAGAAGATATTGCTCGTCATAACTTTCTGGTCGGATACGAAAAACGACAGCATCATAGAATATGAGGTAAAAAGGCTCGGCGAATTCGCGCGGGAACATCCCTATGATAACCTTGAGTTCCTTTACCTGAACAGGTCCAAGAGCGAATGGTTCGATAACACAAAGCTCGGCATGATAAGAATAGGCGGCTTTGCCGGTAAGGTTGGCGGCATAGGCAACCTCATGCACCTGATGAATACCGGGCAGACTAAACCTTATCTTTTCACCGACGAAGGCTTCGAATTCACCCAGAACAGGAACAAGCCCCTTATTTGCAGGGTGTGGTCGACGGACCTCGTGAAGGCTCTCGGCATCGACACCGGTAAAGGGCAGATAACCTCTGAACAGGCAGCCGAATGTATCTTGCGCGGCGACGATATAGATATAGACCCGTCCAGGATCTCCGAGTTCTGCGTTATCATGGATGATAAGAACGAGCTGTATGCCGGCGAGATCGAAAAAGCGCTTGCCATACTTCTGCACCCGGAAAACGAGCACATAGTGATCGCCCAGCCCCATATAGCCATTACCCCTCCTTACCTTAACGGCAAGGCCAAGGAAAGCATTTACTGGAAGATAATGAAGAATGAGCGCGATATAGAGAACGAAATAAACATGAAAGTCATCTCCGGGATATACGGGAAGGAGCGCGCGTTCTTCGGAAAGGGTTTCGCCAGGACAAAAATATATTATGACAGGGTATTTAAACCGGAAACCCTGTCCCCCGCCAAAGTCTTGTCCCATGATTGGCAGGAATCGATATTCAGCAGGAACTGCGAGGGGCTTTTAGGCGCTAAGAAGTTTATCGTAAAGAAGGTCTCGGAAAAACCCGGCTCCGTCATCCTGAGGATAGACCTTGCCAATGCCACAAGGTTCGTACGCCTTGACAGGGACGCGCAAAAGGACATACTCGTCTACCATCTCGATATCGCTTCCGGAGGATACCGGTTCGTCAGGAAATTCCGCCGTCTGGAAAACCTGGATATGGGCGAGGTGGTCAAATACACGGCGAATTTCTATAATAATGCGGTTATTGTAGGCGAACGCGACCAGCTGCATTTCGTAACTTATATCATCCGCGACGTCAGGTGGCTTATAGGGGATTTTCAGGCCATAAGGACACTGATATCCTACCGCAGGATACTTACATATTACCACCAGTGGCACTTGAGCTGGGCCATCGGCAGGCTCCTTTCCGATCCCATGCTTTTCTGTTTCATAATGCTCATGTGTTTGCTATGGATATTCCCATTCATACTCATAGTCCCTACTAACTCAAATGCGTATTGGATAACCCTTGTCCTCTCTTTCTTCGGCATCATATTCGTCCACAGGTTCATCGATCCGGTAAGGTACATATTCCGCAGGGCTCGCGCCGAAGGCAGGCCTATACAACCCCTCTCCTTCTCTCTTGAGCTCGTAGACCAGTTCTTCGACAGCATCCTCCAGGCGATAGAAACTACCGTGTCTTCCCTGCAGTTAACGGTCATAAAACCGCTTCTTTCATATTCAATATACAAATCAGAAAAAATCAATAAGGTCCCGGAATGGAAAACTTCCAGTACCCTTTCACTTATGGAGCTCGAGGGCAAGATAACCAGGAACGAGTTCAGGGACATCAGGATAGAAGAAGCTCAGAAGATGGGCCTTATAATATCCGCTATAGCGGCAATATACATAATCACGGGTATAGCGCCGATAACGGTTTTCGGCATATTCGGCATATTGCCTTGGGCGGGTTCGCTTATATTCGGCCGTTACGCTATCGCCGCTATAGGCAAAGTACGCGACCTCGATACCCGCAAGGCCACGATACAGGAAAAGACAAAGAGGCTGTATGTCATAATATCCGCTATCCTTCTCCTGTTGGTAGCGTTGTCCGCGCTCAGGGATATCCCGAGCTATAACAAACACGACCTCATTAAATTCGTCCTCCCCGAATCAAGGGAGAGGTTCAGCTATTCTGCTGAGGAAGAGAGGCTCCTTGAAAAGATGCGCAAGGACCTCCAAAAGATCGAGTTCTATATACCCGACAGGATAGTCGACAGCAAGCTCTCGCCCGTGCTTAAATCCCGCGAGGGAAAGACAAAGCTGATGGCCGAGGTCTTGCCCGTCGAGGATAAGCTTTCCAGAGCGATACCCCTCTTAAGACCCGTAACGCGGGATGCTGTAGCTCCAATAATAACCGAGGCGGTCTCTCCCCTCGAAGAACCGGAGCTCTCCGACCTGACGGCTTTCCGGGATTTCTTCTCTGCTTCCCACAAGATGGGAAAAAGGAGGTTATTCGCTTCTACTGCCCTTGCAGGGACAAAAATAGCTCTTTCCATGCAGTTTTCCGCCGCCGCAATAGCGATAACTGCCGTAGACAGGGTTGAGGGATTGGGCATGATAGCGCGTTACGGGAAGGAATACCCGTGGTTTAACGTGCTTGATCCCCTCACGGGACAGTTCTGGTTCGAGACAAGCAGGGAGACCGGGCTCTCGATGAAAGATATAGCAGAGGTTTTCAGGTGGGAGGACACGAAGAAATACTGGAATGCCGACTTCGCCAAGAAAAGGGGCATCTGGAAACGCTATGAATACCTGCAGAGAGGTATTCTATCCCTGTACTACTCAGGCTTGGAGGTCAACGAGCAAAATCTGAGGAAATTCTTTGCTGAATACGATAAAATGCCGCAATTCAGGAAAGAATACCCGGCGGTCCCTCTCAAACCTTTCCAGCTTGTACCCGAACCGGCAAAAACCCTTCTGCAGCTCATCGGAACGGTAACTTTTTATGTCCCGGTCATCGAGATCATCCCTGCAACCGAAATACCTTTCGGGACCATATTAGGCATCGTGGAAACCGTGGTAGCCGGTAAACAAGGCAAACTGGAATACCTTATAGTAACAGGTATGAAGAACGGTTTGTCCACCGAGGAAGTAATGGAATATCTCGGATTCGACTATGTAAACTACGCTTGGCGCAAGACGCGCATCCCGTCAGAAATATATAACGTCAACCGGCAAAGGTTCCTCGCCGATTACAAGAAAAAAGGCGTTGATAAGGTGGATTACGAAAGAAGCGATATAAAACTTATATGCATGCTCTCCGATTACAGGATGGCCCTTGATACCTGGGAAACCCTGGGATACGAAGAGAAACCGTCGAATCCCCAGATCAAGGAAACAGCGGACGTGCTGCGCGGATACCTTGTTGCCATATGGAATGCCGTAGAGAAACGTTATCCGGAGCTCAAGGACGGCATAGAGGCAAAAGGCATAGGAGAATACCTTGCTATCTCATATTACGTGATGTCCCGAAGGTATGGATGGGATCTCGAGCAATATTTTGATTTCCTCGGCCCGCAGCTAAAGAAGGCCGCAGAGTTAAAGGACAAAGGCGTCGCTCTCGATGATAGAACGATATATGAGATCATGTTCAATAATGAGATACTCCAGAAGGGCCTCTATGACGATCCCAGGCTCCAGCCGGAAAAGAACGCTGCCTTGATAGCCCGCCTGAACAAGCAGATCGAAAAACAATCGGATGCCGGAAAACAGATGACAGGATATATCTGGTTGTCCTCCCTGATACTGGATGCCGAAAAGAACGGCATAGAAGTCGATCCCGCCGAATTTGCCTTGAAGTTCATTGAGATATACGAGACAGGGTTGTCCCTGGGTTATACAGAAATGCCATGGTGGGAAAAAAGCGGATACCTTACCCTGATATACTACAAGGCCGGGTTCGGGAACGTGATGGAGCTCTTCGACTACTTCAAGAACGAATTCAGCATGTCCAACACGTGGCTTAAGGATAACCTTCCCCTGCCCGAAGGGTTCGTCCATGGCGTAATGGAAACCACTTACAGGGACATGGGATACGGCAGCGACCAGGCTGCGATACTGGAAACACAGACTCCGGAGAAACTTAAGCTCGACATGGCATATGAGTTCTTGGCCGCACTCGTGGTTGAGTCAGAAACTAATAATCTAAAAATTACACCTGAAGACCTGGCCTTGGAGTTCATGGCCTTTTACAGAACCGGATCGGTTTCGGGATATGACAGGATACCATGGTGGAACATAAGCGGTTACCTGATGCTCGAATACGAAAAGAACAGGGCATCACACGGATGGGAGAACATAGACGATTACTTCGCGTACTACGCCCCGTTATTCGCATCCATAAACAGGTGGTTTACACAGGAATTACGTCTTCCCGATGGATTCGAATACGAGAACGCTTTCCGCCTTGAGATATTGAAACGTAAGTTGGACCATGACCCCAGGCAGACAAAGGATGACGGCCGGTCACTGCAGGTCATTAAAGACACGGCGGAGAACGAGACTCCCGCTATCAAGCGATTCAATGCCTATATGACACTCGCCAGGCTTAAAGAGGATTATGCCCTGGATTTTGGGAGACAACTGGATGACGCGGAAGTCCTGCGTTTGGCGAGAATACTTGAGACCTTATGGATCGAACTGCCGGCCAAATATCCAAACCTCCCCTTCTTTGTCCCCGGTATTGTTGAAAAGATAGCCATCAATTCACTCGCGTTCAAGGACTACCGCGATGTTGAAAAAGTGGCTTTTCTCCAGCAGATAAACAATCTCTGGGATACAAAGGTGCCTGAGTCGATAGGATTGGGGATAAGAAAAGAGGTTGAAGAGAAGACAGGCATAGACCTGGATGATGAACGGATCCTCCATTACACCGCTTTACAAACGGCCATCGGCATACTCGACAGCCTGGGCGCAGCCGTCACTGAACCGGATATAGTAAGGACCCTGCAGCTGCGTCAGGCGATCAGGTCCGTTTCGAGAGAATATCCCGACCTGGAGCTGCTCAAACAAGGCAACGCCGAATGGATGGCTGTCTACGCCCTGAAAAAGAAACTGACATTTTATGAGCTCCAGGAGAAATACCTTAAACCAATACAACAGATATATAAAGACGCGGCAAATGCCTACTTCCCGAGAGAAATAGATATCATGACCGGGAAACTTAAGGATATAAACGAAAGGGATATCGGGGTAATAACGGATATATACGGGCTCAAGGACAAAGGCTTTGCGGCGCAGTCTAAGATAAGCGCGAATGACGTTATCGTAAATGTCATATGGTACCACCTGCAGAGGGCTTACGACATAGGCATTCCCGAAAAAGATATCCCGGTATTCTTCAAGGTATTAAGGGCGGTGAAAGAGAACGACCTCGCGCACTTGGTCCCTATAGAGTCGGCGGATGAGCTTTCCAAGTGGCAGGAAAAAATGGATTCCGCTTCATTCCGCCTCATGACTCTTTATAATGATCCTCGGTCAAGGAAAAAATTCAAGTCCCCGTCGGACTTCCTTTACAAATTCCTGTCGAACAGCACCGCGGTCAGGGAGAACCCGGCGATCAGCTCCAAGTTAAATTCTATCAGGGCGGTGGACGAAAAAGTCGCCGACTCGCTTGAATTCCTTTGGCCTCTACTTATGACGCTGGAAAATATCTCCCCTTCGGTCATGGAGAATATAGTATCCAATATGAGCTATGTGACATCCTCATATAAGGAGTTGCTTGGCATGCAGCCTGAGAAAGACTCCGCGGTCGAATTCAACGAGGCGGTCAACGTCTACCTCACCGGCGAATACGGTAAATTCCTCATAAGGCAAAAGACAAATTACCAGAGAGCTCAGTCCTCATGGTGGACAAACTACATAGTGAAACTCAGTTACAGGAGGCTGTTTAACGAGAACCTTGATGAAGCGGAAAAGACAAACCGCAAAATATTGAAGAACATGCAGGTATGGTTTGACAGGGAAAAACTTAAAAACCCTCATAACTACGTCCTCAAAAAGATAGTGGAAGACCTTATCGAACACGGTTCAATAAAAAGGATCGGGCTCATGAGGCCTGTTTATAGCGGAAAAAATGAATACAAAAACCGTATACTTAGGCTCAGCAGATATATTGACCGGCTCGATTCGGAAATAACCCTGTTAAAATCCGAAAACCGCTACTCTGCCGACCTTGAAAAGATATCGGCCAAAGCAAAAGAAGATCTCGCGGAGATCGAAAAATCCCCTTCTGAACTCACAAAAAAGGCCATAGAAGCCGAAAGACTCCTGCTTTTCTACAGGCAGGTGCATAACAGGGATTCCTTGTTCCTCACGGCCATGATAGCCGCCGGAATGATCGGCACTATACTGCTATCCCGTCTTATTTTTATAGTTAAAATGCTTATATCCGGGATCGCGCGTCGTCTCCGCCCATTAGAATCCTAGGTCCCTGTCAAGACTTCTGTAATTGACCGCTTCGGAAATATGTTCCGCGCCTATCAGTTCTTTGCCCGAAAGGTCTGCTACGGTCCTGGCTATCTTGAGGACTTTATCGTATCCGCGGGCGCTTAGGCCCAGTTCCAGTATGGCCAACTTTAGAAGCTCTGACGCTTCTTTATCGGTAACGCAATATTTTTCGGTATCTTTCGACCCTAAATGGGCATTACAGGATATAGAAAGTCCTTCATACCTGCATTTTTGGATGGTCCTGGCATTCTTAACCCTTTGCCTTATAATTTCCGATGATTCTCCGCGGCTTTTACCCGACATCTCCTTGTATTTAAGCGAGGGAACTTCCAGGTGTATGTCTATCCTGTCAAGCAGCGGTCCCGATACCTTTGAAAGGTAACGCTGGATCATGGGCGGCGTACAGTGGCACTCCCTCTTGGGGTCCGTAAAATAACCGCACGGGCACGGGTTCATTGCTGCTATAAGCATGAACTTTGCCGGATATTTCAAGCTGGCAGAAGCCCTGGATATCACTACTTCTCCGCCTTCCATGGGCTGGCGTAACGCTTCCAGTGCGTCCCTTTTGAACTCAGGTAATTCATCAAGGAAAAGCACCCCGTTATGCGCAAGGCTTATCTCACCCGGCCTGAGCCTGGTCCCTCCTCCTACGAGTCCCGCATATGAAACCGTGTGGTGCGGCATCCTGAACGGCCTTCGGGATATGAGATGATTACCGGAATTTAGAAGCCCGGAAACACTATGAACCTTGGTCGTTTCAAGCATTTCCTCGAACCTCAGATCGGGCAATATAGTTATAAGCCGCTGCGCAAGCATCGTCTTGCCTGAACCGGGCGGGCCTATCATTAGCACGTTATGCCCGCCTGCCGCAGCCACTTCAAGGCCGCGTTTGACATGCCATTGGCCTTTTACATCGCTGAAATCCATCTCCTGGCCGGCGTCTGACGCGTAACAGTCTTCCGTCCCTATTGGAATATCCGCGGGTGCTATGCCTGAAACCCCCCTCAGGAAATCGACCACGTCCCTTAACCTCCGGGCCGGGTATGTCTTTATCCCGCGCACCACTCCTGCCTCTTTTGAGTTCCCCTGCGGTATGATGATAACGGTATCTTTTCCGCTTATACCGGGAGCCGAGATCATAGGCAGCATCCCGTTTATGGGCCTCAAACCCCCATCCAGTGAAAGTTCTCCGCAAAAGACCTTATCTCCCACAAGACACTTATCAAGCTCTCCGGTTGCCGCCAATATCCCTACAGCTATCGCCAGGTCATATCCTGCGCCTTCCTTGCGCAAATCTGCGGGGGCGAGGTTTATAGTTATCCTTTTCGGCGGGAGCTTAAACCCTGAATTCTTTATCGCGGATATTACCCTGTCTTTGCTCTCTTTTACCGCCGTATCGGCGAGGCCCACGATATTAAAACACGGGAGCCCGCCCGTTATATCCACTTCAACCTCGACTTTCCTGGCTTCAATTCCCCATAAACTCCTGCTCTCGACTTTAGCAAGCATTGTCAGCTCCAGAACGCATCCGTTATAAGTTCCATGTTCTTTATATTGTCCTTGCCGTCAAACAGGACCGATATGCAATCAAACCTTGAATCCCGCTCCAGCATGCCATTCTTCAGCTGGAAGAACAATGCGGTCTTTCGTATATGCGCCTTCTTCGCTTTATCTATGGTTTCATAAGGCATCCCGTGCTCATCGTCGCGACGGGAGCGGACCTCGACAAAGACCAGCGTGCCGCCGTCATCTGCTATTATGTCTATCTCCCCGGTCCTGCACCTGAACTTTCGCGTGATTATGCGGTATCCGCGGGCTGCGAGAAGGTCAGCAGCGCGGTCTTCGGCGAGGTCCCCTAACTGCCTATTCCCCATTTCCAAAAGCTTCAAGAACGGCCTTCTCGAGTTCCTTCTTTACTTCATCATTCAGGGGATAAGCCGTCGGATACCATTTTCCGTCGTTACCCGACTGCTGCGGTCCCGAGACAAATACCCCTTTCTTGCCTTCCACTACCCTGAATCCCTTTACAAGGAATTCCTCGCCTATCGAAACATCAGCTATTGCCTTCAATGGACCTTCCCCGTCAAACCTGTAAAGCCGCTTTACGCTGAAACTGAGCATATAAATGCCCTCCTTTCTTTGGCCGCTTCATGCGGTCAAAGAAATAGACGTAAAAAGCCGTGGATTTCTTTCAGATTATTTTTGGGATACCTTTTAGAACCTGTAGTACATCCCAAGGGAGGTTATCGAACCTGAATACTTCTGGGCGGGGTAATTGGATTTGTTCTGCCGGTAAGAATAATTCAATCCGAGGGTGGCATTTTTCGTAAAATCATAATACAGAGAGGCGCTGGTCACCCATCCCCTGTCGCGTTCGCAGGTCGTGGGGTCGTCCGGTATGGTCCTGCCTGAATAATGCCTGAATTGCCTGTAATACGACGCATAAGCGCTTAATTTCTTGGTTATAAGGTATATCGCGGAAGCCCCCAGCTTGGTGGATTCATAATCATAATAATCAAGGTAGCTGTCGTTGGAATCATTCTTGAAGTATTCCCCGAAAACCTTGAACATGGACTTCTTCATATACATGCCAAGGCTGTAGTCAAGGGTGTTCCTCCTGTCTACCCTGTCGTCGTCGGAAAAACCTCCCCAACCGTTGAATGCCTTCCTGTCCGAGAAATTCTTGTAATAATACTGGTATTCAAACGCGTGGAAGAAATTGTTGGGCAGCTTTTGTTTTATAACTATACCGGCCTTGTCCCCTACATATTCACCGTTGTCATTCTTCTGGTATTCCATCATCTCGATATCATTATACGGGGTAACGGTGATACCTCCAAAGAGCCTTCCTTCAAAACCCATCTTCAGGTCGGTATCAATGAGGCTGGCTGAAGTCGCCTCCCAGTAAGTTATGTCATGGGCGGAAGCTTCAAAAAAGAAATCCCACCTGCCGTTCATGGGATATGATATGCTGCCGTCGATTATGAATTCCGAGAATGTGTCGGCTTTCCTTTGGGGATCCAGGAAAACGTTGTCGTCATACCCCTGCGCAGCGGATACCAGCAGCTTGGTCTTGTACCTCTTGTGCTCGCGGAGGGTCTCAACTTTCTTATACGACTTCTCCTCGGCCCTGCCGAGGAACTTCTCGGTCGTCTCCTCTTCCTTCATATCCGCTGCACCGGCAAAACTGCCGAAGAATGCCATCGCGACAAACACTGCCGCAACAAAGCTGAACTTTTTCATAAGATGCGATCCCGCCATGCGTTATGGGCCGGATGGGGGCGTATAGTGCGTTACCCCGTGCGAATTATCTGAAGGACATACACCGCCTTCCAGCCTGTTGTCATCAGCCACCCGGTCCTCTACCTTCTTTATATCTTCCGTTTCGAAGACCTGTTCCTTAAAATCCTCCTGTCTGTCAACGGCATCCTGCAACTCCTGCAAATTCCCGAATTGTCCGGACCTGTCGGAAGAAGAGGACTTACCGCGCTCTAAATGTTCGTTAAGTTCACCGCGCCAGCTGCTCCAATCTCCTAAGTCCTTCTTAGTCAGTTCTATCAATTCTCCTGGAGCCTGGAACCTGTCGATGAATACCTCCCAACCTTCCCTTACGTATATCTCCTTAATAAGCTTTCCCTGCTGGTCATAGGACTGGACGAATATCTCGTCCTCAAAAGCCTTGACGTTGTCCTTCTTGTCTCGGGCGATCACATCCCATCCGCTCCCTCTGGCCCCGGCTACGATCGTCGGCGTCTTTATATCGAATGAGGCCTCTTTCTTAAGGCTCTTTACCAGCGAACGTATCCTTCCCTGGGGGAGCTCTATCCTGTTAAGGGATTTCCCTCTCAATATAGCCGTAGAACTCTCCTCAAGCCGGATAACATTCTTGCCGTCCTTATCGAAAGATATCTCTATGGCCGACTCCTTCCCGGTCCTGGCAGAATCTCCGTCGGAAAGCGTCATCCCTTCCTTCGCAGGGTCCCAGGAGGTCTTACCCGACTTCTGGATATTTGCGTCCCCCTTGACAAAGATGACCTTTGCCGTCTTTTCCGTGTCCTTGGCCGCAAAAATCAGACTTTGGCATATGAAACCGGCGGCGATCACGAGAAAAAATACCGCGAAAAATCTTTTCATCTCTCCTTTTGCTCCTTATCGGGTGCCGAAATTCGTTTTACTGCCCTGCCCGCCGGTCTCCGGCACATCTTCTCTCTGCCCGGAGGCCTTACCTCCCGAGGGACCGTCGTCCTTGTTATCCTTGCTCTTTATCAGGAGTTTCCACGGGTGACGTTTTACGTCATCGCTGAACTCCTTGAGGTTCTCGGAAGAATCCTTCAAGTTCATCATCACGGCCCTTATGTCGTCCTTGTTATCGACAAGCAGTCCGTCCGCATCGTTCATGAGCTTCTGGAGGTCCTGCATTGCCGAGTCAAGCCTGGCGGCAAGGGTCTTACCCATCTCTATGAGCTCTTCCATCTCAAAAGGATCTATACCCGTTATCGTAGACCCTTTTTCCACGAACGGCGACCCCTTGGACCCGCCGGTTATCTCGATATACTTCTCGCCTATAAGACCCGTAGTGCTTATCCTTATCTTGGAGTCCTGTCTTACCTTTGCATCGCCGCTCAATATGAGGCTCACGAGGACCTTGGTTTCGTCATCGCTATAGGTATGGCTGACCTTTTCCACTTCTCCGACTTCCACACCCGCCAGCTTCACCGGGGCTTTGTCCTCGAGCCCGCTGACATAATCGAATATTACGTTCAGCTTATAGTCGTTCTTCCCTTTTTTTATCCCGCCCATCGAAGTAAATATGTAAAGAAAAACCAGCGCCGCGGCAACGACCACTACCCCGGTCTTTGTTTCATTATTGATATTGATCATACGTGACTCCTTTTATTTTGTAAGCTCTTCCAGATAACCTTCGTCCGGAGCAAAGAACTGCATCGGCCCCTCTATGGTACCGTTTATGAACTGTTGTATATATTCGTTCTTCGAATTCTTTATCTCTTCCTTGGTGCCTATCTGCAGTACCTTGCCCTTATAGAGCATGACTATCCTGTCTGCTATCCTGAAAACGGAATTCATATCATGGGTGACGACGACGGACGTGATGGATAACGCGGCGCCGAGGTCAAGGATCAATTTATCCACGACAGCTGTGACCACGGGATCGAGTCCCGCGGAAGGCTCATCGTAAAATATTATCTCCGGGTCAAGGGCTATCGCCCGTGCAAGTCCTACACGCTTCTTCATGCCGCCAGAAAGCTGCGACGGCATGAGATGCCCGAAACCGCGCAGGCCTACCTGGTTCAGCTTCATCTTGACCATTATCTTGATTATATGGTCGTCGAGCTTGGTATGCTCTTTCATCGGCAGCGCGATGTTCTCCTCCACCGTCAAGGAATCGAACAGCGCGGCAGACTGGAAAAGCATGCCGAACCTTTTCCTGACGCTGTCCATTTTGTCCTCGTTCGCGCCGGTGATATCCTGCCCGAAGAGGGATACCCTGCCCTTGTCCGGCTTCAACTGCCCGATGATATGCCGCAGGAGCGTTGACTTGCCGCACCCGGACCCTCCGACGATTACAAGCGTCTCGCTCTTATATATCTCGAGGTTGATACCGTCGAGTACCTTGCGGCCGTCGAAATTCTTCTCGAGATTTTCTACTTTTATTACGGCTTCTCTTTTTTCGGTCATGGCATTATACCGTTATACGTTCGAGAAATAGAATATACCGGTCAAAATGGCGTCGGCCAGTATTATAAGGATGAAACTGATGACAACGCTCATGGTCGTCGAGCGTCCGACGCCTTCGGCGCCGCCCTTTGTATTGAGACCCTCATAACATCCTATAAGGGCTATTATCATCCCGAATACAACACTCTTGAGCAGACCGGTCATGACGTCTTTCATGACCAGGAATTCAAAATTTGTCTTTATGTACAGGCCGGGGTTTATCTTGAGATTGTATACGCCCACTATGTAACCGCCGATCATGCCTATGAGGTCTCCCATGATCGTAAGCGCGGGAAGCATGACTATCAGGGCGAGAAAACGGGGAACTACCAGGAACCTTATGGGGTTAAGCGCCATCGTCTCAAGCGCTTCTATCTGCTCGGTGACCTTCATTGTACCCAGCTCCGCGGCTATCGCGGAACCGACACGCCCGGCTACCACAAGCGCTATAAGGATAGGCCCGATCTCGCGGCACATCGAAACGCTTATAAGAGCGGCCACGAACTTGACCGCCCCGAGTTGGTTGAGCTGGTAGGCACCTTGCATGGCAAGGACCATGCCGATAAAAAGCGCGACGAAAAATACGATAAGCAAAGATTGCACGCCCGCAAAGACCATCTGGGCGAATATATAACGCCTTCCGATGAATTTACCCCTGAATGGGGCAAAAAAAAGCCAATATAGCGTGTTGAAAAGCAACTCAAATACGTCCCATATCGCCGCGCCTGCGTTAAGGGTCATCCTCCCTATGGACTGCAATATACTCATCTGCTGCCTCGCGTTATTCTAGAACGATTTGACCGCTTCTTCTTCGTTCGGCTGGATATCAAAAAGCTTCTCCAACTTGGTTATCTCAAACAGACCTTTTACTTTGGGGGAAAGATTAGTGAGTTTTAATTTGCCGCCTGCACTTTTGATCTTCTGGTGGGCTTCAACCAGTGTCGCAAGCCCGGAAGAATCCACATAGGCAACATTCAAGAGATTGACCACTACTTTAAGGTTCTTCGAATCGAGCACTTTCAGGAAGGACTTCCTGAATTCCGGAGAAGAGTTGAAGTTTATCTCTCCGTCAACCGCCAAAACGATAACATCACCCGACTGTTTCTCTTTGATCACCATGGGGTTTTCCTCCAGTAATGGATTTTATCATCTTTATCTCGTTTCCGCTATCATTAAATTTAACTTCATCCATAAGGTTCTTTATAAGGAAAAGGCCCCTCCCGCCGTGTTTAAGTATATTCTCCTCAGAACGGGGGTCCGGGACGGTGTCGAATTTAAAGCCCTTCCCGTTATCCCTTACGGTTATCTCGAGATTACCGTCCGAGATCAGGTATTCGATCACCACGGGGAGCCTGTCGTCAAGTTTGTTACCGTATTTTATGGCATTGATCACGGCTTCTTCGAGGCAAAGCCTCAGGTCAAAAAGGGACTCTTTGGAAAACTCTATTCCTTTCAGGAAATCGGCAAGTTTTGTTGATGCAGTTTTTATATGCTTGGGATCGCTCGGTATCTCGAATATCAGGCGCTTCATTCGGTAGAGAAAGCTCCTATCTTCCTGTATTTTTCGTACCTGGTTTCCAGGAGGTCATCAGGAGCGACCTCTGAAAGTTCTTTCAAATGTTTCTTCACGGACTCCTTGATAGAGGCGGCCATCTTCTGGGGATCGCGATGCGCGCCGCCCAGCGGCTCAGCCACAACTTCATCTATAAGCCCAAGCTCCAGAAGCTCCTGCCCTGTTAGTTTAAGGGCTTTAGCGGCATCGGGAGCCCTTGTCCTGTCTTTCCACAGGATCGCCGCGCAGCCTTCCGGCGATATGACCGAATAATATGCATTTTCAAGTACGCATATCCTGTCGCCGATACCGACACCCAAAGCACCGCCCGAACCACCCTCTCCAATAACGTAGCAGACTATAGGCACCTTGATCCTGGCCATCTCCATCAGGTTAAGGGCAATGGCCTCAGCCTGCCCCCTCTCTTCGGCCCCTATGCCGGGATATGCCCCGGGGGTATCTATAAAGACCACTATGGGAAGTTTGAACTTTTCGCCCATCTTCATTACCCTCATGGCTTTCCTGTAGCCTTCGGGATGCGCAGATCCGAAATTCCTCATAAGGTTCTCTTTTGTGTCGCGGCCCTTCTGGTGGCCCATGACCACAACTTTTGTATCGTCTATCCTGGCGAGACCGCAGATTAGCGCCTTATCGTCCCCGAATACCCTGTCCCCGTGTACCTCGGTAAAATCTGCCATCATAAGGCTTATATAATCCAAGGTATAAGGCCTCTTGGGATGCCGCGCTATCTGGACCCTCTGCCAGGGGGTAAGCGACTCGAATACCTCATGCTTGACCTTATCAAGCTTGTCTTCCAGCTTCTTTATCTCTGATGAGAGATCGATATTCTCGGAAGAAGTGAATTTCTTGAGCTCTTCGATCTTACGCTCAAGTTCCAGGATGGGTTTCTCGAAATCCAGACCGGTTCCGTTCATATTATGGGCTTTAGTCCACTATTGTGACTTCCGTGCCTTCAGGAAGGATATCGTAAAGCTCCTCAACTTCGGAATTCCGCATCCTGATACACCCGGCGGTAGCCTGCTTTCCCAAAGAACCGGGATCGGTAGTTCCGTGTATGCCGTAGCCTTCCTTGTCAAAACCCATCCAACGGGTCCCAAGTATGTTCTCCGGTGAAGTCGGAGGTATGGCCTTTCCGTCCTTGTACCAGACGGGGTTGACCAGTTTCGTGGTTATCCTGAACGTCCCGACAGGGGTGCAGTTATTTGTCCCTGTCGATACTTTATACGTCTTTATGATACCATCGTTTTGTTTGAGCATAAGCAGGTTTTGGGACTTATCCACCACCACGCTGAACTTGACCGTTATGACCTTAAGCCTCTGGCCCAGCCTTATCGTGTTGCCCGATATATTATTTGATCTCCTTAATAATTCGACCGTAGTGCCGAACACCTTGGCTATTTTGGCCAGCGAATCGCCTGCCTGTACCGTATACTCCTTGCTGCAGCTGTCCACATAGGGCGAGAAGAGTATCTTCATGTTCAGCTCTTCTATCTTAGGCTTGGCATCCTTGACTATATCGGCATCGGGATATGACTCAAAGGCTTTTTTATACGAATCGCGCGCGTCGACAAGTTTCCCCTGCTTCTCATAAATGGCACCGAGCACAATAAGCGCCTCTCCGGCCTTCTTGCTCTCTGGAAACTCTGCCACTACTTTTTCAAGCTCTTTTATGGCCTCATCGGCCTTGCCGTCCTTATCAAGGGACCTGGCGCTGTTTATCAGGCCGGCTTCCTTAGACCCTATGGATAACCTGGGCAGGACGAACACAGCCAACGCTATCGCTATGATTATAACGATTGCAAGCGGAATATAAGTCCTGAATTTCATCTTTTTAACGTTTCCCCTTTCTACACCATCACGAGCGTGGCTATTACTATACCCAAAAAGGAACCGACAAATACCTCAAAAGGCGTATGCCCTATAAGTTCCTTAAGCCTGTCTTCCTGTATCTTCCTTCTCCAATATATGTCGTCCATTATCTTGTTCAGGATCTCGGCCTGCTGGCCCGTTGCGCGCCTTACGCCCTGCGCGTCAAACGCGATAACCATGGCAAATACCAAAGTGGCTATAAAAATGGTTGAACCGAAACCTTCCTGTATGCCCACTGAGGTCGCCAAAGCCATGGCCCCTGCCGAGTGGGCGCTGGGCATGCCGCCGGTACCGACAACCCACCTGAAGTTGAACTTTTTCTCTTTTATGGTATTTATTATTATCTTCAGCGCCTGCGCGGTGATCCAGCTAAGGACAGTGGCAATAAAGACCTTGTTCTGGAATAAAGCGAGTAATGAGTTATCCATTTGCCGAATATTATACTATATTTTAACCTTGTTGGATATCACTTTTTAGGACGAATGCATAAGGGCAAGGGCCTCGGCGCGTGTCTTTTCGTTCTCCCTGAAGACCCCCCTTACGGCACTTGTAACGGTGGATATGCCCGGTTTCTTCAGGCCCCTCATGGACATGCATAGATGTTCGGCTTCTATAACAACCATGCACCCGCGCGGTTTCAATACTTTCATTATGACCTCGGCGATCTGCGTGGTCAGTCTCTCCTGGACCTGCGGCCTCTTCGCGAGTATATCTATGGCCCTTCCCAGCTTGCTTAAACCGGTCACCCTTCCCTCCCTGGGTATATAAGCTATGTGAGCCTTGCCCAGGAACGGCAGCAGATGGTGCTCGCAAACCGAATACAAAGGTATGCCCTTCAGCAATATTATCTCCTCGTGCTTTTGGTCGAGGACCACTTCGAGTTCTTTGGCGGGGTTCTCCTTTATCCCTGAAAATATCTCTTCGTACATCTCGGCTACCCTGCGCGGGGTCTCCAACAGATCCTTGCGCTTAGGGTCTTCTCCTACCGCTTCCAATATCATATGCACTGCCTTCATTATCTTCTTTTTGTCCATCTGTTCTCCTCTATTTTCCTATACAGAAACTCGAGAAGACCCTGTCGAGGATATCCTCGTCAAAGGTCTCTCCCGCTATTTCGCTTAAATGGTCAAGACATTCCCTTATGTCGACCGCCGCCAACTCGGCGGATTGACCTCCTTCAACAGCCCTCAAAGCCCTGCCCGCCGCCTCCGCGGCAAGCCTGCAAGCCTCTTTCTGCCTGAAGTTAGAGATCGCGCAGCCCTCTTGTCCGCTTACGGCGCCGCCGAAGACGGCCTCGGCCATGGCGGTCTTCAGCTTATCTATAGCATAACCTTTTTTAGCGGAAACCTCAACGGTCCCCGGGGCCTTAAAATCTATCTTGCGGGGTAAGTCCGATTTATTGATCACTATTATGCGCGGCCTGCTTTCCGTATCCTTGAGCAGCGCGGTATCCTCGCCGCTAAGCGGCATGCCTGCATCAAGCACAAGCATCACCAGAGAAGCTCTCTCAATGTGCTCGCGGCTCCTTACGATCCCCTGCTTTTCCACGATATCCTCGCTGGAAGTTATTCCCGCAGTATCAATGAGCCTGAAAGGTATTCCCTCGATATCGGCATATTCCTCTATAGAATCCCTTGTGGTGCCCGGAACATGGGTCACTATGGCCCTCTCTTTTTGCAGCAGGGCATTGAGCAGGCTGGACTTACCGACGTTCGGTTTCCCGCATATTACGCAGGATACCCCTTCGCGCATTATTATGCCCTTATCGGCGCTGTCGGCCAGTTTTTCAAGGGAAAGAATGATAGATCCGAGTCTTTCTTTCGTGCCGGCCTCGGAGATTATCTCAAGGTCCTCCTCGGGAAAATCAACGGACGCCTCTATTCCTGCCAATATGGATATTATCTCATCCTTTATGCCCTTGACCACGGCAGAAAGCCCTCCATCAAGCCGTTCAAGGGCCATGGCCATAGAACTGTCGGTCTTAGACCTTATGATGTCAAGAACGGCCTCGGCCTGGGCCAGGTCTATCCTGCCGTTAATAAAAGCGCGCCTGGTGAACTCTCCGGGTTCGGCAAGCCTGGCACCGGCCCTCAAAGCTCCGGAAAGGACTTTCCTGAGGGGCACTATCCCCCCGTGGCAGCTTATCTCTACCATGTCTTCTTTCGTATAGCTCTTCGGAGCGCGCATTACCGCAAGCAGGGCCTCATCTACCTCCAGATCGCCGTCCATGACCCGGCCGTAATGTATGGTAAATGACCTGAAAGAAGAAGGCGCTTTCCCGGTCCGGGGCCTGAAGATCCTGTCGGCGACCTCAAGGCAGCGGTTCCCGCTCAAGCGGACGATACCTATAGCGGCCTCTCCCACGGAGGTGGATATAGCCGCTATCGTGTCTTCCATATCTATCTTATGCTGTTTGCTCATGATTGCCGGTCTTTTTCCCGAGGTAGTCAAGCGCTTCCCCGACGACGAACAGCGAGCCGGTCACCAGGACCATGTCGGAAGGCCCGGCCTCCCTCAAGGCCAGCTCTACGGCCTCTTTAACATTGAACGTGGATACATATTTATCTGCGTAACCTGGAACGTCCGCCTTTACTTTTTCGGGCGCAACAGCACGCGGCGTAGCTGCAGTCGTAAGGAATATCCTGTCGGCTATCGGGAACAGGTTCGCCGATATCCCGGCTATGTCCTTGCCCGAAGAGACCCCGAAGACCATCAACAGCCTTTTATACTTGAATATCTCTTTTACGGAATCGCGCAACGCTCTTGCCGAAGCCTCGTTCTGCGCGCCGTCAAGAACCACCAGGGGCGAATTCCCGAATACCTGAAGTCTTCCCGGCCAATTGACATTGCGGATGCCTTTGGCTATATCGCGCGAGGAAACAGCCATTCCCTTGTCTGCAAGGGATTCGACTATGCCTATCGCGGTCGCGGCATTCTCCGCTTGGTGCTTGCCGAGTAACGGCGTCCTGAGCATAGGGTATTCCCCTGACAGGCCACGGACATTGAAAGTCTGCCCATGCTCGTCGAATTCGACTATATCATACGATATGTCCTTGCCTACGACGTAAAGCCTGGTATTTTTAGAGGATGCAACTCCCGTTATGCAAGACATAACGTCGGGGTCTTGTTGCGCGGTAACAACGGCACAACCGTCCTTAATGATCCCGCATTTCTCTTTTGCTATCGCTTCCAGGGTCTTGCCGAGCTTGTCGGTGTGGTCAAAACTTATAGGGGTTATGCCTATAGCCAGGGGATCGACTATATTCGTGGCATCAAGCCTCCCTCCCATCCCTACCTCTACTACCGCAACTTCCACCTTTTTTATCCCGAAAAACAGGAATGCCAAGGCAGTGTAGACCTCGAAAAACGATGGGGGGCCGAATTTGGACGATTTTGAAAAATTATCAACGAACAGCTTTATCCTGCCGACAAGGGCCGCGATCTCTTGTTCATTTATCGCGCTGTCCCTGGGAAATGAAACTCTTATGCGCTCGCTGAAATTTATAAGGTGCGGGGATGTATATAATCCCGCTTTTATGCCGCTTTCTTTCAGGATGGAATAAACAAAGGCACAGGTGGAACCTTTGCCTTTTGTGCCGGCGACATGCACGGTCTTGAAATTCTTCTGCGGGTTACCGAGGCCGTCGAGCAGGGCGCGGACCCTGCTTAATTTCATCGTGCCCTGGTAATTGAAATCCGAGTTCTTTTCATAATCAATGAAGGATTCGAGGTATCGTATCGCTTCCTGATACGTCATGGATCAATGCCTGAAATGCCGTATCCCGGTCATTACCATGGCTATACCGGCTTTGTCTGCGGCCTTTATGGAATCTTCGTCCTTGATCGAACCGCCCGGCTGCATTATAGCCGATATCCCGGCCTTTCCGGATATCTGGACCGAATCAGGCTTGGGAAAGAACCCGTCGGTGGCAAGACAGGCTCCTTTGGCTTCCTTGCCGGCTTTCCTTATCGCTATCCTGGCCGAATCGACCCTGCTTGGCTGTCCGCCTCCTATACCGACAGTCCTCTCGTCCCTGGCTATTACTACGGCATTAGACCTGACATGCTTGGCGACTTTCCAGGCAAAGACAAGGGATTTCACGTGCGCAGCAGAAGGCTTTCTTTTTGTTACGGTCTTAAGATCATCCGGGCCGGCATCCATAAGGTCCTGTTCCTGGAGCAAGAGGCCGCCTTCTATCTTCTTAAGGTCACACGAGTATATTCCTTTATCAGAGCGGTCATGCGGATACCCGTATTCTATGACCCTGAGGTTCTTCTTTTCCCTCAATATGTCAAGGGCTCCCGTCTCGTAAGCCGGGGCGATAACGCATTCCATGAACCCGGATTCGACTATTGCTTTTGCGGTTTTCACGTCAACCTTCCTGTTGAGGCCGATTATTCCACCGAATGCGGAAAGCGGGTCGCATGCAAAAGCATCCTTGTATGCTTTATCGAGCTTTATAGAAGAAGCCACACCGCAAGGGGAATTATGCTTTACTACGCAGGCCGTAGGCGTCTGAAAATCATTGGCTATCTGTATAGCGCCCTGCAGGTCGAGGAAATTGTTGAATGAAAGTTCCTTTCCGTGCAGCTGTTTCATGCCGCCGAAGCCATACTTGGGCTTGGCTGAATCGGCATAAAATGCGGCTTTCTGGTGCGGGTTCTCTCCATAGCGCAGGCCCTGGGCCCTCTCGAATACCAGGTGGAGGATCTCGGGAAACTTGTCCTTAAGGAGGGCGAATTTCCCGCCAAGGAAGGAATATATTGCGGCATCGTATTTCGCAGTATGGCCGAATGCCTCAACAGCCAGCGTTTCGAGCGTCTCTTCCGACAAGCAGCAGTTCTTCTCCTGCAACTCCATCAATATCCTAAGGTACCTGTCGGGGTTGCATATCACGGCTACGTCCCGGTAGTTCTTTGCCGCCGACCGCAGCATGGCAGGCCCGCCTATATCTATCATCTCAATGGCATCGGCAAGTTTTACCTTCGGGTCACGGACGGTCTCTTCAAAGGGATAGAGATTGACCACAACCATGTCTATCAGGCCGATCTTATGCTTCTTTACCTGCGCCATATGCTCACGCTCGCCGCGGATAGCAAGTATCCCTCCGTGTATCTTTGGATGCAGGGTCTTGACGCGGCCGCTGAGCATCTCGGGAAAACCGGTGACGTCCGAAATGGCTTTTATCTTTATCTTGTTGTCACGCAGGACCTTGGCCGTCCCTCCCGTCGAAATTATCTCAACACCGAGTTTCTTGAGGCCCTTGGCAAAATCTATTATGCCTTTTTTGTCTGAAACGCTGATGAGGACACGCTTAATTTTTGCCATATTTTCTCCTATAGGGATATTTTACCAAATCGGGGGGCTTAAAACAATGTATCAGTATTTTAGGAGGCTGGATTCCTGCCTGTAGAGCTGCACTTCCCGGCGGAGAACGGCTATCTCCTCCTCTAAAGGAGTCAACTCCTGCATCGATTTCTCTATGCTGCCGCGCAATTCCGCCTGCTCCTGGTCCGAAAGGTTAAGCTTTTTGTTCCCAAGCAATCCGTTCTGGTTCTTTATGGAACTCTTGATGGAACCCGCGCGGGCTTCCTTACCCGCCAGCTTCATCTTTATCTCTTCTATTTTAAGATTTACCCTCTGCCTGTCCGGCTCAAGCCGCAAAGACAACTCCTTTGTCTTTGAGTAAAGCTCTTTCCTTGCTGCCTTAAGCTCTTCCTCCAGTTCCATTATTTTGGAATTGACCTCTCCCTGTTTTGTCCTGAATTCTCCTTTAAGGGTCTCTATCTGGGCATCTATATCCGCTTTTTTATCCAGGACTTCCTTGAAAGACGGGTCAAAATCCACCAGAGCGGATTTCATTTCTTCTATATTCTGACGGGGGCCGCATCCGCAGACAAATAACACGGAAAGCAAAATAACGGCAAGAAGGGAAAACTCTCTGCTGTTCATTGTCTTATGCCGCGGCCGTCTTGGACTCTGACGGTTTGGCTTCTTTTGCGGCGGTTTTATTCTGTTTCGCTACGGATGGGACAAGCCTGGTTATTTCCCCATCCTCGACAGGCTCATAATAGGTAAACATCTGCCCCTCATAATTCCTTAGGGTAAAGGCCCCCTTCTGCTGCGATATGACATAATTGGGCGCTACGGGTATCTTACCGCCGCCGCCGGGCGCATCGACCACATAAGTAGGCACGGCATATCCGGAAGTATGCCCGCGAAGTTTCTCCATTATGTTTATACCGGTGGATATAGGCGTCCTGAAATGGCTTATTCCTTTGGCCGGATCACACTGGTATATGTAATACGGGCGTACGCGCGCTTTTAAGAGCTCATGCATAAGCCTGCGCATAGTGGAAAGCCTGTCATTGATACCACGCAAAAGTACTGTCTGGCTGCCGAGAGGTATGCCGGATTCAACAAGCATGTCGCAGGCCTTTCTGCAGCGCTTCGTGATCTCTTTCGGATGATTAAAATGCAGGGATATCCATATCGGCCCGTATTTTTTGAACATGGATACAAGATTTTCGGTCACCCTCATCGGCACCGTCACCGGCATTCTTGTCCCAAGGCGTATGAACTCTATGTTAGGTATGGCCCTGAGGTTCTTTAGTATATCCTCCAAAGTCTCATCCGGGAGCATAAGAGGGTCTCCGCCGGATATAAGGACATCGCGTATCCTGCGATTTGCCTTAAGGTATTCATACGCTTTTTCGAAGTTCTGCGGGCTGGTAAGGTGCGCCTCGGAACCAACTATCCTGCGCCTGGTGCAATGACGGCAATACATGGCACACTTTTCCGTGACCAGGAGCAGTACCCTGTCCGGGTACCTGTGAACAAGCCCGGGCACGGGCGAATCCTTATCCTCGCCGCACGGGTCCTCCATGTCGTTGGGGGAAACATCGAACTCCTCGGATGTGGGTATGCATTGCTTCCTTATGGGGCAAGTCGGCCTCATGGTATCTATCATGGACAGCCAATACGGGGTTATGGCCATTAACAGTCTTCCCTTGCTCCTCTTGACGCCTATCTCCTCCGAAGGGGTAAGCTTGATGACTTCCTTAAGACCGTCATAGGTCATGATCCTGTTCCTGATCTGCCAATGCCAATCTTCCCAATCCGTTTCAGGTATATCCTTCCAATGTTCGGCTATGGAATTAGCGGAAGTTATCAACGCAGGCTCCTTTCGTGTAGGACGAGACTACCGTTTTTCGTGTGCCTTTCGATCGCCACATCCAGTATCCTGTTCATCAAAGCGGGATAATCCAGGCCCGCGCACTTGGCGATAAAGGGAAAATTCGAATCGACCGGATCAAGCCCGGGGAGAGGGTTTATCTCCAGCACATAAGGCACGCCTTCCTTGTCCAGTATTATATCTACCCGTGAAAGGTCCACGCAGCCCAAGGTATTAAATGCTCTTACGGCTGTATCGCCCACCAAGGCTTCTTCCTGCTTCGTCAGCCTTGCGGGACAATGCCATATGGGGCTTAATCCCCTGCTGTCTTCGACCTCTTTCTCAAATTCCTTGACCTTCCACGTATAAAAAAACTCGCCTGAAGCCTTGCAATTAGAAAAATCTATCTCCAAGATGGGGAGCGCCATAGGGGGAGAATTACCTATTAAACCGACCGTCAATTCCCTTCCTTCTATAAACTCTTCGACAAGTACTTCCTGCCGGTATGTACTGTAAGTCTTGCAGACCTCTTTATCGAGCTCTACCCTGTTGCGGACCACGCTTGTTATGGTTATGCCTTTGCCCGAGCCTTCCCTGTTCGGCTTGACTATTAACGGATACCTGAGACCCTCATCGGATATTTCAGCCGGCTCTTTTATAAGCTTATAGCTCGGAGTAGGTATCCCGGCCTGTTCGAATATCTTTTTAGTAAATGCCTTATCGAGAGAAACGCTGAGGGCAAGGACCCCCGAACCCGTATATGGTATACCTAAAAAATCCAGGATGGCCGGGACCTGCGCCTCCCTGGACTCACCATTTATCCCCTCGGCTATATTAAAAACTATATCTACCTTGTTAGATTGGAACCAATTAAGAAGCCCTTTATCGGCCTCCACCAAGAATACTTCGTTCCCCCTCGAACGCAATCCGTTTGCGATCGCTTCTATGGTCTCCTTGCTGTCAAATTCCGAATAATAATCATCCGGAAGCCCTTCCTCCACCTTCCTTTTGAGATTATACGTGAAAGCCACTTTTTGGCCCATCTATAACATACCGTACCTTTCCAACGCGCAGTCAATGATCCTGTTTATGATACTGTTATAAGATACTTTCATGTACTTTGCAACCACCATAAAAACATCTTCGGTGGATAAAGAAGGCAATGGATTGATCTCCAGGACGTACGGGTTCCCGCGCTTGTCCACTCTTATATCCACCCTTCCGAAATCCCTGCACTCCACGGCATTATATGCCTTCAACGCAACATCCTTAAGTTTCTTCTCCAATGCCCTTGTTATCCTGGAAGGGCATACGTAGCACAGCGTATTCGAGTGTATCCTGGAAAACGTGTAACACAGGTCACCGAGGTTGGTCTTCCCGTTGATGCTTATCTGTACAACCGGAAGGGCCTCGGCATCCTTGCCGTTTCCGATCACAGGAACGGTGAATTCCGATCCCGTTATGAAACTCTCTACCAAAGCAGGCTGTTTATATGTCCGTATAACCCATTCCGCCTGCTTGATAAGGTCTTTCCTGTTCTTTACGATAGACTTGTCGCTTATCCCTTTGCTTGAACCCTCCTGGCGGGGTTTTACTATAAGCGGGAAACCCGCGCCCGTTCCGTCCACCTTTCCGGCATCGGATACCTGGAAAAAAGACGGGGTCGGAACGCCTTCGGATATCAGTACTTTCTTCGCCATTATCTTATCCAGGGTCAACCCAAGAGTGAGGCCGTCCGCTCCGACAAAAGGTATCCCTTTCATCTCCAGAAGCACGGGCACCTCGGATTCCCTGTTACGGCCCGATAATCCTTCTGCGATATTGAATACGATATCGACATCCAGCTTATCGATACGCCGCAGGAGGTTCCTAACGTTACCGATCTTGACCACCTTATGTCCGCCGGACTCTATGGCGTTCTTTATGACCTCTATTGTGTCAGGGTGGTCGAATTCCGCGTTGGCGTCTTCCGGGTCGGAATCCTTCAATATATAGTCGGGCTTGATGTCATAGGTCAAGCCCACTATCTTGCGCGCCTTCTTTCTTTTTGCTCCAATATTTGCCATAATCCTCTTCCGATGGTACAAAAAAAGAAGGGACTTCCCCGTTTAGAAGTCCCTTCTTTTAAAGTACTATTTGAAAATATCCAACTTTTGGTACCAGTCCCTCCCTAACCTATTTCTTCTTCCATTTGTCGACGATCTCGGACATCACCTTACCGGCTATATCTTTCGAGCCGAGGCCAAAGGCCAGCCCTAAGGCCAGACCGGTGGCGGACAAGGCTACTACCACCGCCGTGTCCAGGATGAAGGTCCTGACGCCTAACATCGGAAGAACGGTTAGAACCGTAATGACTACTATTGATATCTGGGCTATCTGGCCGAGATTCTTTGCCGAAGCAACGCCGGCATTGGATGCCGTCGTCCTGACTATGGAACCTATCAGAGCGGCGAAGAAGAGGCCGAGTACGAGCACAAATATGCTCAATATCACCATGCCCGCGTATTTTACTGCTCCATCAAGGAAGCTGCCCGCCATAATATCCGGGTTGGGGTTCACGAGATTGAGGGTAATTATAACCACCACCAGCGCCATAAGCCAATAGATGACCACACCGATAAGTTCAGATAAGGTATGCTTGATCTCACCTTTGGCAAGAATGCTGGCGATCCCCGCTTTCTCAGATAAAACATCAAAACGAGCAACTTTAAGGACCTGTACTACCACCTTCTCGATAACCTTCGCGATTATTATACCGACTATGAATACAATTAACGCGACGATTATTTTCGAAAGGTAGAGCGCTAAATTACTCCATACCTGGCTCCAGGTATCGAGAATAATCTGGACTGCCTGTCCTCCTTGATCCATCTTGCCCCCTCCTTTCAGGTTTTTATCCCAACTACTATCCCTGTTTGTCTTTATTTATAACATAAATATATCTTTTGTCAAGCACTTTTTCCAGATTTAGCAATAAATTCCTATACCGCAAAAGACCGATATGCTATAATCGTTGAAACAAACACGGAGACAGTAATGAAGCACCCTAAAAAATATTTTGTGTGCGTAATTTTTTGCCTTTTAGCAGTGCTGCTGCCGCAGGAGACCCGGCCGGCCAACACAAAGACCATAATGCAGATGATGACACAGGCAAGCCAGATGTTATGCACCGGCGATTACGATAAAACGATCGAAAAATGTAATGAGATACTCAGGATCGAGCCCAGATGTTCCGGCGCTTACTATATCAGGGGATTCGCGTACAAATATAAGGAAGAATACGACCGCGCAATACTGGATTTTACACAGACTATACGGATAGACCCGAAATACGCGGCCGCGTATTACGGGCGCGCATTGTCATATGCCTATAAACAGATGTATGATGAGGCGATCTCGGACT
This sequence comes from uncultured Planctomycetia bacterium, assembly GCA_964484255.1. Classification (GTDB taxonomy): domain Bacteria; phylum Omnitrophota; class Gorgyraeia; order Pluralincolimonadales; family Pluralincolimonadaceae; genus UBA6215. Next base: position 44,151 of record CAZAEH010000007.1, read on the forward strand.
TCACGTCAGCTATAGCTATCGACCCTAAATACACTGATGCATATTTCAACAGGGCCCGGGTTTATTACGATATGGAAGAATACGGCAAGGCTTGGGATGACGTGAGGAAAGCAAGGGCCCTTGGCCTGGAAACAGACCTCATGTACAAAGGCTTCATCAGAAAACTCCAGGAAGCCTCAGGAAGGTTTCAGTAATAATGCACTCCGCTCTCTAGCTGTTTGACTTCCTTGACTGTGCCGTCGGGATTAAGATAGATCTCGGCATTAGGCATATATTTCTGCCCTTTAATCGTTACCTGCTGGTGTATCATCATGCCCATAAGATCCCCGTCCTCGGAAAGTATCGCGAAATCCCGGTTATGGAGTTTTATGCCTTCGATAACCGTAGGCTCGGCGAGCGGCCAGACATACAATTTACCCGATTCGTACAGTTCGGTCAGGTAATTCGCTGCACATTTTTTGCCGTCGATGACGGTCTGGGATGCAAGGCGGATCTGCTTGATCTTACCTGAAGGGTAGAACACGATATTATAATTGGCGGCGGCCCTGAGGCCGTTTACGGTGACGGGCCTCTTCGGATGGACCCAGTAGACCTTCCCTGATTTATAATAACCTACCTGGGTACCCCGGGGAAAAACCGTATCGCCTAACTTCATATCTTTCTCGAGGACCTCTGCAACAACATATGGCTGTAAAAAAACTGCTACGGCAGCCAAAAGGTATGCGGCGAACCCCTTTCTCACTTCAAGCCCCTTTCTTCCTGTCGGGGAAAAAAGCCAGTATAATAAGTCCGAAGACACTCAACAATCCAAGCAAACCCCAAGCCCCCCTATATCCCTTGCCCCTGGCATAATTCCATAATCCCCATATGAACAGTAATATCCCGCCCCATGCGAACACGGCCGCCACCCACATCACAATACCTATGTTAATATAATAGCTTGCGGCGAACCCAATTATCTGCGCGAGCATACCGCACAATATGCCGATATTGGTCTTTCTCCTGAACTCCCCGATCATAAACTACCCCCTTTCATGCCTTAGATAATGATAAAGATACTCTTGCGCGTAGCCTGCATATGGGCCGAACCGGGACCGCGCGAATTCCGCTGCCTCCTTCGGGGAGGTGTCCCTGCCTTCGAAATATAATCTTTCTATACCCCTCTTTATCCAAACATCTACGGGAAAGGCTTCATATTTGCCGAAAGAAAACAGTAAAACGCAATCCGCGACTTTCTCTCCTACTCCCCTAAGGCGCATAAGCGCCTTCTTGGCCTGCTCATAGTTTAATTCCCCGATAGCATCCAAGTCAATGGCTTTCTCGGACACCATCCGAGCGGTATCTCTTAAATACCCGGCCCTGAAACCGAGCCCCAGGGACCTTAGGGTTTTCAGGTCTGCGCGAGCCATGCTGCCCGCTCCGGGAAAAGAATATCTTTCTATGTCGCCCAGGACAAGCCGCCGGCCGAACCTTGCGGACAGGCCCGCTATCATCTTCTTTATGCGCGGTATGTTCGTATAAGAAGAAAGTATAAAAGATGCCAGGCACTCCCAACGGTCCTGGTTAAGTATCCTCAAGCCGCGGAACCTGTCTATGGCTTTTTTTACGTAAGGGTCCTTTCCTATCTGCTTATATATGGAAGTCAGGTCTTCATCAAGGGCGAAGTAATGCGCGATATCATCCCTATCTACGGGTGAACTTGTCTCCACCGCCAGTCCGGCTCCGCCAAAGGACACCTTGACTATCGCTTTACCTATAACGCCTATATAACAGCTGCCGAAGTCCTCCCAGCGAAAAGCCTGGCCGCACTCCAGCGTATGTTCAAGATTAAGATCGGAAACGGGTAAGATGAACTTCAATTACATGCCCCTTTATCGCACCACCTTCGGCAGGACTATCCCCTGCTGCGCCTGGTACTTGCCTTTCCTGTCCTTATAAGTGACCTCGGGGACTTCCTCTCCTTCATAGAAGAGCAACTGGGCTATCCCCTCGTGGGAATAGATCTTTGCGGGATGCGGCGTTGTGTTCGATACAGCCATTGTCAGGAATCCTTCCCATGTGGGTTCCAGAGGACTGATGTTCGCAAGTATCCCGCAGCGGCAATACGTGGATTTCCCGAAACATATGGCTATTACTTTTTCGGGTATCCTGAAGTACTCGAACGAACGCGCCAGGACAAAAGAGTTAGGCGGGATAACGCATTCCTTGCCCTTGAAGTCTATAAAGGAATGGGGGTCGATATTCTTCGGGTCCATGACCGGGTTGCCCGTCCCGACAAAGACCTTGTATTCGTCATGGACGCGTATGTCGTAGCCGAAACTCGACAGCCCGTAACTTATATGGCCCTCTGAGACCTGATGGTCGAGGAACGGTTCGATCATCTTGGCCTCGAGGGCCATCTTCTTTATCCAACGATCAGATTTAATCATTTAACCGCACTTGGAATAGCCGCAACCCTTGCATACCATGCAACCTTCGACGTGCTGCAGTGCGCCGCCGCAATCCGGGCAGACTCCTACTACGCTGCCAAGTTTATTCTTGGCTTTCGGTTGCTCCGCCACTGTCTCTGAAGGCACTTCCGCGGGCTTTTTGGTATTGAGCAGGCGCCTCTCTATCACCTTTGCCAGGGCATCGGCGCATGAGAATATCCTGCCGCCCTTTTCCCATGAAGGATTGGGGCAACGTATGCCGTTAAGCTGTTCTATTATGGAATGCGTATCAAGGCCGCAGCGCAAGGCAAGGGATACCAGCCTGCCTATTGCCTCGAGCTGGCTGGCCGAACACCCGCCGGCCTTGCCCATCTGGGTAAATACCTCGAAAGGCATCCCGTTCTCATCCTCGTTTATAGTGATGTAGAGGTTACCGCAACCGGTGAGGATCTTCGTTGTAGTCCCCCTTACTACTTCCGGCCTGGGGCGCGGCGAAGTCCTCGCCTTCTCCTCAGCCTTGGGGGCTACCGGCTGCTCCGCATGCGTTTCCGCCGCTTCCGAAGCCTTCTTCTCTTTTGAGCGCGCTATATAAAGGACCTGCTCTTCACGGCTGCCGTCGCGGTATATCGTAACCCCTTTGCACCCCATCTTATAGGCCAACAGGTATACCTCGCGCACATCGTCCGGGGTAGCGCTGTTGGCGAAATTGACGGTTTTCGATACTGCATTATCGGTATATTTCTGGAATGCCGCCTGCATCCTTATGTGCCATATGGGGGTTATGTCATGGGCCGTAACGAATACCCTTTTTACGTCTTCCGGGACTTCCTCTATATCGTGCAGGGTTCCTTTTTCGGCTATCTTCTTCATCAATTCTTCCGAGTAGAAACCGCGCTCTCTCGCCACTTCCTCGAAAAGCTTGTTGGTCTCGACCAGCTTCGTCTTGTCCATTACCTCTCGGTAATAGGACAGGGCAAAAAGCGGCTCCACCCCGCTGGAAGTATCGGCTATTATGGAAAGCGTCCCTGTCGGGGCTATCGTGGTAAGGGTCGCGTTCCTCATGCTCGGGCCGTCGGAATATATGGAATCCTTGAAATTAGGGAAGGTGCCTCTCCTTAGCGCCAACGCGTGCGATTCCCTCCTGGCCTCTTCCTGTATGAAAGACATGACCTTCTCGGCTATCTCTATGGCTTCATCCGAATTATAAGGGACACCCATCTTGATCAACATCTCGGCAAAACCCATGACGCCCAGGCCTATCTTCCGGTTGGCCTTGGTCATCATCTCTATCTGCTGGAGAGGGAACTTATTCATGTCTATGACATTGTCCAGGAAATGGACCGCGAGACGGATAGTTTCGCGCATCTTCTCCCAGTCTACCTGCGGGGAAGAAGTATCCGTCCTAACCATCCTGGCGAGGTTTATGGAACCAAGGTTGCAGCTCTCATACGGCAGGAGTGGCTGTTCGCCGCACGGATTGGTCGATTCTATCTGGCCCGCATGCGGGGTCGGGTTTGACTTGTTTATCCTGTCCAGGAAGATTATCCCGGGCTCGCCGTTCTTCCAGGCCCTGTTTACTATAATGTCGAAAACCTCGCGGGCATTCAGCTTGCCGACCACTTTCTTGTTATGCGGGGATACAAGGTCGTACTCTTCGTCGCGCTCGACCCTCTTCATGAATTCCTCGGTTATCGCGACCGAAATATTGAAATTGGTTATATCCTTGTCCGTCTCCTTGCACTTGATGAAATCCAGTATATCGGGATGGTCTATACGCAAGATGCCCATATTGGCCCCGCGGCGAGTACCGCCCTGTTTGACCGCATGCGTGGCAGCGTCAAAAACTTTCATGAAAGAAACAGGGCCGCTCGCTATACCCCCCGTCGTCTTGACCATGGAATTGGCCGGACGAAGCCTTGAGAAAGAAAAACCCGTGCCGCCGCCTGAGCGATGTATGAGGGCGGTGTTCTTTATCGTTTCGAATATCGATTCCATCGAATCGTCTATCGGCAGGACGAAACAGGCCGATAACTGCTGCAATTCGCGGCCGGCATTCATCAGGGTAGGCGAATTAGGGAGGAAATCCAGGTTGCTTATTAAGGCATAAAATTCATCTTCCAGCTTTGATACATTATAATCCGGATCATAATATGAGTCCGCTGAAGCTATATTGCGCGCTACCCTCCTGAATAATTCTTCGGGAGTCTCTAACGGTTTTCCCTCCGGGTCTTTCCTGAGGTACCTCTTCTCGAGTACCTTCCTGGAATTCGCCGATAACCCGTTCTCTATCCTCGTATCTCCCATAACTTACCCCCTTTCCAACCCAAAGTATAGTCAAGCCCTAGTAGCTTGTCAAGAAAAAAATACCATATATTGTGGCTCCCGTCGACAAAAACCCCTTATTTTGTGTTTAAACCGGGTTTTTGCTAAAACCAAATCCTCCTGTGGAAGGTTACTTCTTCTTTGATTCCTTCTTGGGTTTCTTCTTGCCGCAACCGCATGATCCGCACATTGCCTTTCCCTCCTTAATAAATGAACCGTGCCATATCTCTTGGTAATTATACCACGTTCTTCCGATTGCGCAACCAAATCTTTTTTCAGCCGGATTTATTTCTTGGCTTTACCCTGGTTGGCGACGGCCTCCATCGCCTTCTTTACCTCCTCGGGATCGCCGAGATAATAATGCTTGATCGGCTTAAGGTTGTCGTCAAGTTCGTATACGAGCGGCATACCAGTTGGGATATTGAGCCCGACTATATCCTCGTCCGAGACATTATCGAGGTATTTTACCAGCGCCCTCAAGCTGTTGCCGTGGGCCGCGATAATGACACGTTTTCCGCTCTTTACAACAGGCGCTATCGTCTCGTGCCAGTACGGCAGGAAACGCGCGACCGTATCCTTAAGGCATTCGGTCAGGGGGATCTCGTCCGGTTTAAGGTTCTTATAGCGCGGGTCTTTCGCGGGACTGCGCGGGTCGTTTTTTTCGAGCGCGGGAGGCGGGGTATCATAACTACGGCGCCATACCAGGACCTGCTGGTCGCCGTATTTAGCGGCAGTCTCGGCCTTGTTGAGCCCTTGCAGCGCGCCGTAATGCCTCTCGTTCAGCCGCCACGAATTGTATACGGGTATCCACATAAGGTCCATACCGTCGAGCGTTATCCAGAGCGTTCGGATAGCCCTCTTGAGCACGGATGTGAAAGCGACGTCAAATACAAATCCTTCCTTCTTGAGTACTTCTCCGGCCTTCCTGGCCTCGGAAAGGCCCTTCTCCGAAAGGTCGACATCGGTCCATCCGGTAAAACGGTTTTCCTTGTTCCAGGCGCTCTCGCCATGGCGCAGCAGCACGATCTTATACATCATTATCTCCTTTTTGTAAGCGTTACCTATTATATATTAAAAGCGTCCTCGAATTCAACATCATCAAAACCGCCGCCTGCCTTCTCGACATCCATGAAACGCTCTATTATGCTGCCTTCCTGCAGGAAGCGCGATACCTCGGTAAATACGCCTCCGGCCGCGTAGCCGCCTGAATAGTTCTTCATCCACCTCGCTGAACGGTCTATCGCGGGTTTGAGGAGTATAAGGTTCTCCTTCGCGCGGGTCGCCGCCACATAGAACAAACGGCGCTCCTCCTCTATAGCGTCCCCATCGTCTATGGATTGGTAAGAAGGAAGGTGCCCCTCGGCGACATATATAAGGAATACCGTATGCCACTCGAGCCCTTTCGCCGAGTGGATAGTGGAAAGGGTCATCGCGTGTTCCTGTTTTCCTTTAAGCCCCGCCTCGAGTATGCTCTTCTCCGGAGGTTCAAGCGCCATGTCCGTAAGGAACGGCTCCAGGGAATTGTACCTGCCGGCTATGCGCTCGAGCGAATTCAGGTCCGGGGCGCGTTTATGGTAATCGTCATACTTGGCCTTAAGCAGCGGCTCGTAGTATTTCAGGAAATCCTTTATTAGCGTGCCGGGGCTGTCCTCCGGCTTGGCCGTTCTCAATATCTCTATAAGCTCCGATAGGTCCGGGTGTTTTTTCAGTATACCCTCGTCTATATCGAGGCCCTGTTTCTTCTCGATGACCTGCCCGGCTATCTTCGCCGCGGTCTTTTCGCCTATCCCGCGCATTAGCATAAGCGCCCTGTGCCAGCTTACCTGGTCATCGCGGTTATGCGCTATCCGCAGGTATGATATGACATCCTTTATATGCGAGGACTCGACGAACCGCTGCCCCCCGTATTTCAGGAACGGGATATCGTGGTTGGCCAGCTCTATTTCAAGGTCGTTGGAATGCCATCCGGCGCGGAACAGGACAGCTATGTCCCTCAGCGCCACGCCGTCATCGACAAGCTCCATGACCTTTTGCACGATGTATTTGGATTGCACATTCTCATCGCGGGCCTCTACGAACACCGGGGCGCGGCCTTCGGCCTTTTTGGTAAAGAGGGCCTTCTCGAACTTCTCCTGGGCGTTCTTGATGACCTCGTTGGTCAGATCGAGTATCGGCTGGGTGGAGCGGTAATTCTCCTCCAGCATTATGACCTCCGCGCCGTCGAACACCTTCGGGAAATCCATTATGTTCTTGAAGTTCGCCCCGCGGAAAGAATATATGCTCTGGGAATCGTCGCCGACCACCATGACGTTCCCGTGCTCCGAGGCGAGTAAGCGTACTATCTCGGCCTGGAGCCTGTTGGTGTCCTGGTACTCGTCGACCATTATATACCTGTACTGCCCGGAGAGCCTGGCCCTTACGTCCTTATGCTCATGCAGGAGCTTCCTAAGGAATACAAGGAGGTCGTCGTAATCCATGAGTGACTTCTCCTTCTTGTACCTGATATAGCCTTCCTTTATCTTCTTTATCTCGCCTTCCCATTCCGAGAACTGCGGATATTCGAGCGCCAGCACCGTCGCTATATCTTCCGACTTATTTACGGACTTGGAGATAACATCAAGGAGGGCGCCTTTCCTCGGGAAGCGCTTGCTCGCCTCAAGGTTATCGAGGCCGAGCTTTGAGCGTACGATATTTACCGCGCTCTCCGCGTCGGATTCATCGGTAATGGTGAAATTGTGCGGAAAACCCACGAGGCCCGCGTATTTACGCAGGACCATGTTGGCAAAAGAATGGAAGGTCCCCCCGGCGACTTTCTCGCAGCGGTCATCAAGCAGTTTGGCCGCGCGGCGCAGCATCTCCTCGGAGGCCTTGCGGGTAAATGTCAAAAGCAGTATCTGGTCGGGCTTGATGCCCTTCTCGACCAGGTAAGCGACACGGTATACCAGCGTCCTTGTCTTGCCGCTTCCCGCGCCCGCTATTACCAGATACGGTCCTTCGGTGGATTCCACAGCTTTCAGCTGGGCAGGATTAAGTTCTTTTTTGTAATCTATCTTGTGCATTCTTTGCTATTTTGCGTTCGGAAGGATATGTCATTATCCTGATGGCTTCGCTTGCCGGCAGCCACCTGACCTCCTCGGCGTCAGCGTCATGGTCATCGGTGCTGCCGGAGATATATCTTACCAGGAAAAAAGTGACTGTCTTATCGACACTGACATCTTCTTCTTCGGAGTAAAAACGATATTTTATAGGGCCGAGATCCTCCTCGATTGCCCCTGTAAGCCCGGTCTCTTCACGTATCTCGCGCAGGGCGGCTTCCCGGGGAGTCTCGGGACCTTCGATCTTGCCTTTCGGAAGGCAAAATACCTTACCCCCATCGCGGACAAGGATGACTATCTCAATGCCCGCGGTGGTTTTCCTGTATACCACACCGCCTGCCGAAAACTGGAGTTTTTCCATAAATAAAAAGGCCTCCTTCATTACCTCTGAGGTGAGCCGACAAACTTCACCAAACCGGACAGCTTGAAACCATCCGGCCGTCGACATACTAGTCGAAGGCAATGAAGGAGGTCCGGGGAGATTTATTGTTTCTTCTCTTTCTTTTCCTCCAAGGAGTCTTTTATCTCGCCGATACCCGCGAATAACGCCAGGACACCGCCGAGCAAAAGTATCAGGACAAGTCCGGATCTAAGGAAGCCTGCTATGTAATCTTCCCACCAATTGACGAGGCCTGTAACTCCGAGGACGATGGCGATGAGTCCGCCGATAACAGAGAGATATTTGCTCACCATCTACCTCCTAGACGTACATTTCAAAAGAACCAATAGAATTATATCACCGAAACCCGCTTTGTCAAGGGATTTTGTAACCGATCTTTCTCAGGAATTCCTTGCGCCACTTCACCCCTGACTCGTCCTCTATACCCTTCGGCTTTGAGCCGTCCACGACGCCCAGTATGCCCCTTCCCTGGACGGTCTCAGCTATTATAAGCTCAACCGGGTTCGCCGTGGCGCAGAATATCCCGCATACCTCCTGAACGCCCTTGATGGCGTTAAGGACATTTATCGGGTATGAGTCCTTCATCACTATAATAAAGCTATGGCCCGCGCCCGCGGCCAGGGCATTCTTCTCCGCGAGCTTCTTGAGGTCCTCGTCCGTGCCTGTAGAGCGGACAAGACACTCGCCGGAAGACTCGCAGAACGCCAGCCCGAATTTTATACCAGGGACGGCGCCTACCATGGCCTCATGGATGTCCTCGACCGTCTTGATAAAATGCGATTGGCCGATTATAACGTTATATTCGGCGGGTTTCTCTATTTTAACTGTCTTTATTTCCATGTAAGCCCCTCCTAACCCAGTTTCGCGAGCTCTTCTGAGACCATAGAGCTGAGCATCTTTCCGTCTACGGCACCTTTCGCCTCTTCCATAGCGGCCTTCATTACTTTGCCCATGTCCGAACGGCCTTTCGCTTCAGCCTTCTTGATCGCGGCGGCCACTATCGGCTTCAACTCGTCCGCGGAAAGCATCCTCGGCATGTAGGCCTCGAGGATGGCAAGCTCGGCCTTCTCCTTATCTACCAGGTCCTGCCTGTTGCCCTTGGTAAAACCATCTATGGAATCCTTGTGCTGCTTTATCTGCTTGGAGATTATGGAGACTATGTCCTTGTCTTCGAGCTTATCGGCCTTCTTTTCTATCTCGAGGTTCTTCATAGCGGCGCGCAGCATCCTGAGGGTGGAAACCTTTATCTCGGCCTTAGCCTTCATCGCCTCTTTAAGTTCCGAGTCGATCTTCTCCTGAAGTGACATCTCTAACACTCCTTTCCGTTGGTTAACCTGCATATAAGTATCGATATCCCGTAGATCGCGGCCAGGGGTATCGCGGTCACGGCCAAAGTAAGAACATCGGCGGTCGGGTTCAGCGCCGCGGACAATATGAGCATTATCAGTATAGCGTTTTTCCTCTTCCCGCTCAAAAACCCCGGCTTTATCACGCCCGACCTGGAAAGGGAAAAAAAAGCCGCCGGTATAGCGAGGGCTGTCCCTGAGACCACCAGCAAAGAAATGACGAATGAAAGGTATCCGGATATCGATATGACCGGCATGACCTCGGGACCGCCGAAATTTATAAGGAATTTCAGCGCCGGGGGTAATACGACATAGAAAGAAAAAACGGCGCCGGCGGCAAAAAGCCCCGCCGACAGTGCTATCGCGGCAAATAACGGCTTACCCAACCGGAAAAGCGCCGCGGGAACGGCAAGGACCAGGCCTGTAAACAGCGCTATCCTAAGGTGCCCTATGAAAGCTTCCGCGGGCGAAAAGAATACCAAATGGTCGACCGGATGTACCATAAGGAAAGCAAGGATGTCGCCCGCCTTCCAGAAGGCCAGGCACGAAAGAATACCTGCCGCCGACGCGTATATAATAATGCGGCGTCCCGGCCCGCTTTTATCGCCGGCGATGGTCATTTTTTTACCAGCTTCCTGATCCCGCCGGCCAACCGGCTGAAGAACCGGCCTATCGCGGGTAAATTAACGGCAACTGCCATAAGAAAAGTGACCGCCAGGATAACGGCGAGTTCAGGCAAACCTATACCGAACATCATTACCTCCAATCCATTAAACGGGATTATAACATGAAAAACACGGACGGGCTATTGATTTTCCGGAGATCACTTAAAATGGCGGTCTATCCAGTCGGGTACCGGGGTTTCAAGGGCATTCGGGTAAGCGTGACCTACGCCTTTGTTTATATGGACCTTCACGTTATAGCCGCAACGTTTGAGTATATTTTCCTCTTTATATAACTCCTCAAGCGGATGATACGGATCTTTCTCCCCGTGTAAAATATACACCGGAATTTTTTTTAAACCCGGTTTCCACGGAAATTTATCCAAATATGAAGAATGACCGCTGCACGGCGCGATCGCAGTAAATATATCCGGATAATACAACCCGACTCCATAGCATACGGAAGCCCCGCCGGAATTACCAACGAGGACAATTTTTGTACTGTCAATGCGATAAACAGACCTCATCTCTTTAACAACATCAAGCATAAATTTACCTAACTTTACTTCTTTCTGTCTATCATAATCGTCAAAATTCGGCGCGGCGATTATATATCCCCTTCTGTCCGCCGCCTCGCGCCAGGCGTTATATATCTCTTCGCCGGTCTGCCCCGTGCCGTGACACCCTACTATAAGCGGATATTTCATTTCAACCGTATAACTACCCGGCACATAGACAAGAACCGTAACGTTGTCTATTTCGCGCTCAATAAGCCTGCCCCTCGAAGCAGCGGACAGCTGCGGAGATGGCAGTAATAATACCGCGGCCATGGACATTATGCAGATATTTTTAATCATGTTTACAGCTCATACCCTTAAAGAAAGGATTTCATCGAGGCGGGGGCCTAAGAGATAGGATACCTTGCGCCTGCCTATGAAGCCGGAGGTGGATTTGAAATCTCCTTTGTATCCGATCTTGTGCCGGACAATCTATATATAATATAAATTGTAATTATTGTAATAAATATGGCGAACCATACAATAGGCCACGGGGTAATATAAACTAGCTTCCCGTAATAATACCTCCTTACGCAGATAAAGGCATTACTAAATGAATGTGCCATGATAGCGGCAACTAAAGATCCGCTTTTCTCATAAATAAAGCACAATATTATCCCAATCACAAATGCATTAAACCACAATGTCTCTGATTTATGAAATATGATAAAACATGCCGAACTAAATATCATTGCCCATACAATACCTGTTTTTCTTCGGAAGGTAGGATAAATATACCCCCTGAATAATATCTCTTCTGTTATCGGTCCCACAACAATTAGCATTAGATACCATAATAAATCTCTATCAACATCTCCCTTTGGGCTATACGCAATTCTTAGATGTTTAATAGTAACAAAAACGACTTCTAGGAATAGCAATACACAGAACCCCCATAACAATCCAGATCTGATTCGATCTCTCTGAAAACCCAATATTGCTACTGGTTTTCCATACCGATAAACAACATTGTAGTATACGATGGCTAATACTAGAACATAGGATATCAGTCCAGTAAGACCACCATACCATATTGAACTTTTTGATACAAACGACACCGAATCGCCATGAACTAACCCCGTAACAAAAGGTACGCTATATTCGATTATAAGAAAGAGTATTAACAGTTTGAATATATTTTTGATATTCCAGGCTGTCCTGGGATATTTTTCGCCAATCAATGGTTTTGCTTCGTTGACACAAACGATTCCTGCAGCGATAATTCCTAATAATACAACTCGCCACAGGAGATCGCAACATGCCTTAATTAGTAATTCCTGAGTGGTTGTATACATATTATTTAAATATCCATGGTCCATTATTATATGCACCGGGATTTGTTAGGGGATTTGGCAGAATAGAGTCATGAGCTTGTTGGTACGCATCGTATACAGAATCCTGAATATCACTCTGGATATGTTGTGGTATGGATTCGCCCGTTTCGGATTGAACATACGCATTTGCGATATCATACAAATCTGTAACATACCCTAAGACTTCATTTACTATACCAGCGCCTACACCTATGGCAAGACCTATATCTTCGGTTAATCGTTTTTCGACTGTTCCATGCTCTCTTCTTTCATATTCCCTAATAATATCTTCCGCTTCTTGAGCATTTGCATCCTTCAATTTATCGAGTAATTCTTCATTACTTAAACCGTCATAAACAGAATTTCTGCATTCCTCCATCCCCCACGGATCCACCCAGTTGACGGGGTTGTTTTGGCAGTAGGAGTAGA
>CAZAEH010000008.1:0-3686 GCA_964484255.1 uncultured Planctomycetia bacterium
TGCGTAATGCGGATATGGAACCGGTATCAAACCTTCCTTTCAGCTTTAACGGCAGCACCGGTATGCCTTTTTCATTTGCTCTGACCGATAGCGGAGGTTCCGTATCTCCCTCTTCACTAAATACCACTATGAGAGGCTCAAATCTTGTCCTGTCCAGCCCTTCAGCTATAGCCAGGATAATACGTTCCGCACCCAGCATTACTTTACTACCGCGCGGGCTGTTCCTGAGTAAAGCGATCTTTAGCATTTTTTCAGCCACCGGACTCTTTCCTCGAAAACCTGTTCAAAACGACAGCTAAGGGTATGATGATCCAGAATATAAGAAGTTGCAAATACGATATGAACATACCTCCCAGAAGATAGACAAGAAGGCTTATTTGTATAGCCGACGATATCTCAGCAAGATACAAGTCTCCCTTGGTCATAAAATTCTTCTTTGCGGCGGATAAGTATTTGAAGGTGAAGATTATCAGCAAAATAAGGAATAATAGACCGAATATGCCGGTTTCAGCCGCGGTATGGATGTAGAGATTGTGGGCATCGAGACCCATCTTGAAACGTACGTCGGAAGAAGTTATGGATTTCATGAAGTACTCGTACCTGAACATACCGAACCCTACACCTATTAAGGGATTCTCCATAAACAAATCGGTGCCCACTTTCCAGCCGGCAAGACGTTTCCCTATGGCAGGATCGCTGAACTGCGTTATAGTCGACGCTCTTTCCCAGTATTTTTGGGGGACAAGCGGAATCATCACGGCAATGGCAATGACCATGGCCATAATACCGAGGAATTTGTTCTTCTTTATGAGCCGTATACCTACGGAAAGGAACATGACTGTTGCAAGCTGCATGAGCCCGGCCCTCGAAAACGACAGGATCGTAGCAGCAACGATTATGAGGATTACTCCCGCGAGCACAGCCTTGACGCTCGCCTTCTTGCATGCATATATAAAAGCAATAGCAATTGGTATGGATATAACAAGGTCCATGGCATAAACGTTTGCATCCTCAGCAAAACCGCTTATCCTCAAAATGCCTTCTGGAGCATAATATACGCCGATATGATGCGTGTACTGGTAGATTCCAACCAATGCAGAGATAAAATTAATTGCTACGAGAAACCATACCAGGAACAACAGCTGTTTCCTCGATTTTACAAGGTTCGCGATAGTGAAATAAATGGCCAAAGCCTTTGAGCTGACTTCCAAAAAGAACGGGAAGCTGTAGTCAAAGTCCTTTAATGTTGACAGGAATCCTATAGTAAAAAAAACCGCAATAAGAATGTTCTGTGGCGCTTTTTCTATCTTAAAGTCCCTGTAAATTATTATATGGAATCCCCAGATCAGCAGTATCCCGAATGCCAGGTTTCTCGCCAGATGCAACTCCTGGAGCTGAGGAACCCAATATGTGGGATGAAAAAATGTCCCTATAATAAAAACTATTATCGCAATATAGAGATCGAGAAATATGGCAAGCCCTATACAAAATCCGACAAAAAGAAACGCTACTACATACCATGGCAGGACCCAGAAACTTGCGCCTATGCAGAAAGCGATTAATATTATGAACAGCTTTACGAGGGTAGGAAGCTCCAGTAACGGGCTTTCCTCACTTTGATGTTTATATGTACGGTCCACGCTGTCTTGCATCTATTTAACCCCTATCGACCATCCTGTAATGTACAAATATCTTTTCATAATAAAACTGAGGTTTGATCTTTTTGTTCCGAATATATTCATATACATTATAAAACATGCGGCTATCATGCTCAATGATGCGACAAGCGTAAGCAATCTATGCGCGATAACCGAGGGCAAACCCCCGTGCTTCATGAAATACCGTTCCATAGACCTTTTTGCTTCAATGGCCATAGGATACGGTACCTGCTCCGCGCTTTTACCCCAATAATGAATGATTTCTGCCTTTGGGGTAAAATAAACCTTCCACCCTTTTTCCCTTATCCTGCAAAACAGGTCCGTGTCCTCAGCGTACATGAAGAAATCTTCGTCAAAAAGACCGGAATCACAAAGTGCCCGTTTTCTAAGGAGCGCGCATGCCCCAGATATCGCTTCAACTTCCCTTTCATCATCATGATCCCAATAGGTCATGAGATAGCGGCCAAAAACCCTGCTTCTGGGAAATCTCTTATACAGCGTGGTGGCCACGAAAAATTCGGAAATAGGCGTCGGGGCATTCCTGGCGCATTCATACTGTAAAGAACCGTCGGGATTCAATATCCTTGGTCCAACCGCTCCTGCGTCACTCCTCGACCTCGCCAACGCCACCAATGCCGTCAAAGCATCGGGAAGCACGCGTGTATCAGGGTTCAGAAGCAGTATATTATCCGATTTACACATCCTAATGCCCTGATTATTTGCCGCGCCGAAACCGGCGTTAAACTTGTTTTCTATGCAAACAACGCCCGGGAACCGGTCTTTCACCATTTCAACGCTTCCGTCTCCGGAATTATTGTCTACGAGTATGACCTCGATAGCAAGGCTGGAGCGGTTTCCCAATACAGATCCCAGGCATTCTTCCAAAAATTCTTTCGCATTCCAGTTAACTATCACAACAGAAAGGTCCATATACGCCTTCTCCAAATCTCCGCGAAAATAAAAAACCAAAATCCCTTTGCGTGGATCTTGGTCTACTGATTCACCGCTCCGCCTCCTGGGCCCAAGCTAAAGATGCCGGTGAATATACTCGGGAATATGATATTCTATTCCGGTAAGTACATATCCTAAGATATTCGCGCCGACACTCTTCAGTACGTTTTCCGCGCGCAAAACAACTTCCCTTCTTGTCCTTCCGGCCTTTACCGCAAATACCGTACCGTCACAAATATGGCTCAATATACGCGGATCCGAATACGGAATCACCGCTGAAGTATCTATCAGTATCTTGCCGTATATACTTTTGAGCTCGTATAACACGTCTTTCATCTTCTGTGAACTAAGTAATTCTGCGGGATTACCATGGTGATATCCAGCAGGTATTATGAACAGATTTTTTACGTCGCTCTGCGACGTTACATCCTGGATAGATGCGATTCCCGAAAGTAGGTCAGCTATACCCTTTTCGGACCGTATCCCCATAAGACCGTTTATCGAAGGTTTCCTCAAGTTGCAGTCGATGAGAAGGGTAGGTTTTCCTGAATATTGCGCAGTTACCACTGCAAGGTTGGCGGCTAAGACGCTCTTGCCCTCCTCATTCGATGAACTCGTTATTACTACCGACTTGACCTGGCCTTCCCTTTCGGGAGAAAATATATGCGTGCATACTACGCGAAACTGCTCGGCAATAGAACTACTCGGACTATGGACCGTGATGACTTTCTTACCTATACCCGAAGTTGACGCAACGGAAATAGTGTCTGTCATTACCGGAGAAACCGCATTTGAAGGCTCGGTATGTGTCTCCTTTGGCATATTAACAGCAGGTTTTGTGTAATCCGGCCGAAAGGCTTTTCCTTTCTCTTCAGCTGCCCTTCTTATGGCCTCGTTAAGCTTATTTATGTCTTTATCGTTATTTTGCATCTTTCTTCGTCTCTGACGTTTTTTCCTTATTAGCTATTTCAACGACCTTTTTCCTTACTTCTTCAGTATTGATACTGGATACCATCGCGGCGATTATATAGAAAATAGAAAAAAATACTATCATAATAACCGCTATGCCGCGCTGTC
>CAZAEH010000008.1:3696-54762 GCA_964484255.1 uncultured Planctomycetia bacterium
AATCAACGGTATTGCTCCCAATATTTCTGATTTAAGATATGGCCTTGCATCCTCTATGCCCCTGAACGAGTGGTCGGCGAATTCCGCCATAAAAACACACCCGAAGCCTGATAATATCCCTAAGATAAACGCTACAATACCTATTATAAGTATCTCCGGCTTCGACGGTTTAAGAGGCAGCCTAGCTTCATCTAATATTGTATATTTCGCGCCTCTCTCCTGAACTTCCGCCGATGTCAGCCTGTTCTCCTCTATCTTGAGCAGGAGCATTTTATAAACATTTTCGTTTACCTCATTATCACGGGTCAATAAAGCAAGTTCCCTATCCTGCTCAGGAAGGGTCTGTATCCTCGACTCGTATTCTTTAACCAGCTTTTCAAGTTCCTCGCGTCTTTTTTTAAGGTCGCTTACCTCTTTTTCCGCATCCTTTACTTTTTGGCTTAACCTTTGGAAGAAAAGCGGCGCAGTCATGGAAGTCTCGCTGTCGATCATCTTCTCGGTCTCGAGCCTTAATTTTTCCCTGACGTCTTCCATCTGGACCTGGACGGATGACAGGTCGGACTTACTAGTCTTCTTATCCGTCATCATCTCATCATGTTGGGACTGCAGGTTCTGCAATTGTGAATTAAGGCGTGATACTGAAGGGTTCAGGTTGATCATATCTTCGGAAATTATAACCGGCTCTCTCCCCGACATCTGCCTCTTTAGTCGATCCAGTTTGCCTTCCGATTCTTTGAGGTTCATTTCAACGGCGGTAAGCGACGTCTGGTAATTGGTCAACATGGATACGTTATAATCGAGTTCCTTGCCAGGCAATTGCATAGGATATTTAGCCCTGAACTCAAATAGCTTTTTCTCGGATTGCTCAAGTTTTTTCTTGTATAAAGCGGCTTGCTCTTCAGCGAACTTGATCGCGGTAGCGGCTTGCGAGGTCTTTTTCGACCTGTTTTCCTCGATAAAAATATTCACCAGGTCCCTGGCTACATTCCTGGCGACAACAGGGTCTTTATCCTCGTAAGAGACCTGGAACACATCGGGTGATCTCATTTTAACTTCAGAACGTTTTCTTATCCCAATAAGCATCTTTTCGTACATGACCTGATCCGTAACGCCCTTGTCGAGATTAAGTATCCTGACAAGCTCGAGGAGATGCGGATAGCTAAGAATTTTTTCTGTAAGTGTCTTGAGCTGCTCGGCAAGGGTAGGGGTCTGGCCTGTCGATGAAGCATAGGCCTGTTCCTTTGAGGCAAGCGGGTTAACCGGCTTCTCTTCTTCTACTAATACAAGGACTGAAGACTTGTAATACTTCGGGAGAAAGAAGCTGCCTATAGAGGCTGTAAAGAAAACTACGATAAAAGGCGCGAGGAAAAACCACCTCCGGTGGAAAATGATTTGGAGATAGTCACGTAAGGAGCCTTGGGCTTGCGCCGTCGTCATCTCTTACTCTTCCTTGATGTCGAGGATTCTCATAAGGTCTTTTTGCATAGCCTTAGACCGTTTTTCATCGACAGGCGGTGTTAATTCTACGCCTCCGGATTTTTCTATCTCTCTTTCAACGATAGGATCCACCTTCTTGGTCCTGTCTATGCTCTCCTGGTATTTCTGCCTGGATATATCCTGCCTGTTATCCGTAGTAAGGATATGCGGCGTTATAAAAACAAGGACTTCTTTCTTTACATCCTCATATGTTTTGTTCTGGAAAAGGAGGCCTAAGACCGGTATATCCCCAAGCAACGGCACTTTATTTATCGAGCTCGTCTTGTCATTCTTGATGAGGCCTCCGAGTATGATGGTTTCTCCGTTCTTTACCATCATGGTCGTATCGGCCTGGGTCGTGTCTTTTGCTACGACATTATCCACCTCGGCAACCCTTCTGGCGGTACTGACCTCGGGATGTATCTTCATCGTAACATAATTATCCTCGCCTATCTGCGGGGTTACCTCAAGCTTGACACCGACATCCACGTATTTGATATCCTGGACAAGCAGTTTGGTAATAGGATCGGTAGTGGCAACGGCATAGGGTTCACTGCTACCTACAAGGATATTTGCGGCCTCACCGTCAATTACTACGATGCGCGGACTTGAAAGGACATCGGTATTCGCGTCGCTCTTCAGGGCCTCGACTGTTACGGTGTATTCATCCGGCGTCAAGCCGCCTACCTTATAAATACCGCCCGTACCGCCTGCGGCAAGATTCACGCCGAAGTCCGTAAGCAGGTCCAGTACGCCGGGGTTATGGTGCGATTCGTCTCCCGACCTGTCATATGCGTGCTCCCACTCTATCCCGAACCTCATCGAATTATCAAGCGTGACCTCAACTATCATCGCCTCTATGAGGACCTGTTTATGCTGCGAATCCCACCCTTCGATAAAGCTGTCTACGTTCTTCAGGACAACCGGGGTCGCCCTCATAACTATACTGTTGGTCCTTTCATCTATATACACATCGCCCTTTTCTTTCGGAATGAGCTGGGTCAGCTTTTCTTCCATGTCTTTCGCCTTGGAATAAAGGAGCTTATATCTCTTTATCTCCGTAGGCTGGTCCAGTTGTTTAAGGGCATCTTCTATTTCTTTCACCTTGTCGGGAGTATCCGTAATGATAACCTGGTTGCTCCTTTCGTTGACCTCTATCCTGCCGCGGGGAGTTTTCATCGAAAGGAGAATGCTCTTTAGGTCGGCGACATCCGTATATTCGAGCGTAACCACTTTTGTCTGGAGGCTGGCAAAACGTTCTTGCTGCTGGGAATCCTGCAGGGAATATACCCTTATTATCCCGTCATCTATAGCATACAGGTAGTTGCTCGCCTTTAAAACGGAATCGAGCGCCTGGGTAGCGCTGACATTGTCCAATTTTACCGTGATCTCACCGGTGACATCCGTACTAAGTACCAGGCTCATTCCGCTCTGGTCAGCTATCATCTTCAGGATTTCTTCAATGCTAACGTTCTGTGCATCGATATTTACCACCCCGACTGCAGCAAGAGCAACTGAGGAAAAAAGCATCAGGAGAACAAAAAACACCGAGGAGATAATAAAACGCCTACTGGATCTCATTAGAGATCTCCTTGATGGCCCTGACAGTTTTGTTCCTTCCTTCAGCCTTTGCCCTGTACAGCGCTTTATCAACGCACTTTATGAGGTCTGACTTTGCCAAAGCTATGTCCGGATAGCTTGCAACACCGAAACTGGCCGTCAGGTTTATGACATTATCCTTATTCCCAAAAGCATAGTTCTTTATGACCATCCTTATCCTATCGGCAAGTATAAAAGCCCCTTCGAGGTCTGTCTCGGGTAATATAACAGCGAATTCTTCTCCGCCATATCTGGCCACGACATCCACTTCCCTGCAGATCTTTTTGAGTATCTGCGCTATCTCCCTTAATACTTCGTCACCCTGGGGATGCCCGTATGTATCGTTTATCTTCTTGAAACCGTCAAGATCCATCATTATAAGGCCGAAAGGCTGCCGGTACCTGGCAGAGCGCAGGATCTCTTTGTCCATTGCATCATTAAAATACCTATAGACATAAAGCCCTGTAAGGCCGTCTGTTATGGATAATTCGGTTATCTTCTTGTGAAGTAGGGTGTTATTTATAGCTATACTAGAATGGCGTGAGATTATCGAAAATATCCTCAGGTCTTCGCCGCTGAATGCGTTCGGGAAAGAATTGGTCACAGCCAACATGCCTATAGGCCTGTCGCCGGCCGTAAGAAGGTGGGCCTGGAACGAACTGAGAATATTCCTGTTTTCCGAGAATGAATCGGTCAGGTTGTTATTATTAGCCTGATCAACCGAAACCTGTTCCGGCAACAGTCTCCCCCCTGTTAACCTGTTGAACGTTTCTATGATCCTAAGCTTAAATACATCTACTTCCTTCTGCGAAGCCGGGTATTTTACTTCAACGATTATGCCCGTCTTCATCGCTTCATCGACGAACAGCAGCCCGCACAAATGGCAGTCGATAGAGCGCTCGATTATTTCCAGTATAGCGTCTATTATCTCTTTGTAATCAAGTCGTGCATATATTATATTACTAACTTCCTGTGATATTGTCAACTCATATAATTCATCATCGAGGGAACGGGCGATATCGGCGAATATCTTCTTCCCTGTCTTGAGTTTTTCAATGCGTTCATTCGCTTCCTCAAGCTCTTTCTGCCAATGCGATGATTCTATGGCTATTGCTATCTCGTTGACAAGTATCGTAAGTAGGGAAAGGTCGTATTCCGAGAATTGCTCCTTAGTCGTTTTGTTATTTACGTTTATTACACCTACTATCTTATCCTTGACGCGTATGGGGGCGCTCAATAACGATGGGTTATAATACCGCCCGGAGTTCTGCCTGGAAAATCTTTCATCCGATTCAACGTTCTTAATAAGAAGAGGGCTTCCGGATTTCGCGACCCAACCGGATATCCCCCTGCCCACTTTAATCCTGGTCTTGCCTATAATATCATCGCTTAACCCCTTGGAAGCTTTTATGATCAGTTCCTGCGATTCGTCGTCGACAAGCATGAGGGATCCTACTTCCGAACTGAGCATGCTTGTTATCTTCTCCAGGACATCGCCCAATATCCCCCTAGCCTGTTCCGAATGAAGATTTTGGCATGACTGGTAGGCCTCTACGAGCCTGGCAAGCAGTTTTTTGAACTGCTCGCTCTGTGATTGGAATTTGTTGGAATTGACGCGGCGTTCGATATCTTCTATCGCCTTGTCTATATTTACCTCAAAATCGGCCTTATCTATGAATTTTATTACATTCTGGCCGCGCTGTGGTTTTATCCCCCAGAACCTGTAGGCTTCTTTCTCATTTGTTATGCAGATCAATAGCGGTATATCCGACGTGCGAGGGTCGTCCTTTAGGAGTTTATAAACGCAAAATCCGTTGATATCCGTGACAGCGGGGTTTAAAAGGATAAGGTCGGGCAATTCTTCGCAGATAAGCTCTATCCCATCCAGGCCGTTGGCAGCACGCATTACTTCATAATCCCTGCCGGATATGACGTCAGAGATGTCGCGCGCCGTAGCTGCGTCTTGTTCGATTATTACCGCTTTTTTCCTGTCCAATTAGCCTGCCTCCACATAGCAAAAAGGAGCCTACGCTTCCGGCTCCGGTTTGGATTAGTTCAATGTAAACAACACTCGAATAAGATACCTCTAAACAGGTGATTTGTCAAGGAAATTATATTGCTTTTTAGAGGTAATTTATTGGGGTATGGTGCCGGGAGAGGGGGTCGAACCCTCATAACCTTGCGGTCGCGGGATTTTAAGTCCCGTGCGTCTGCCAATTCCGCCATCCCGGCGTTTCTTGGCGCATTAAATAAAATTTTGGAGGCGACGACCGGAATCGAACCGGTGCATCGCGGTTTTGCAGACCGCTCCCTTACCACTTGGGTACGTCGCCTTAAACTAAGGGCGCTTAAGTTTTGGCTTAAGCGCCCCGCATTACTGCGCGAAACACTGTCTGTGCCCTTATCTTATCTTGACATTACCGCCTTTATACAAATACACGCCGCCAGTACCGGCATGGCCCTGGCAGGTAATTATGACAGCTTTTGAAGCGGTACCTGCGCTAGGCAAGTAACCATACTGATAGACGCTTGTAGTTGCCGTGCTGCTCGGGCAGCTAAATACCTGTGAATCATCGATGTACGTCGGAGACGCCATCAAAGCGGCCTGCAAGCCGTTGGCCGGCGGATATTTTTCGTTGTTCGCGGCCGTGTACATCTCAAGCGCAGCGCCTATCTGCTTAAGGTTGCTGGCACAAGTCGTTTTCCTGGCTTGTTCCCTTGCCCTGCCAAGTGCCGGCATAAGCAAACCGGCCAATATAATTATGATTGCCATAACAACCAACAACTCGATAAGGGTGAAGCCTCTGTTGCTTTTACGCATTTTGGCTCACCTCCTTTCATTCATAATTTTTTGCCGCCTTTAAGGCGAACAAAATATTCTATCTTATCTTGACATTACCGCCTTTATACAAATACACGCCGCCAGTACCGGCATGGCCCTGGCAGGTAATTATGACAGCTTTTGAAGCGGTACCTGCGCTAGGCAAGTAACCATACTGATAGACGCTTGTAGTTGCCGTGCTGCTCGGGCAGCTAAATACCTGTGAATCATCGATGTACGTCGGAGACGCCATCAAAGCGGCCTGCAAGCCGTTGGCCGGCGGATATTTTTCGTTGTTCGCGGCCGTGTACATCTCAAGCGCAGCGCCTATCTGCTTAAGGTTGCTGGCACAAGTCGTTTTCCTGGCTTGTTCCCTTGCCCTGCCAAGTGCCGGCATAAGCAAACCGGCCAATATAATTATGATTGCCATAACAACCAACAACTCGATAAGGGTGAAACCTTTTGCTCTGCGCATCACTACCTCCTTTTTTATCTGAACTACGGGTTCACATATATACCTGATAACTTTATCCCTGTAATAAAAGGATACTATCGCTTTTCAACCTTGTCAAGGATAAAACTGGAAATCTTTTCTTTTGAAGAATAAAGTTCCTCCGCCGCTTCCCGTCTTCCAAAACATATAACCCTTATCTTTTTGTTCCCGAAAGGGGACGGACCGGTCCCGACCATTGTAGCAAAGATGTAGTCGGCGTTCTTTCTGCAGAGTTTTTTCAGGGCCTCTTTTTTTACGTCTCCGGTCTCTACGGAAAAACCTACGAGCACTCGCGAGCCTTTATTCTTTCCGGCCCATGAAAGTATATCAGGGTTGCGGACAAGCTTTAAAACCATTTTCCCCGAGCTCTTCTTGATCTTCGAACTGGATATCTTATCCGGCCTGTAGTCTGCCACCGCTGCGGACATTATAAGGCAGTCGGACCCGCGGAAATGTTCTTTCACTGCGATCTCCATTTCACGCGCAGAGACTACGGGGATATATCTCACTCCCCTCGGAGGTTTTAGGCCTGCCGGACCGGTGACCAAAATAACCTTATGTCCGCGCCTTGCCGCTTCTTCGGCTATTTTATAACCAAAATACCCGGTGGAAGAATTGGATATGTACCGGACAGGATCGATAAATTCCCTGGTAGGACCGGCGGTAACGAGGATCCGCATTCTTAACCTTTTACGGCTTTTTTTACTTCGGAGATTATCGACGCGCTGTCCGCGATATGCCCTACGCCTTGGCAACCGCATGCAAGAGGTCCCTTCACCGGGCCTATGAACTCTACGCCGCGCGCCTTAAGCTTTTTGACGTTATCCTTGACGGCCGGATTCGAATACATCTTTTCATTCATTGCCGGCGCAATAAGAACCTTGGCGGAGGAAGCCGTGACGACGCACGTGAGCAGGTCGTCACAGATCCCGTTTGCTAATTTTCCGATAGTGTTCGCGCATGCCGGGGCTATGAGAATTACATCCGCCTTGTCTGCCAGCGAAGTATGCAACGGGCTCCAGTCGGAGGTAGCTTCGAACATCTCTGAATGAACCTTATTGCGCGAAAGGGTCTGAAGGGTCAGCGGGGCAATGAATTCTTTCGCTTCTTTTGTCATAATGACCGTAACGTTAAAACCTGATCTCCTGAGGCTGTTGACGATATCGCACGACCTGTAAGCGGCGATGGAACCGGTAACCCCGAGTACGATCTCTTTCTTTGCCATTTATTTCTTCTTTTCCTTAATGGCTATCTTTCCGGCTTTTATCTCCTCGAGCGCTATGGTCGATATCTTCTTGCTGTCGCTCTCGATAAGCTTAGGGCTGCCTTCATTAAGCTCCAGTGCGCGCTTTGAGGCCAGTATGACCAGTTTATAGACCGATTTAGTCTTGTCCAAAAGCTCTTCCGTTGATACAGGCGCCTTGCCTTTCAATTGTTCACCTCACTTTAAGTCTTTCGGATACTATTATCGATTTTAGTTTTGCGACGGCTTCCGAGAAATCGTCGTTTACTACGGCATAATCGTACCTGCCCAACTTAGATATATCCTTTCTGGCATAACTCATTCTCTTCTTTATTTCTGAGGAACCATCGGTTGACCTGCCTACCAGCCTTTTCCTTAGTGCTTCCAGCGAAGGCGGAAGGACATATATAAGGACCGAGCCTTTTACGTTCTTTTTTATGAAAAGCGCCCCTTTTACATCGAGGCTTAGTACGGCGTCCTTGCCCTTCTTTAATATATCTTCTATGTGCCTCCTCGAGGTCCCGTAATTCGCGCCGTAAGGGTTTGATGTCTCGATAAACTCGCCCCTCTTTTGCCTGCGCAAAAAATCTTTCCCGGATACAAAACAGTAATCCTTGCCTTCCTTTTCGCCTGCCCTGGGTCCCCTTGTGGTAAACGAGGGCGGATGTTCTACGCCGAGATTCTTGTCCACCGTAAGCGCCTTTACCAGGGATGTCTTACCGCAGCCTGAAGGTGCGGACAAGACGAATATGCGCCCCTCGGAACGGGCCATGCTCACTCCAGGTTCTGGATCTGTTCGCGGATCTTCTCCACCTCGCCTTTTATTGATATGGCAAGCTGGGCTATCCTGTAGTCGCTTGTCTTCTGACCTACAGTATTGATCTCCCGATGCAGCTCCTGTGATATAAAATCGAGTTTCCGGCCGACCTCTTCCTGGCCGACAACCGTATCTCCGAAACTCTTAAGGTGGGATTTTATCCTTGTTATCTCCTCGGATATATCCGAGTTCTTGGCAAACAGGGCTACTTCAAGTTCTATCCTGCCTTTATCGAGGTTCATCTTGCCCGATGAAAGTTCGTGTATCTTTTTTATAAGACGCGCCCTGTATTCTTTGAGCGCCAGCTTGGAGCGGCGTTCTATGCCCGCCAGGTCCTTCAATATGGATTTCTTTCTTCTCATTACATCGGAAACGAGGACCCGCCCTTCTTTTTCGCGCATGCCGATCAATCCCGATACCGCGGAATCCAGAGCCGATTTCAAGCCTGGCCAAAGGTTTATGTCCTCTTTCGGCTTATCTTCTATAGATATCACTCCGGGAAAAGATATTATCTGCGAGAAATCGATTCCATCATTCAAGCTGAGGGAACGGCGAAGGTCTATAAGAAGGTTCTTGTATTTCTTGGCAAGGGGCTTATTTATTATGAGCCTGGGGTCTGCTTTCTTGGGACTGTCATAAGTTACCGAGAGGTTCGCTTTCCCGCGCTTTACTTTTTTTGCGACCTCAGCCCGTATCTTGTCTTCGAACATGGCCAGGTTTTCAGGTAGCCTGCTTGAGATCTCAAAGAACCTGTGGTTCACTGTCCTTATCTCCAGCTGTATCTTTCCCTGCGCTGTGGTCGCTGTGCCGCGGCCGAAACCTGTCATGCTCTTTACCAATTTACACTCCGGATTATTTCCAAACGCGTTTTGTCACTTCCTGCAATGTCACGAACTTCGTCGGATAAAGGTCTACGATTATGTCGTCGGGTCCGAACCACAACTTTATCTCCCTTTCGGCTTCCGACTCGTTTGAAGAGGCGTGTATTACATTCTCATAAAGACCTTTTGTAGTTATCCTGCCGTAAGAACCGCGTATAGTGGTCGGGTCCGCCTCTTCGGGATTGGTTGAACCGGCAAGTTTCCTCACTTTGTCTATGGCGGAATCCCCCCAATACACCATAGCCATGACTTTCCGCCTTTCATGCAACTCGCCCTGGAGGTATTTTATCAGCTCAGGGAAGAAGGGCTTATCCTGCATGTGCCTGTAATGATCGGTAGCAAGCTCTTTGCTTACCCGCACTATCTTGGCGGCGACAATCTCGAGTTTGGTCTCGGAGAGGCGGGTAAGTATATTTCCGGTAAGGGACTTCTTAAGCCCATCCGGTTTAATTATGACTAGCGTCTTCTGGTCCATTTTTGTCCTTCCTTATTATTTATATAAACCTAAATTTTATTATAACTTGTTGTGTTTGTCAATGGAGTTCCTTCGCCCCGCATATCTTACCTATGTGTTTACAAATAAATTCATTTCCGGGGGAAAGCTTGAGAGCGGCTTTGTATTCATCCAAGGCGCTCTTTATATCCCCTTTCCTTTCATAGGCAAGTCCCGCATTGACCCTGGATTCCAGCATATAGGGATAAGCCTTAATGGCCATTTTGTACGCTTCTAAAGCTTTATCGTATTCCTTGTTTTCCATCCTCGCATCGCCAAGTTTATCCCAAATTACCGCGTCGTCCGGATCCAACAGTGCCGCTTTTTCGAAATACCCGGCGGCTCGCTTAAAATCACCTTTGACATAGTACATATTACCCATGCACACATATGGCGGGACATAGTTTTCCCTGATGGATATGGCTTTTTCGTATGCTCTTATCGCATCGTCTTCCCTTCCGGAATAATAGTATAGCGAAGCAAGGTTGCATAGGGTCACTACCCCGCCGTTCCCATCCAGTTTTATCGCCTCTTTATACTCGGTTTCCGCCTCTTTTACCATGTCCCTTGAAGCATATTCAACACCAAGATTAGAATGAAGGCGTGAACTCCACGGGGAATACTTAAGGGTGTATTTATAGAAATAGACGGGATCCCTCCATACATAGTTCTGCGATACGGTAAGTGTCGAGAGCATCGCTATTATCACAGCGCAAAAAGAGGCGATCGCGAGCCTGATAGAGCGCATATCCAGCGCACGGCAGAGGATAGCGGATATCACGATAAAAAAACCTATTGCCGGAAGGTACAACCAATGCTCTGCGACCGTTGCATTAATAGGAACAAAATTAAGGAATGGTATAAGCAGTACTCCGAACCATACAGCGCCGAACGACACGCGCCGGAAACGCCTGCGAAACATGAAAACCGCTGCCGAAGCTGCCAATACCGCGACGACCGAAAAGAGAAGGGCCGGCTCCTTAACAACATACAGGACATCGTAAGCAATCCGCACCCTTTCCATGTGAAGGCCGGTCGGCCACAAGAGCATCTTAACATAACCCAACGCGATCAATGGAGCGGTAATGGCCCTAAGGGGGAACGGTATGTATTCCCCCATTCCCTCGTCGCCCAACGGGAGATGCACGACAAAAACCCTTATCGCCAGGTAAAATGCCGCTATCAACACAAACGGGCAGATCTCGATAAGCGGTCTTTCCTTTTTACCCCGTACGGTAAAATATATCCTGTAAACCAGCATGAACACGGGAAACCATAACGCCGATTCTTTTGAGAACGCGGCAAGCAGGAAAAAGAACGCTGAGGCAGCATAATATCTAATCCGTCCGGCGGCTTCATGCATGCAATACTCTATATAAAAAGCCATGGACAACAGGCAAAGGAAAGCGGCAAGGGGATCGGCGCGCCCTGATATATAAGTCACGGCTTCCGTATTGACCGGGTGGACCGCAAAGAATGCGGCCGAAAGGAACGCAACAGCTCTCCTTCCAAGGACCCTCTTTACAATTGCATAGACAAGCAGTGCATTACACACATGCAGGTATATATTAGTAAGGTGGTATCCGAAAGTCTCCAGCCCCCAGGAATTGTAATCCAGCGCAAAGGTCGCCATGAGGACGGGCCTGTAGAAAGTGTTGGTCATGTCGCCGTAGTAAACGCCTTCGAGGAATAACCTTGGTATATACCCTATATCCCTTATATGCAGGTTGTTGAAAACAAGGACTATGTCATCCCACAAAAAAGGGTTGGGCAGGGAATTGAAGTAGCACAGGAACCCGGCCAGTATCAATGTCGAATAGGCCGCGATGTCGCGATAGCGTTCGCGGGAAACCTGGTCGGTGCTATATATCGTAATCACCTATAGTTATCTCCTTTTCACCCGAAAAAAGTTCCAGGCCGCCGATATTAAGCGGCGAAACAAGCGATGCCTTCAATGTGTAAGTATTACCGCTATGCACTTTCCCTTTGGGCAGGAAAATGCGGTAACCGTCTTCTATGACCTCTCCCTGCTTCCATCTGTACGTCGGATATACGCCGTAGCAGGCCCTCTTCAGGCTCCTGTGGACCTCTTTCCCGCCGCAATCGAAGACCTTGAACAGTATAAAGATATCGTCGTTGATCGGCCCGAGGCATTCCCATAGAAAATCCGTATCGATAAAATCGCCGTCCTTTGTCCCGCCGTAACTGAGAATTGCCATATTGCCTGCGGTAAACACGGGTTTTCGGGACCTGCCCGTTCCGGCTATTCTGTAAAGGGGCTTTGATCCGCCGCCATTCCTCAGCAGAACAGTATTATCTATTGAATCCACCACTTCCCATCTGCCCCCGGCAAAAAAATCCCTGACCCTGATATCCGAATCCCTGTCAGAATAATATTTCGAGATCATCGAGTCGGAGAAATCTATAAGGGCATAATCGATATCGCGCGGGATGCGGTAACCTTCGTATGGCAGCGAGAGATTATTATCCGTTAGAGAGTGATATGAGTAAAGACGCCTGCGGTTAGCCAGATGAGAGGAATAATTGAACGTTGTTATTACGGACGCATCGCCGGGGATCAGGGCTAACATAGCATCCGCCCTCCTGGACGGTTCCCGCTCCGCTGTACGCAAAAGATAAGAACCCGCATTATTAATAGGGCCGAACCAGATATTTGACGATAATGCGACAAGTATTATAAGAGGAGGGAAGGCCTTGTTGAATATAGCGGCCCCGCGGCCGGTTGAACTTATGACTTTTTTCAATCCGAAAGCGGACGCTATATAAAAATACGGAAGTATAAGCATCGGATAATGCAATATTAGCCTGTGATGCTGGAAATTCATGGAAAAAGCCTGCTTTAGCAGAACAAGCAGCGGCAAGAGCATCTCCTTAACAGACAGCAAAGGGAGAAATATCACAGGGGCAAGAAGCTGGAACAGGAACTTGAGGTTGTCATAAGAAAAAAAAGCCGAAATGATGCCTTTAGGCCCAGGATAGAAAGTTTCGTAGTTTATCCTTGGCGAAACCGAAGGCCTTATAAGGAAAAGATACGAGGATGCCCATATTACGCTCAACATAACCGGGAAAACATACCACCTGCGGGACTTCTTTGCCAGTAAAGCATATATCCCGAACATAAACGTTATAAGCGCTATATCGGCCCTGAACAGCAGCGCGACAAAGATACAGGCGGCGTATCCGGCAAACTTCTCCTTCTTCATGAAATAGAAAGCGCCCAGCAAAGGGATAGCGCAAAAACCAACGTCATAATACTGCCCCGCGGCGAAATTGGATATACCCGGGTTCAGCAGATACGACACGCAAAGACAGGCAGCCCATGCCCCCGGCAGGATGTCCCTGAATATCTTGAAAAGGATAAGAGCCGAACATGCTACCATAAGCGGCTGGAGCACAAGAAGGGCCTGCCTTGATTCAAATAACGCGTAATACAAGAGGCTCATAGGATACGCTATAAGCTCAAAACCATTGCCGAATATGTTAACATCGCCGAGCATCGATATCCTGCCGTCGGAATGCAGGATGCTCCAATATTTCTGCGCATTTATGGTAAAATCATAATCCGGGTACGCGTATTGGCGGTAACGCAGCACTCCTAAGAGCCCGAATACGGCGGTAAAAACGACGGCGGAGAATAACACGGCCGCGAAATGGGCCCGGTCCGTTGTTTTTCGCTTGTCCATGGCGCGATTATACCAGATTATCCGCCTGATGTATAGGAAGGCTGGGGTATCCGGTTGACTTTATCTCCCTGCGTAAATATAATTGAGGTACCCATGAAAACCCTTGATAAGTGGTACGCGGCTTCCGCCTTAATAATAACGGCCGTTTTCCTGCTAAGCGCCTTCGGGAATAACCGCTTTCCTTTTTTTCTTGATATCTATTACCATCTCAACGTTATGAGGGGCTTTGACTCTGCCGGCGGCGTCGTGAACTGGGCGTTCTGGGAACTGGCCCCGTCCGGGCAACCTCTGATATATCCTCCATTATTCCATTTAATGATGTTGGTCCCGTTCAAGCTGGGGGCAAACATACTATGGATATCTAAATTCTCGTCGATAATCCCGGTAATATTACTCTTCGCCGCCGCGGCTTTTGCCTCGGCAAGGATATTGTCGGCAAGGAGCGCTTTCTTCGTCGTCCTGGCTTTTTGCATTCCGTATTCGTTCTTCCTTAAAATGACGATAACCGTGCCTGTCGCCATATCCTTATCATTTTTAATACTGGCTTTCTACGCCCTTGAAAGGCAAAAGCTGGCCGCTTGCTCGATATTTCTTTCCCTTATATTCTACACCCACCCCGCTATGCCCTGGATGGCATGCCTTGCGTTCGTTATATACGCGGCGGCGCAAAAGGATGCGCGCGCGAGCGTTTTTAAATGCCTTGTTCTCGCGATAGCGCTTTCCGTCCCCCAGATAGCAAATACCTTCAGGAATATCGGGAGTATTTCCGGTCCGCTGGGTATCCCGATGCCGGAGGGAAAGATGTTCGAAATATACCCTGTAATATATCTTCTCGCGATAGCGGGCGCGGTAAAGGCCGGGGGGATCTGGGGAGCGCGGGGAAAAAGGGTCAGGCTGTTCGCGTTCTCTCTCCTTATCGCCTTCCTGCCCCTCGCTGTAAATTACCGCTTCCGCTATATTAGCGCTGAGGGAATGTTCCCTGTCCTTCTACTTGCCGGCGCCGGGCTGGAATATATTTACGATCGCCTGCGAAGCCTTCTCGGCATGCAGAACCGCGGCAAACCATGGGGTATAACATATGCAGCAGCTTTTTCTGCCATGTTCATGGCCTTTTCCCCGACGCTGTCATCCTATATCCCTCTTGAACCACCGTATGACAGGCGTGAATTCTCGGCGCACCTCTCCGATTCGACTATCACAAACCTTTTACCGCAGCTCAAGCCCCACACAAGGCCTTTTGAGATAAACCTGACCGACGACATGGCAAGGGATTGGGCAAAAATAATAGAAGCTAACACCTGCGGGGACGATGTCATATGCTCCAATGACGCGTACATAGGCGGCATGCTGTCCGCCCTGACCGGGCGGGCTAACTCTGCAAGGACCTACTTTGAGGTGGAAGAACCATCCATGCCGATATCTGAATTCGGATCAGCAAAGGCAGCCTTATGGATAAGGGAAAGCAACGGTAAATTCTCTTCGGAAATAAACGACTGTATCCTTAAATTCGGGTATACAGTAATACATATGGATGAGGGGGGCGCGATACTCCTCAAGCAGGAAGGGGCAAAAGCCGTCCCGGCAAGACCACTGGTAAGCACACCCATAGCATTGATTTTGCTCTCCGCGGCCCTGATAACCGCCTTTCACGGAATTTCAAAACCCTGATTATTTTATCGATTTAGCCGACCGCTTATGTTAGAATTAGCCTGTGAAAATCAACCGTCCTGCGGTTATTTGCCTCGCGGTCATTATCCTGGCGGCCGGGGCCCTAAGGTTCGCGGGATTCAACAGCCCGCACGGCATGACATGGGACGAAGAGTTCTATGTCCAAATGGGCGATGACCTTGGCAAGGACCCCCTTAACTATAATTGCCATTTCTTCATAGACATATTCAAGCGCTCCAACCTTCCGGCGCCTGAATACCTTAATGAGCCGCTCTTCAAGCACCCGCCCCTCTTTTGCTATATGTTGTCGGCGGTATTCAAGGCGGGCGGGGCAACTTACGGGACGGCTTCCGTAATACCATTGATCTTCGGGATGCTCCTTGTATTCCTGTCGTTCGCACTCGGAAGATACCTTTTCGATAAAGCAACGGGCCTGCTCTCGGCCCTGCTGGTCGCTATAGACCCGGTAAATTGGGCATGCTCGGAAAAGATATGGATGGAGACATCCCTTTCCGCCTTCATGTGGATAGCGGTCTATTTCATAATAAGGGCCTGTTCTGAAAAAAGATATCGTTTATACTATCTTGCGGGCATCGCGTCAGGACTTGCCGCCCTGACAAAGTATCCGGGGTTCCTGGTCATCCCGATCGGGTTTACCATTGTTGCCGTCGAGGACAGGAAATCCTTCAGGTCCGCGCATTTCTGGATGTGGCCGTTGATCACCCTGATCATGTTCGCGCCCTGGGTATTTTGGAACATATCCGTCTACGGCTGGCAGCTGCTTGGAAAGATCGCTTTCCTTCATGAGGTCAAGCTTTATGTCATTGTTTTATCCGCGGCGGGGATAGCTGCGGTTTTTATAACGGCAAAAATCCTTAAGTCGCCTGTTGCGAGATTCGCCCTGATATCGGTCCTTCTTATCTTCATATTCTCGCGGCAATATGTAGTTGACGGGATAATGAACATGTTAAACGCGGCTTATGCGCCGCTTACCGGATGGAAACCCGGGATGTTCCAGTATAAACCGTGGACATTCTATTTCAGGAGGTTGATAGAGCTTTCGCCCTTCTATGTTTTCGCTTTTGCGGGTATGCTGTTCCTCGCTAAAAAGGGTTCGAGGGAAAAATTCCTTATAATCCCTGTATTGTGGAGCCTGTCGTTCTTCATAATATGGGGAAGCTATCAAAGCCGGTATATCCTCTTTGCCTGTCTCGGACTGCTTGTCCTCGCCTCCAGGACGGTGAAGTGGTGCTGGGACAAGATAGGTGAGGCATCCGGCTGCGCAACAACAAGGATGCTACTGAGGGCATGTTTTGCTATAATATTGGCGTACGCGCTGGCCAGGACATTGTCAGTGGACCTGGCTATCGTGATAAATAACGACTTTTCATATTTCTAACGGGAGTTGCCATGAAACTCGTGATCCAGATACCCTGTCTGAATGAGGAGAAGACCCTTCCTGAAACCCTGAAGGGCATTCCGAAAAACATAGACGGTATAGACTCCATAGAAGTCCTCGTCATCGATGACGGAAGTTCCGACGGTACTTCCCTCTCCGCAAAAGAGAACGGTGCAGCTCGCATTATCCGTTTCAATAAGACTGTCGGTCTCGCCAGGGCATTCA
This sequence comes from uncultured Planctomycetia bacterium, assembly GCA_964484255.1. GTDB lineage: Bacteria > Omnitrophota > Gorgyraeia > Pluralincolimonadales > Pluralincolimonadaceae > UBA6215. Next base: position 20,516 of record CAZAEH010000008.1, read on the forward strand.
AAGCCGGCATTGAGGATGCGCTGCGCATGGGCGCCGATATCATAGTCAATACCGATGCCGACAACCAATATGACGGCACTTGCATACGCGACCTGGTCAAGCCTATCCTGGACAAAAAAGCCGATATAGTCATCGGCAACAGGGAAATACTTAAGGGAATGAAGCAGGGTATCACGAAAAGCATGCTCCAATTCATCGGCAGCTGCGTAGTATCAAAACTGGCAGGGATCAGGATAAACGACGCGACAAGCGGGTTCCGCGCATTCTCGAGGGAAGCGGCACTTTCTCTTAATATATCCACCGACTTTTCGTATACGCTTGAAAGCATAATCCAGGCGGGAGAGAAAGGCCTTGTTGTCACGGAGGTTGCGGTAAGAACGAACGGATCAACGAGAAGATCAAGGCTGTTCAAGAGCAATCTCCACTACATAAAAAGGTCCGTCGGGACGCTGGTCAAAGTCTACGTGGCATACGAAGGTTTCAGGGTTTTCCTGGCAAGCGGGAGCATAATGCTTCTATCCGGGATAGTGCTGGTCGCAAGGTTTGCCTATTTTTATATCTTTTCGCTTAACCCTTCGGGGCACATACAATCGCTCATATTCGCGTCGGCGCTGATAACTGCAGGGTTCCTGATAATGACCCTGGGTATTCTCACCGAGTTGATTTGCAGCACCAGAAAAGTAGCTGAAGACGCTTTGACCCAGATCAAAAAGAACAATCTAGATAAGAATGAAAGAATAAATACAAAAAATTAGTGCTCAACCACATGGACACGGAGAACTTGACCCGCGCATGGCAGACAACCCCGATATCTCTATTGTAATACCTACTTACAATAGGAAAGCCTTGATACAGAAATGTCTGGAGTCCTTGTCTGTCCAGTCATACCCGAAATCCGGCTATGAAATCATAGTAGTGGACGACGGTTCAACGGATGGCACTCCTGATCTGCTTGAGAGCTTTAAAAGCCGATACGCAAATATATCGTGGTTCCGGCAGGAGAATAAAGGCATGTATCCGGCATGGAACTCCGGTTCCGAAAAAGCCAGAGGCAGGATACTGGTGTTCATTGACAGCGATTGTGTTGTTGAAAAATCTTTTGTGGAGTCCATAGCCTCGTGTTTCAGCAGGCATCCCGATATCGCGGTACACGTGGGTTGCGAGATACCGGTTTTTCAGGACGGGATCCTATCGGTACTCAATAAGTATCTCCGAGCATATCCGGAACAACCTGACGAAAATAATGTCATCGCATCCGGGAACATCTACACGCAAATAATGTCCTCAAATAGATGCGCAATGTTAAAAACCGTATTTTTTGATGCCGGCGGATTTGACAAAAAATACGAAAAAAGGTTCATCTCCGGAGGAGATACCGAACTTGGGTTGGCTATTTTACGGGCAGGTTTCAAGATCCGGCAAACTAAAGAATTCACGGTATACCATTATCAAAGACAATCTTTACTAAAAATCATTGAAAGATATTATAACTTTGGCTTTGACGAACCTCGGATATTCAAAAACTTTTTTAAGGATCGCATCTTTATCCGGCTGCCATTTGCAAGGGTCGTTCAATTCAGCGGTTCGCCATTCCCCCTATTTATTAACATCGGGACGGTATTTGAGATACTCGCCGCTATCATTATTATTTCGGTAGTTTGCCCTTCGATCGGCATGGGCCTTCTTATTTTATATCTTACGACAGGAATTATCGGCAAAAGGGTCAGGCCGTTCCATATACCTGCTTTCCTGTTATACAAAATACTCTCCTTTGCCACTCGAGGAGCTTCATTCGCAGGGAATGTTGTCGGCAGCATAAGATACGGTATAATATATTTATAAGGCACTCGATATATGACCTTTTCGGTGATCGTACCAACTTATAACAGGAAAGACATTTTGAGAGAATGCTTGGATCGTCTTATCTGCCAGGATTACCCTAAGGCCGATTATGAGATAATAGTCGTTGATGACGGATCTGCGGACGGCACTGGGGAAATGATTAAGAACGAATTTATGCCTTATGGGAACGTGAAATACATTTATCATGAAAACCGCGGTATGTACGAGGCATGGAACGGCGGGGCAAGAGAAGCCTGCATGGAAACACTTGTCCTCACCGACAACGATTGCCTGGCCCCAAAGGATTTCCTGGCGTCCATATCCGGATGTTTCAGCAGGCATCCCGATATGTCTGCCTGCATAGGCCATATGATACCTGTTTTCCGCGATGGCATATTCTCTCCCCTTTCGAAATATTACGAGAAATGCTACCGTTCTGGCCCTGCAAATGAGAGAATATTCTCGGAACCGGAGCCATCCGCCATTCTTCACTCGGACTGCGCGGCCGTGAAAAAAAACGAATTCATGAAAACCGGCGGTTTCGACGAAAAGATCGGGAAGTTCTCCTGCGGGGCAGACGTTGATATGGGATTGAGGCTCCTCAAGGCGGGAAACAGATTATGCGACTCGAAAATGATCTATGTCTACCATTACCAAAGGACCTCCGTAACAAAAATTATCACGAGATATTTCAGGTTCGGTTTCGTTGAAACACTTAACTATAAGAGGCATTTCGCGGGCCGACTTGTGTTCTTTCCCCCTTCCGGGGAACCAAAATCACTAAGCAGCGGCAATATAACTGGAACGCTGAAAATATTCGGGACATTAGAGATCTTTACTTTCTTCTTTATTTTGTCCTTATTTTATCCGAAAATAGGTTTACTCCTTGCGGTCCTGTATTTTTTACAGGGGTATCTGTTTGCGAAAGTAAAACCTGACAACATGTACGTCTTCCTTCTCCATAAGATATACGTATATCTGATACAGGCTGCCGTACTTTTCGGCAATATCACTGGAAGCATCAAGAATAAGGTCTTTTGCGTCTGATGATTAGAGCATCTGTTATCATACCGACGTTCAACAGGAAAGAGGATCTTTGCGCTTGTCTGCGGTCGTTGCTGGCCCAAGATTATCCTAAAAATTGCTATGAGATAATCATTATCGATGACGGTTCAAATGACGCGACCGAAGAGACGGTCAGGTCGGAATTCTCCGTGCACGATAACATACGTTATATCTATAAAGAAAAACAGGGCCCTGCCATAGGGAGGAACGAGGCCGCGGCTGAAGCAAAAGGCGATATTCTCGTATTTATAGACAGTGACTGCATCGCTACGGTTTCCTTCCTTAAAAAAATATCTGAATGCCTCGATAAGGACCCGTCGGTTTCTGCCGTCGGAGGCGAAGCTATACCCGTATTTGAGCGCGGGATATTCGCGACACTGACAGATTACTATAAAAAATGCTACGAGACATCACCGCACAAAGAAAGGACCTTCTCCTCGCTGGATTTCTCTACAATTTTTCGTTCCGACTGCGGGGCGATAAAAACAGACGTATTTAAGGCGCTTGGCGGCTTTGACCCGAAGTTCCCATGGGCAGGCGAAGACCATGACATGAGCATGAAAATCCTCGCGAATGGCTATAAGATTTGTAAGAGCCCGGATGTCGTCGTTTATCATAAACAACGGAAAACGGTCGGCGCATTGATGTCAAAATATTACGAATGCGGTAAATGGGACACTGTAAATCTTAAGGATTACTTCAGGAACCGGCTCATACTGGCTCTGCCTTTTGAAAAATACTGTCATTTTCACCGGTTCCCGGTCACCGCACTGCTGCGCTTCAAAACATTTGAGACTGTAAACGTTATAATGGTATTATGCTTTTTGCTGCCCTCGGCCGGGATCGCATTACTGCTTCTTTACCTTGCAAGAGGATATTTTTCCCCCGGTCCTCCGTCAAGATCGGTTGGGCAGTTCCTGTTAAACAAGTTGCACGTTTACCTGGTAGAAGGAGCGTTCATAGCCGGTACGATAACAGGAAGCATAAAGAACGGGGTTCTCTATGTATAAAAGATACCGCGGGGACAGTCCATGGTGATTTCAGCGATAAAAGGCCTGATAAACTGGAACGAGCTTATCATGGCTTTTGCCGTAACTAACCTTAAGCAGCGCTATAAACAACGCTACCTGCGCTCCGCCTGGGCGGTATTGAACCCGTTACTTATGATGGCCATCTTCACTGTCGTTTTTTTCCGCGTCGCAAAATTGCCGTCCGAAGGCGTCCCGTATCCGCTTTTTTGTTTTACCGCATTAGTCCCGTGGACGTTCTTCGCTTCATCGCTCATTTTCAGCGTGAATTGCCTTAACTCCAATTATAACCTTATAACAAGGATGAATTTCCCCAAAATAACCATCATACTCGGGTCTATTCTTGCGACTTTTTCCGATTTTATCATATCATGTGCCTTGTTCGCTGTCGTTTACGTTGCCTTCGGATACAGGATCGGTTTCAACTCACTATACGTGCCGTTGATCCTTGTTGTCCATATCGTTTTTATCGTCGGGATATCCATCCTGTTTTCCGTCATTAATGTCTATCTCCGCGATGTCCAAAGCGCGATCTCCGCCATAGTCCAGGTCTGGATGCTGGCTTCCCCTGTTGGGTATTCACTGGGCATGGTGGGGGAAAAACTCAGGCCTTATTACCTGCTGAATCCCATGGCCGGAATAATAGACAGTTACAGAAAAACCCTATTACACAATCAGCCGCCCGACGCAATTTATCTTGGGACCGCAGCGGTAATATCCGCGCTGCTGCTGGTATTTGGGTATTGGTTATTCAAAAAGAACGAAAAGAACCTTGCGGACATAATATCATTATGAACATAATCGAGTTGAAGGGCGTATCTAAAAAATATACGCGCAAGAACTATTACTTATTCAACAATGAGTTCTTTTGGGCGCTCAAGGACATTGAATTGAGCATCAAAAAGGGCGAAGCCCTCGGGCTTATCGGGTCGAACGGGGCCGGTAAATCAACACTCTTAAGGCTGGTGGCCGGAGTAACTGCGCCAAGCGAAGGCAATATCAGGGTTAACGGCAAGGTTATACCTGTAATGAATGTGGAAGGAGCCTTAAATTATTCCCTCACCGCAAGAGAAAATATACTTCTTCTCCTTTCGCTTTTCGGTGTCAGGGGAGCTGAAAAGAAAAGACTTTTAGAAAAGATCGTATCGTTCGCAGGCATCCCCGAACATCTTGATATGCTTTTGTCAAAGTTATCATCCGGGATGGTCTCCCGCCTCTCGTTCTCTACCGCCATTAACGTCCCGGGGGACATACTGCTGATCGATGAAGTCCTTGCCGTGGGGGACTTGACCTATCAGAAAAGATGCCTGGACGAATTGTCCGATATTAAAAAGGAGCAAAAGACAATAATATTGACTTCCCATGAGTCATCAGTAATTACAGCCCTTTGCACGCGTGCCGTATGGATGGACAATGGCAGGATCGTCGCGGATGGGGCACCTAACGATATAATACGGAAGTACTCGCAAAACAGCTAGCCTGATAATATAACAACCGAGGGCAGGCTTTAATGCCTAATAAAATAAAAGTCATAACCTGGGCAGGCGGCGTCATGATAGGCGGCGTCGACAGTTGGCTGCTGGAATTGAAATCATTTCTGGCCGGCGACCAAAAATATGAATTTATCGCGATAAGCGACTATAAAAATTTCGGCGGGACCGAAAAAATTGACCTGGCCATTACCTCATGGGATAGGCTCGAGGAGTATTTAAAGCGGTCGGCCCCGGCAATAGTGATCCCGAACTGGAGGCATCAGGTATACGGCATATGCGCCAAATTGAGGAAACAAGGCTATAAATTATACTGCCTCGGGACGTGCCATTCCGACAGCGTAAGGGAATATTACAACCCCCTGTCGTGGTATGAATCGGCCATATCGAAGTTCATAGCCGTAAGTAAAACCTGCGAAAAGAAACTGTCGAGTTGCATACCCTCCAGGAAGAACGATATATTCTATCTCCCTTACGGCATAACGATCCCCGATGCCTTTGAAAAGGATTATTCCTGCCGGCCGGTGCGATTGATATATTTCGGCAGGATAGTCAAAAAACAAAAGAATATATTCGACCTGGTCAACCTTGTTAAACATCTTAAATCCGCAAGCGTTGATTTCCGGCTCGACATTTACGGCAACGGCCATGATAAAGGGGGTCTCATTCGCATGATGAGAATGGCGGATTCCGACGGCAGGGTTTCGTTCCATCGCGAGTTACCGCACGCTGACATGCTAGAGAAATTATCCGAATATGACGTCTTTGTGCTTCCTTCGGGCTACGAAGGCCAGTCTTTGAGCCTTATCGAATCAATGGCAAGAAAGCTTATACCGTGCGTTACAAAGGATACGGGCGGAAGCTGGTCTATAATAGAATACGGCAAGAACGGCTTTTATTTCGAGATAGGGGACATGCGCTCAATGGCTGACGCGATCGGCAACATAGCCGGCATGGAAAAGAACCGTCTCGCGCAACTCGGGGATAACGCTTACTGGACCGCAAAAGAAAAATTCGACAAAAAACGCATATTCCCGGAATTCAGGAATATCCTTGATTCGTGCACAGAAACAGGACCGGGCCAATGGGCCCACGGGAATTCTTTCTTGCTAAAAGAGGGTTTATACCCCTCCTACATGCCGTACGATCATTTATGCGGCGGTCTTCTTGCGTTTATTTTCAGGGTAATGCCGAGAGAAACTATCAGGAAAATCTTCCGTAAATTAAAAATCTTCGGGGACAACTTTTAGATCAAATGAAAATCATAACGCTTTATACTTCCCCAAAAAACAGCGGTTCTTTCACTCAGCTTATCAGGACTGTCGAGGCCGTGCTTTCACGCGGGGGCGTTGTCCATTATATATCTTCCAAGCCGTTCCCCCTGGAAAAGAATGAACGCTTGATCTTCCACCGCTTCCCTTTTTTTTGCGGAAATGAGTTGCTGTTCAATTCTTTGTTTTACGCCCTGGCTCCGTTCCAGATACTGTATGTATCGCTCAGGTCCGATGCGGACAAAATACTTCTTTTTAACGAAGAATTTGCCGCTCTTGCTTTTCCTGCTAAGATATTCACGGGGAAAAAAATAATACTTATGATAGGCGGCTATATTGAGGCCCTGGCAAAAAGCAAGAAACTGAACCCCGTCATATCCGGCATTTATTTCTTATACGGCAAGATAGGTATTTTCGCTGCAAGCCGTATCTTTGCGGTTTCTGAAGACCTGAAACGGCGAATTATGCGCTTTTATGGAACAAGAAAAATTATTGAGGTCTTTTACAATTATGTTCCGAGAGACAGGGTGTCCAAAGCGGTCGATATCGATATAAAAACCCTTGTAGGCCCTGCTTCCGGCGGTATGGTTTTCGTTTGCGTTGCCCAGTTGATACCGCGGAAAAACATCCGTTTCCTGTTAAGCGAATTCTCTTCCGCCAAAGGAGCTGTCAGTGCACGCCTCCTTGTCGTGGGCAGCGGTCCCCAAGAAGCAGAATTGCGGTCGTACATCCATTCTTCCGGGATAGACAAAAAAGTTTTCTTCCTTGGGCAAAGAAAAGATGCGCTGGATATAATAAAGTCCGCGGATTTACTGGTGTTGCCGTCAACGCACGACGATTGCCCTCTCGTACTTATTGAATCGCTGCTTGTAGGGACCGCATGTATAGCAAGCCGTGTAGGCGGGATCCCCGAAATACTGGGGCATGAAGAACTGATGTTCGATCCGTTGCGGCCCGGTGAGTTATCGGAAAAACTGGGGAAGTTTACCGCAGACGTTTCTTACAAGGAATTATTGGAACGATTATGCGCGGAACGTAAAAAGATTTTCGATAGGGACTGGGGAGAAGAGATCGTCAGGATCCTGGACTAACCGCCGGACGCCAAAGCTTTGGCAGCCTGCAAATATTTTACGGCTATATCATCCCAGTCGTTATTTTCGGTAACATATTCCTTCGCCCTTTTCCCGGCGGCTATCCTGCCCGGCTCATCGGCAAATAACCTTTTAATAGTGCGGATAAATCCTTCCGCATCCCCCGGCTCAACAAAAAAACCGTTTACACCATCTTTAACCGCATCTTGCAAGCCTTCGATCCTTGAAACTACCGCAGGTTTTTCACAGCAAGCTGCTTCCAGAACGGAGATGCCGAACCCTTCCATATCCCCGTCGATCTTAATGTTCGGTTGAACGAATATATCGCAGGCATTTAAAAGGACCTTCTTTTGGGCATCCGATATATGTCCCGTCATTATTATCCTCTGCCCTAGGCCCGATTCTTTCGCGGCATCCGCGATTTCAGCCTTTTCAGGGCCTTTTCCGGCTATGATATATACGATATCGCTTTCCAATCGAGGCATCACGTTGCGCACGAACCAGGAGAACCCTTTTCTTTTTACCAGCCTCCCTACTGAAAGCAGGATTTTCTTGTCTTGAATTGCTTTTCCGGTAACCGACGCCGCTTCCCCGTAAATACCGGGAAGCCCGTTTAGATCAACGCCGTTCGGGATAAAAATGAACTTATCTTCCGGCAATCCCATTTCGATCCCCGCTTTTACGGTTGCGGTGCTAACGGCAACCAGCTTATCGGCTCTTTTCAGGAAAATTCCTACCCAAAATTTTTTATATACCGGGTTCTTATAAGTTATGTCAAGCCCATGGACTATACAGATAACCGGCAATGGAGTAAAAAACTTTAGCGCCCATCCTACAGCAGAGAGTATCCCGTCCCCAAGGATTATGCCGTCGTATTTTACGAAAGCATTAAGTACAAGCGCTTTCAAAAAAGCATACGGGATGAATACCGGAAGGAATAATTTCCCAAACTTATTAATAATAACGGTCGTTTGCGCCAATTTTGAGAGCCGAAGGGAGAGATTATAGTTTTGGTTCTCTATCCCGCCGAAAGAGGGCGGGTAAGCTCTCGAAACGAAAAGTATCTTCATGCCCTGTGTCTAAAGATATTCAATAACCTTTCGAGATCGTCGTTCGAGTAATATTCGATCATTATCTTGCCCCGCTTGCCCCGGTGGAGCAGCGTGACTTTCGTGCCGAGTATCCTCTGCAGCTCTTCTTCTACCGTCCTTATCTCTGTGGCGTGTTTCCTGGGGCGCGCTGGGCGCGCATTTCCGACGATCTTTCTCTTGACGAAATACTCCGCTTCCCTTACCGACCAGCCCCTCCTGATTATTCTCAGGCAGAGGTCCATCTGGGACTGCTGCGAGTCAAGGGTAAGGATAGCTTTTGCGTGGCCCATGGATATCCTGCCAAGATAGATTTCTTCTTTTACCTTTTCCGGAAGCTTAAGGAGCCTCAACGTGTTCGATACCGAGGCCCTGTCCCTGCCCACCTTTTCGGATATCTGTTCCTGTGTAAGAGAGAACTCGTCGGCAAGCCTCTGGTAGGCCTTGGCTTCTTCTATCGGATTAAGGTCGTCCCTCTGTATGTTCTCTATAAGGGCTATCTCGAGAGCCTCATCGTCCTTCACGTCCTTGATTATGGCCGGCACGTGGGATATCCCGAGTTCCTTTGCCGCTCGCAGCCTTCTCTCCCCCGCTATAAGTTCGTAACCGTCGCCTCTCGGCCTGACAACGACGGGCTGTATCAGGCCCTTCTCCTTGATGGATTGGACGAGGTCGCGTAATTTCTCCGGGTCAAATACTTCCCTGGGTTGGAATCTTCCGGCGGCAATCTCGTTGACGCCGATCTGCACAGCACCTCTTGCCTCTGAGCTCTTTGGTACGTCGTCGGGAATAAGGGCCTTGAGCCCTTTACCTAATACTCTCTTCTCCATCAGGGATCTCCTTATCTTGCTTTGTATTGATCTCCAACGGGAAATCCATCCCGAGGAACTCTTTGGCAAATTCATAATAACTGCGCGCGCCCTGCGAATGCCTGTCGTACATAACTACCGGCATGCCGAATCCCGGCGCTTCGCCCAATTTTACTGAACGCGGTATAACCGTCTTATACACCTTTTCCCCAAAATAGTTCCTTGCTTCCTTGATCACCTCGTCCGTAAGCTTGGTCCTGAAATCCGCCATGGTAAGAAGTATGCCTTCTATCTCCAGTGAGGGGTTGAGATTTTGCCTGACAAGGTTTATCGTGTTCAACAATTGCGACAATCCTTCGAGCGCGTAATATTCGCATTGCAACGGGATCAGCGCAGATTTTGAAGAGGTTAACGCATTTATGGTAAGCAAGCCGAGGCTCGGCGGAGCATCAAGGATGATATAATCAAAAGAAGGCCTTATGTGCTCAAGGGCCTGCTTCATGTGATACTCGCGACCCTCTGCATTTACTAGTTCAATCTCCATGCCTGTAAGGTTAACGTTGGAAGGGATAAGATAAAGATTTGTAACTTTAGTATTTACAATTACTTGTGAAATTTCTTTACCATTAATTAAGACATCGTAGATCGATTGTTTGACCTGTTTTTTGTCTATACCGAGACCTGAGGTCGCATTGGCCTGCGGATCGCAATCTACTACCAATACATTGCGTCCCGCCAATGCGATAAATGAAGCGAGGTTTATCGCTGTGGTGGTCTTGCCTACGCCGCCCTTCTGGTTACAGACAGATATTATCTTTGCCATTGTTCCACGTGGAACATATTTTAATCTTGGCTAATTTTTTTGTCAAGATTTTCTTTCGCGGAGGGATTCAATATATACATACAAAAGCGACAAGTCGCACGGAGAAACCCCTGATATCCTCGAGGCTTGGCCTATTGAGACCGGACGTATCCTTTCGAACTTCTCCTGCGACTCCCTGCGCAACCCTTTAATTGCCTTAAAATCCAAAGATCCTGGGATCTTTACGCTGTTAAGCTTTTCCAGGCGGGCAGCCTCCTTGATCTGCCTTCCGATGTAGCCTGCGTATTTGACTTCGATCTCTATCTGACGTCTTACTTCTTCGGGATAACCGCCAATATCTGCGGTACGGTTCCTGGTTAAAACCGTCACCCCATGTTCTATCATTTTCTTTTTATCGCGTAATTTTTCGATTGCGGTGTCCGATATAAGTCCAAGCTTGTGGCCATATTCCATTAACCTTGTGTCTGCATTATCATAACGAAGCAAAAGCCGGTATTCGGCCCTTGAAGTAAACATGCGGTACGGCTCGTTCGTACCTTTTGTCACCAGATCATCTATCAGGACCCCTATATAGGCTTCAGACCTTGAAAGGATTACCGGATCCTTCGACCTGATCTTCAATGCAGCATTGATCCCTGCCAACAATCCTTGGGCCGCGGCTTCTTCATAGCCTGATGTACCGTTAATTTGTCCGGCTAAGAAAAGTCCCTCAATTGCTTTTGTTTCAAGCGTAGGCTTAAGCTGCGTAGGCGGGCAGAAGTCATATTCGATCGCATAACCAAAACGAATAACTTCACAATTTTCTAACCCTTTTATTGACCTTAGCATAGATATTTGTACGTCTTCGGGTAGGCTGGTAGAGATACCATTAGGATAGATCTCTACAGAATCAAGGCCTTCAGGCTCAAGAAAAATCTGATGGCGTTCCCTGTCTCCGAATCTAACAACTTTGTCTTCGATCGAAGGGCAATATCTCGGACCGACCCCTTTTATCCTACCGCTATAAAGGGGCGACCTGTCAAGATTGTCCAGAATGATCTTATGCGTTGTCTTATTGGTATAGGTAATATGGCATGGGATTTGTTCCAGGCCTATCCTGCTTGTGGAAAACGAAAAAGGTACAGGGTCCGGGTCGCCGCGCTGTATCTCAGTCTTAGAGAAATCTATCGATCCTTTCCTTAGCCTGGAGGGCGTCCCGGTCTTTAACCTTTTTATTTCAATCCCTAATGATAATAAAGAGTTGGAGAGATTTGCCGCAGGTGCTTCCCCGAATCTCCCTGCCGGATAAGACTTTTCCCCGATATGTATAAGCCCGTTAAGGAATGTCCCGGTAGTTAAAATTACGGCGCTTGAGGATATCTCCCGGCCATCTTCACATCTAATCCCACGTACTCGGCCAGAATCAACTAATATCTCTCCGGCGATTCCCTGTTTAAGATCTAAATTGAGTTGGCTCTCAAGTACGCGCCTCATTGCTTGCTTATAAAGCTTTTTGTCTGACTGAGCTCTTGGGGCTTGGACGGCGGGACCTTTCTTTGTATTTAAAAGACGGAATTGGATGCCGGTCTTATCCGCAACCTTGGCCATTTCTCCGCCAAGGGCATCGATTTCTCTTACCATGTGGCCTTTAGCCAGGCCGCCAATAGCCGGATTACAAGACATTTCGGCAATCTTGTCCAGGCTCATGGTTAAAAGAAGGCATTTTAGGCCCATCCTTGACACGCAGAGGGCCGATTCGCAGCCTGCATGGCCTCCGCCTACAACTATTACATCATAGGCCTTAAAATCGTTATTTATGGTGTTGATGGTGGGTATCTTCTTTGAGGGTTACTTTTACTTTTGCCAGTTTTAATCCGCTCATCCCAAATAAGCCATGGTGGCCTTCGGAAAGTACTTTAACCTGGACTTTATCTCGGGTGACACCTAATTTCTCGAGCGCTGCACGTATCGCTTCTTTCGTGTTTTTGCCTTCGACTTCTATTGATTTCATTGCGCTGCCTTTTTGTTCCTATTCGGAATGTTCCACGTGGAACATTTCCTTTTTCAGGAACAGTTCCTGTTCCGTTACGGTTAAAATGGTATTGGTAAGCCAATACATGACCAATCCCGAAGGAAGGCGGTAGAACAAGAACCCAAATAACACTGGCATCATCACTGCCATCATCTTCTGCTGCTGGACAACTTGATCGCTAGAAGAGGATGGGGGAGCAGATAATTTCTGTTGCAAGAACATTGCTCCAGCCATAAGGATAGGTAAAATATTTAACTCATTTCCTAATAAGGGGATATGTCCATTAAGAACCACCAGCCTATCCGGCATGGATAAATCTTTTATCCAGAGGAATGATGCGCCCCTAAGATCTGTCGACTTCATAAGCACCTGGTAAAGAGCAAAGAACACGGGCATCTGCAGAAGCATGGGAAGGCAGCCTCCCATCGGGTTGATCTTATATTTCTTGTATAACTCCATCGTTTCTTTGTTAAGCTTCTGGGGGTTATCCTTATAGGCCTTCCTGAGAGCCTCCATTTTAGGCTGAAGAGCCTGCATCTGCTTCATCGCCTTAATACCCTTATATGTAAGCGGGAAGAGAAGGATATTGATAAAGACGGTGAGTGCTATGATCGCAAGCCCCCAATTTTTTACCAGGCTATGGAAAAATCTTAGGATCATGAACAATATCCTGCCGATGCTTCCCGTAAAGCCGAGATAAATAGAGTCCTCCATGCCCATCTTCAATGCGCTGATCTTGTCGTAATCGTTAGGGCCGGCATATAAAATGAAATTCTGCGTAACAGATGCATTGGGCCCAACCGTAAATTCCATTGATTCAATCTTTGTTTGTAACACATTGTCCTGCAACTTGTTAGATGATATTTTATTAAAAGATTCAGGCGGTTTTACTATAATGGAAAAGTAGCGGTTCTTCATGGAAACCCAGTTTACCTGCCTGCCGTCCCAGTCGATCTCTTTATTGATAGATTTCTTGTTCTTATTGGTAATCTTGCCGTCAACGTTACTGACCACTTCGACGTACATCTCATCCTGCTTAGACAAATTATTGATCCCGCTGCCCGCAATTATTGAATACCTCATCGGCCTGGGCTGGGAGGAGCTGTTGGTAACTGTTTGCTTGAGCTCGATAGCATAGCTGTCGGGGTGGAATATATACTCTTTCTGTAAGAGCAGCCCGTCGGAAGATTTTGCCGTAAAAACCGGTCTTCCGTCGGAGACTCTGTACAGGAACGGGGCATTCCCAATCTCTTTTGATGCCCAATACGCATAAAAAATGGAATTTTGGATATCGGGGGATTGCGAAAGGACCAGGGGTTGCCCCTCTTGGCCGGGGAATTTCTTCAGGACTATGCTTTTTATTGCTCCGCCTGCCGTTGTAAAATCTATTTTGTAATCGTCCGTCTCAAAAACTACGGTTTTGTCGTCGGCGATCTTCGTTGCCGGCGCAAGAGGAAAGGGCTCGTCCGAAGTCTGCTGCCCGACAGGCTCTTGAGCCGTAAGGACCGTTTCTTTGGCTGCGGGTTCGGGCAATACTTGCCGCTTCTTCATCTCCGGGAAGAATTTCGTCAGCACAAAAGGGCTGAAGACTATAATGACCATGGACAGCACAATCGCTAAAAGAGCTCGTTTTTCCGTATTCATGTTCATTTTACCGGATCGTATCCGCCTTTGGAGAATGGGTTACACCTGATTATCCTGAACGCAGAGAGAAGAAGCCCTTTTAAGGCCCCTTTTTTCTCTATAGCCTCCACAGCATATTCCGAACAGGAGGGATAATATCTGCAACAACGTAACTTATATCCAGATAAATAGTTACGATAAAAATTAATTACGGCTATCAGGGATCTTTTGATCATCGGTCGTTTCGGTATACGCGGGCTTTTGACGCCACCCCCAAAAGGTCGGCTTCCAATTGCCTGTAATCCATTTTCGCGGCTGGAGCGCGGGCTATGAATATTATATCGTAACCCTTTGAAAAACCATCCTTATTAAGCCTGAATATCTCTTTAATGTGCCTTTTAAGCTTGTTCCGCGTTACGGAAAGCCTGAAGTTCTCCTTCCTTAGCGAAACTCCTATCCTCGAGTGATCAAGGCCGTTCGGGGACACGCCTATTTTTACGGATCTACCGGAAGAAAAAACGCTCTTCTTGAGGGAAGTCCTGAACTCGGCTGTCCTGGTTATCCTTTCGCGTTTGGCTAGGGAGAACCTCTTCATGGCTTATTTATACGCTAAGACGCTTTCTTCCTTTTTGGCGTCTCCTCCTGAGTGTCGCGCGGCCCTCCTGGGTCGACATCCTTTTCCTGAAACCGTGCGTACGTTTCCTCTTGAGGTTCGATTTAAGGGTTAAATTCTTCTTCATCCTTTTCTCCTTATAAGTTAAAGCAAAATTATACCACGATTGACGGCTTAGTCAAGGCAAAAAGTTCTTGCAAAAAGGGCCTTGTTTTGCTATAATTTTGCCTGGAAAGCGGTGTTTTTCGGGATCGGGCTCCTGTGAATAAATTGTGAATAACTTTCAGCGGTATAGATGGATAATACAAAGAATGCCGAAGAGGTCTGGGATAAAGCAAAAGACCTCATCAAGGAAAAAGTAAACCCCCAAACGTTCGAGACCTGGTTTAAACCCACCAAAGGCGCCGGGATATCCGGCAGCACCTTGGCCTTGGAGGTGCCGAACAGTTTTTTCAAAGACTGGCTGTTGGAGCATCATCTTGATGTTATAAAGGCTGCGCTAAACAGCGCATCCGGCCGGACCCTGATAATAGATTTCACATATTTACAGGCGGAACCCGAAAAATCAGCCGAACAAAAACCGCGTCCTCAGGCAAAATCCTCGGAGAAAAAACAAGGGGTACAAAATAACCTGGGCCTCAACCCCGCTTACACCTTCGATGATTTCGTTGTCGGCCCGAGTAACAAGATGGCCCATGCCGCGGCGCTCGCGGTGGCGGAATCTCCCGCAAAAGCATACAATCCGCTCTTCATATACGGCAAAGCCGGAATGGGCAAAACGCATTTGATGAACGCTATAGGCCATTGCGTGGCAGCAAAGAACCAGAATATGAAAGTGGTATACATAACCAGCGAGCAATTCACTAACCAGCTTATCCAGGCGATACAAAACAGGTCTACGGATAAATTCAGGATGAAATACAGGGGGGTAGACGTCCTCCTCATAGACGATGTCCATTTTATCGCAGGTAAGGAGTCCACGCAGGAAGAGTTTTTCCACACCTTTAACACCCTCCACGATGCTCATAAACAGATCGTCCTGTCGTCGGACAAGCCGCCGAAAGAAATAGACGGTTTGGAAGAAAGGCTCGTATCCCGCTTTGAGTGGGGCCTGATCGTTTCCATATCCCAGCCTGACTTTGAGACAAGAGTAGCTATTTTGCGCCAAAAACTTAAAAGGGAAAATATAGATGTGCCTGATGATGTCATCTTCTATATAGGGGAAAAGATCAAATCTAATATACGCGAATTGGAAGGCGCCTTGAAAAGGGTTGTGGCAAATGCCGTCCTTTTAAAACAGAGCGTAACCACCGACCTGGCTCGTTCCGTGCTTAAAGACATGGTCAAGGAAAAAGAGTCGCGCATAACAGCCGAATCGATATTTGAAGAGGTTGCGGCCTATTTTAATGTCAGGGTATCCGACATAAAAGGAAGGCGCAGGACTAAGCAGATGGTGATGCCGAGACAGCTTTCTATGTACCTTATAAGGAAATTGACTGATCATTCTCTTCCGGAGATAGGCGAGTTATGCGGGGGCAGGGACCATACCACCGTAATGCATGCCTGCGAAAGTGTTGAGAGCGACTTAAAAAAGGACCAAAAAGTAAAAGAAATTGTAGGGAAACTGACCGCTTTGATAGGGGTCTGATAAAAAGTTGCTTTTTAATATCTTGTGCATAACCTGTTGATTGTTGTGATTAATTTGTGTTTATTTTTCACTGTTTTTTGTTAAAGTCTTAATATGCGTATAAGCTGTGTATAATTATTTAAAAAGAAAAGGATATAACACACTGCTTTTAAATAAGTTTCAGATATATACACAATTCAACAACCATTACTAATACTACTGTTATTTATTAATTAAATAATAAGGAGAAGAGATGGAAGTAAAATTAACACGTGAATCACTGCAAAAAGGTGTGCAGACCGTGCAAAATGCGGTATCGCAAAAAAGCGGGTTACCAATCCTCTCTAATATACTTTTTGAAGCATCAAAAGATAAGATAAAACTGATAGCCACAGACCTCGAGATAGGGATCATCTGTAAATTGGCCGGCGTAACAGTCGAAGAAGACGGCAGTATCTCTATTCCGGCAAAGAAAGTAAGTGATATAGTAAAAGAACTTCCCAATAGTGACATACATATTTCGGCAAAAAAGAACAATCAGGTGGTTATAAAATGTGAAAAGTCGGTTTTTAAGATAATGGGTTTGCCTAAAGATGAATTCCCTAAAGTGCCGGAACTTTCGGATAAGGATTCCATAAGCATCCCCCAGCAGCAACTTAAATCCATACTTAACTCTACAGCCTTTGCCATATCGAAAGATGAAATAAGGTATGTTCTGAACGGCATACTTTTTTCGGTAAACGATAAAAAACTGAGGGTAGTGGCTACCGACGGGAGAAGGTTGGCGATGGTGGAGAAAGACCTGCAAAAGAATCCCGGATTTTCAAGGAAAGTCATAGTACCGTCAAAAGCCGTCGGGGAGATAATGAGGATACTTAAGGATGATGGCGACGTGAATATATCATTCAGTGAAAACCAAGTGGCTTTCGAGCTGGACGGCTCCCTGCTCATCACGAGGCTGATCGAGGGCGAATACCCGAATTATGAACAGGTAATACCCAAGCAGGGCCAGGATAAGATGTCGGTTAATAAGGATAATTTTTATGCGGCCGTAAAAAGAGCGAGCCTGTTGGCAACGCCGGATTCCCAGTCCATTAAACTGGACATCGGGAAGAACAAGGTGATAATTTCAAAAGCTTCGCAGGACGGGAGCGAGTCCCGCGAGGACGTGGATTGCGAGTATGCCGGAGAGGACCTTTCGATCGGCTTCAACCCCAACTATCTGATGGACCCGCTTAAGAATATAAACGAGCAGGAGATAGTTTTTGAGTTTGCAGGCCAGGATAAAAGAGGTGTTCTTAGGGCGGAAGGCGGGGATTACGTATACATAGTTCTTCCCGTAAGGATGGAATAAAGTGAAAGATGGCCCCGTGCCTATAGCGCGGGCCCTGGAAGCTGTTATCAGGGACCTGGGTGACGGCAAGGCAAGAAATGCGGTACTTATTAGCAGGACATGGTCAAAGGCCGCTGGCGAGGACAGCGCAAAGCATGCGAAACCTGTAGATATAAAGGAAGGCGTGTTAATAATACACGTAGATTCTTCAGGATGGCTGCATAAGTTAACCATGGACAAGATCCGGATATTGTCTCAGATCAACCGGGACCTCGGTGAAGGTTCGGTAAGGGATATTAAATTAAAGATAGGGGAGATATAGGTAATGCCTAAAAGCGAACGTTACGACGCGGGAACGATACAGGTCCTGGAAGGGCTTGAGGCCGTAAGGAAGAGACCCGCTATGTATATCGGCGACACAGCCATAGGCGGGTTCCACCACCTTGTTTACGAGGTCGTCGATAACTCGATAGATGAGGCCATGGGCGGCCACTGCTCAACGATCTCTATCGTTGTCCACAAGAACAATAGTGTCACGGTCATCGATGACGGCCGAGGAATACCCGTGGACATACATTCCACGGAGAAAAAGTCCGCCCTTGAAGTCGTGCTGACAAAACTGCACGCCGGCGGCAAGTTTGATCACAAGAACTATAAGGTATCCGGCGGCCTGCACGGCGTAGGCGTATCTGTGGTCAATGCGCTCTCCGAATGGCTTGAAGCCGAAGTCCGCCGAGAAGGCAAGGTATACCACCAAAGGTACGAGAGAGGCAAACCTGTCTCTAAGGTCACCATAGTAGGCAAGTCCAAGACTACCGGCACCAGGATAACGTTCAAGCCGGATAACCAGATATTCGTCGGGAAGCTCGAATACAGCTATGATACTCTTTCAAACAGGCTGCGCGAACTCGCCTTCCTGAATAAGGGGCTGAAGATAGACCTGAAGGACGAAAGGACGAACAAGGAGAACTCTTTTAAGTTCGCGGGCGGGATAGAGTCATTCGTGGAGTTCCTGAACAAGAATAAGAACCCTTTGCACAAAAAAGTAGTCATGTTCAGCGGGGAGAAGGACAAGATACAGATGGAAGTGGCCCTCCAGTACAACGACGGGTACGGGGAGAACCTCTTCTCTTTTGCCAATAACATAAACACCATAGAAGGCGGTTCTCACCTTAGCGGTTTTAAGTCTGCCCTCACAAGGGTGATCAATCAATATTGCAAGAACAAGGGCCTTTTTAAGAACCAGGAGATAACCCTTTCAGGCGATGATGTCCGTGAAGGCCTTACCGCGGTCGTTTCGATAAGGATACCCGATCCGCAGTTTGAGGGTCAGACTAAGACTAAGCTTGGAAATTCGGAAGTAGAAGGACTCGTAGCTTCTATGGTCAATGAATCTTTGAGTTCTTTCCTGGAAGAGAACCCCTCTGTAGGAAACAAGATCGCGGATAAATGCCTTCTTGCAAGCAGGGCGAGGGAAGCAGCCAGGAAAGCCAGGGAGCTCACAAGGAGAAAAGGCGCCCTTGATGGGGTCGGCCTCCCCGGGAAGCTCGCGGATTGCTCCGAGAAAGACCCGGAGATCTGCGAACTGTATCTTGTCGAGGGAGACTCAGCCGGAGGCTCTGCCAAACAGGGCAGGGACCGCAGGTTCCAGGCCATACTTCCCTTGAAAGGCAAGATAATAAACGTGGAAAAGGCAAGGCTGGACAAGGTGCTGGCGAATGACGAGATCCGCACTATAATATCCGCCATAGGTTGCGGGATAGGCGAAGAGTTCGATATATCCAAGCTCCGGTATAATAAGATAATAATAATGTGCGATGCCGATGTTGACGGATCGCATATAAGGACTCTGTTATTGACCTTTTTCTATAAACAGATGAAGCCGCTCTTGGAAAAAGGCAACGTATTCATAGCCCAACCGCCTCTTTACAAGATCAAAAGAGGCAAGAGGGAAGAGTACGTCCAGACCGAAGCCCAGATGAACTCCATGCTCCTGGAGTTAGGTTCCGAGGGCCTAAAACTTACCAGGGTAAAAGAGAAAAAGGCATTTACGGATGCGCAGCTCAGGGATACGCTTAATAGTCTTGTTGAGTTGGAAGACCTGACAGGCGGTCTTGAGAAAAAGGGTGTAAATTTAGCAAAATACCTGGCTTCCAAGCACCAAAAGACCAAAAAACTGCCTATTTTTAGAGTAAAAGTGGATGGAAAAGACCAGTTTTTGTATAACGATGCCGAATTAGCCAAATTCGCGAAGGAAGAGGAAGAAGCCGGTGAAGATATTGAGATAAAGGAAGAGAATAAGCAGGGGGCTAACGGGAATGGTATAGACCTGCTGGAAATATACGAAGCCGAAGAAATAGAAAAATGCCTTACCAAGCTGGAAAAGCTTGATCTCTCCGCCTCTGACTACCTTTCCCAACCCTCAGATGAAAAGTCGAAGGAAAAAGCAAAAGCTCCGTTCAGGATGGATTCAGATGACGGCACAGAAGAGTTTAACTCACTCAAGGAAGTCCTTGAGTACGTCAGGGAGCTTGGCAAGAAAGGCATGAACATACAGAGATATAAGGGTCTCGGGGAAATGAACCCGCAGCAACTTTGGGAAACAACGATGGACCCGGAAAAGAGGACGCTTTTAAAAGTTGCTATGGAAGACGCAGTAGAGGCTGAAGAAATGTTTACTATCCTCATGGGGGATGCCGTCGAGCCCAGGAGGGAGTTCATAGAAAAGCACGCTCCGGAAGTAAGGTTCCTGGACATATAAAAGGGGGATCATAGCAGAACATGTACGCGCGCAATGAAAAGGTGGTGCCGGTCTATATAGAAGACGAGATGAAGGATTCATACATCTCGTATGCGATGAGCGTTATAGTGGGAAGGGCCCTGCCCGATGTCAGGGACGGGTTGAAACCGGTTCACCGCAGGATACTTTACGGGATGAACGAGCTGGGCCTGGAACATTCGAAACCCTACAAAAAGTCCGCAAGGATAGTCGGCGAAGTCCTCGGTAAATACCACCCCCACGGGGACGTAGCCATATATGATTCGCTTGCCAGGATGGTACAGGATTTCTCGCTCAGGTATCCTCTTGCCGACGGGCAGGGAAACTTCGGTTCCGTAGACGGCGATGCCCCGGCCGCTATGAGGTATACGGAGGCGCGCATGGCCGCCATAACCTCCGAGATGTTAGGGGACCTGGAGAAAGATACCGTAGATTTCGTGCCGAATTTCGACGGCTCGCTTGAAGAACCGGTTGTCCTGCCCGCCGCGCTGCCAAACCTTCTCATAAACGGTTCATCCGGTATAGCCGTAGGCATGGCGACCAATATTCCGCCGCATAACCTGGCGGAAGTCGCCGAAGGAGTAGGCGCCGTCATAGATGATCCCGATATATCCATAAAAGACCTGATGAAAATAATCAAGGCCCCTGATTTCCCGACGGGCGGCATAATATGCGGGCGCGAAGGGATAAAACAGGCATATACCACGGGCCGGGGGCTTATCAAGATCAGGGCAAAGGCCAGCGTCGAATCCCAGAAATCGGGCAAGGAATCGATAATCATTACCGAGATACCTTACCAGGTGAACAAGGCTAACCTTATAGAGAGCATTGCTCAGCTGGTCACGGATAAGAAGATAGAGGGGATATCCGATATCCGCGATGAGTCGGACAAGGACGGGTTGAGGGTCGTTGTCGAGCTTAAGAGGGATTCGAACGCCCAGATAGTGCTGAACCAGTTGTTCAAGCATACACAACTGGAAGTCTCTTTCGGCATAATCATGCTTGCGCTTGTAGAGAGCAGGCCCAAGGTCCTTAACCTCAAGCAAATACTCGAGTGCTATATCAAGCATCGCAAGGAGATAGTCATACGCAGGACCAAGTTTGACCTGGCCCGCGCAAAAGAGCGCGCCCATATACTGGAAGGCCTGAAAAAAGCGCTTGCAAATCTTGACAAGATAATAGAGCTCATAAAGAAATCCAAGTCGGAGGCCGATGCGAAAGAAGGCCTTATCAAGAAATTCGGTTTCAGCGAGATCCAGGCGCAGGCGATCCTCGAGATGCAGCTTCGCAGGCTTACGGCCCTTGAGAGGGAGAAGATAGAGGCCGAGTATCTTGAACTTATAAAGAAGATAGAATACCTTGAATCAATACTGAAGAGCGAGAAGAAAATTTACCAGATAGTCAAGGAAGAGGTCTACAGGATCAAGGAGAAGTACGGCGACGAAAGGATGACCAATGTCGTCGGGGAAGTCGAGGACCTTGAGATAGAGGACCTTATAGCCGAGGAAGACGTGGTCATCACTATAAGCAATACCGGATACATCAAGAGACTGCCGGTCTCAGCGTACCGTAAGCAGCGCAGGGGAGGCAAGGGGGTGACCGGTGCCGACGTCAAGGAAGAGGATTTTGTAGAGCACCTCTTCATAGCCACGACCCATGAATACATCCTGTTCTTCACGAACCAGGGCCGCGTGCTCTGGCTCAAGGTATACGACATCCCGCAGGCCAGCCGCCAGGCAAGAGGCAAGGCCATGGTCAACCTGCTCGAAATGCAGCAGGCCGAACGCATAAGCGCGTTCGTGCCGGTCAAGGAATTCAAGGCAGAACACTTCCTTATAATGGCGACGAAACAGGGCATCATCAAGAAGACGTCTCTTGAGGCATTCAGCCATCCGCGCAAAGGCGGGATAATAGGCATAACCCTTGAAAAGGGCGACGAGCTTATAGGCGTGGAGATGACCGACGGCAAGAACGAAATATTGATTGCCACAAAGGACGGCAAGGCGATCAGGTTCCCGGAATTGCAGGTAAGGGACATGGGCCGCTCGGCGAAAGGCGTCAAAGGCATCACGCTCGGCAAGAAAGATGAGGTAATTGCCATGTCCGTAGCCGACCCGGAATCTACCGTCCTGACGGTCACATCGCTCGGATTCGGCAAGAGGACGCAGATAAAGGAGTACAGGACCCAGAGCAGGGGCGGCAAAGGCATAATAAATATAAAGGTCACCCAAAAGAACGGCGAAGCGGTCGCCCTTAAGACGGTCTCCGATAAGGACGAGATAATGCTGATAACCGGCAAAGGCGTTATAGTCCGCTGCCCGGTGAAAGACATCCGCTCAACCGGACGCGCCGCCCAGGGGGTAAGGATAATCAAGCTTGATGAAAAAGATAAAGTAGCTTCGGTAGCCTCTGTGGTAACGGAAGAAGAGGCAGGAGAAGAGGATGGCGGAGAATAGCCTTTTTCAGGCATGGACAAAACGTCGGTTATCAGGTATAATTTATTGATCTTCATTCCGCATTAAACACAGACAAATCAATGCGTCCCCATCGTCTAGGGGACTAGGACAAGAGCTTTTCAAGCTCTCGACCGGGGTTCGAATCCCCGTGGGGACGCCATAATCAAAGGAGCTTCTTAATGAAAAACAGGACCAGAGCCATCTGCCTGTTATTTGTTTTTACCGGACTCTTTTCGGCATATGCGGGAAACGCATCCGCGTCTAACCTGATGATAGCCAGTTTCGAGAACAACGGCCATAGCGACCTTGGAACGGACATAGGGACATGGAGTTCCAACCCGTTAGATGTATCGCAAGGCTGCTCCACTGAACTGATATCTTTGTACGGCGTGTTAGGAAAGGGGAGCGAAGAGAGCCGTGTCATGAAAATAACTTATGATGTATCTACTACCGGCCCCGCCTTCAACGGGTTTTATATAAAGCTCGACGATATGGACCTTACGCCGTATGACAGCATCGTTTTCCTGATAAAGGGAGATCCCGCCAGGGGCTTTACTACAAAATTCAGAGTAGAGATCAAGAATGAAAAAGGCGAAGGCGCAACATATGATCTTTCAGGGATAACCGATGATTGGAGAATGATATCCGTCCCGCTTCAGGAGGCCAGGAACCCTGGGTCTGTTACGGACTGGACCTGCATGAGCGAGTTGGTATTTACCTTTGACGATATGACGTGCGACAAAAAAGAAGGCGTGCTTTACATAGATAATGTAATGGTCTCGTCGAAATAGCAGCATGGATTTTTTGATCTTTAATGCGAAAGTATTGGCGGACAGGGGCATCCTGGAGAACGGTTCGATCCTTGTAAAAGGCGGGAAGATAGCCAGGATAAGCGGTAAGCCCGTTTCAGGATTGGGCGCTTACAGGCTTATCGATGCGGGAGGATGTTTTGCCTCGCCGGGTTTTATAGATATGCAGGTCTACGGGGACCCTAAAAAAGTTTCGTATAACAATATAATGTTCGGGACTACCGGGTTCCTGGCGACTATATCCTGCTCCGGGCTTAAGACTTCCGCCGTGAAGACGGCGGTTGATGCAGGAAGATCCCGGGAAGGGGCCAAGGTGCTTGGAATAAACCTTGAAGGGCCGTATTTGAGCATGGCTGCTGCAGGGGCCCAGGACAAACGGTCCATAAAAAGACCCGGCCTCAGGGAACTAAGGGCCCTGATAGGCAAGACTAAAGGTTGCCTGAAATTGATGACGATAGCCCCTGAACTCAAGGGTTCCGGGGCGGCCATAAAATTACTGGTGTCAAAAGGCATTATTGCCTCAATAGGGCACACAAACGCCTCTTTTGAAGAAGCCAGCGAAGCCATAGGTTTGGGCGTAAGTTGCGCTACCCATGTATTCAACGCTATGGGCAAGTTCCATCACCGGGCACCGGGAACCGTTGGTGCTGTGGTCAATGATGACAGGGTCAGCGCGACCGTTATTCTTGACGGAGAACACGTGAGCCCGTCGGCATTCCGGCTTTTGCTTAAATGTAAAGGCGTTGGCAAAATAGTACTTATAACGGATTCCCTGCGTGATGACGAGACTTTTCCGGCGAAATGGGACGGCAAAGTATACAGGCTCAAGGACGGCACTATCGCGGGCAGCGGGTTGACGATGATCAATGCCGTAAAGAATGCCGCGGAGTTCGGCGGGATACCCGTTCATGAAGCAGTAAGGATGGCTTCGGAAAACCCGGCCAGGATGCTCGGCCTTAATAAAAAAGGGCGCCTGAAGCCAGGGTTCGATGCCGATATAACGGTATTTGACTCAAAATACGACGTTTGGCTTACTATGGTCGGAGGCAGGATAGTATACAAAAGATGTGCGGCATAACGGGTTATATAGGCAAGGAAGACGCTGCCCCAATACTGATAAGGGGGCTTTCAAGGCTTGAATACAGGGGCTATGATTCTGCCGGCATATCCGTTCTCGAGAACGGCAGGATAAAATCCCTTAAAATGCCCGGGAAGATAAGGGAGCTTTACGACGGGCTTAAGAAAAAACCCTTATCAGGGAGCCTTGGCATCGCCCATACGAGATGGGCCACTCACGGCATACCGAACTACATAAACGCTCACCCCCACTATGACTGCAAAAAAGAAATAGCGCTTGTCCACAACGGCATCATAGAGAACTGCGATGACCTGAAGCGCCGCCTGCAAAAGAAAGGCCATAAGTTCCTTTCTGATACCGATACCGAGGTCCTGCCGCATCTTATAGAAGAATATTACAATGGGAATCTTGAGGAGGCGGTAAGGAAAGCCCTTAAGGATGCCCAGGGTTCGTATGCCATAGCCGTAATACACAGGTCGGAACCCGGGAAACTCGTTGGCGCAAGGAACGGAAGCCCTCTTATCGTCGGACTGGGCGAAGGGGAAAATTTCCTGGCATCAGATTGTCCCGCGATAATGGACAGGACCAGAAAGGTCATATTTGTTGACGATAAAGAGGTCATAACCCTGACCGACCGGACAGTCTCCATTACCGACCTTGACGGCAGGAAAGCGCATAAGAAGGCCACTAACATAGACTGGGACATATCGCAGGCGGAAAAAGGCGGCTTTGCCCATTTCATGCTGAAGGAAATATATGAACAGCCTAAGGTCATACATAAGATGCTTGCGGCTCGCATGGATATCACCAAATGCAAGGTCAGGCTTGACGGAATAGGACTTACCCTGAAAGAGATCAAGGAGTTCGACAATATAATGATATCGGCTTGCGGCACGGCGTACCATGCCGGGCTTGTCGGCGAATATCTTATAGAAAAATTTGCAGGCATACCGGTTGAGGTTGACGTGTCCAGCGAGCTCAGGTACCGCGATCCGGTCTATTCACGCAAGACGCTGTTTATCGCGGTCAGCCAGTCAGGCGAGACGGCCGATACGCTGGCTGCCCTCAGGGAAGCCAGGAAGAAAGGCGTAAAGGCGGTATCGATATGTAACGTAGTGGGCTCTACAATAGTAAGGGAATCCGACGGAGTGATATATACGCATGCCGGTCCGGAGATAGGCGTTGCTTCCACGAAGGCATATACGGCGCAGGTTGCCATATTCATACTGTTGGCCCTTTACATTGGTGCAGCAAAGGGACGTATAGGCAGGAAGCAGTTAAAGAAGATACTTTCCGAATTTGAGCAGGTGCCTGGGCATATGGACGATATCCTTGACGGGGCTTCTGCAATAAAAAAATGCGCCGAGAAGTATTACATGCTCCCTTGTTTTATGTATATAGGCCGCGGGGTAAATTATCCGAACGCTTTCGAAGGCGCGCTGAAGCTGAAGGAGATCTCTTACATACACGCCGAAGGTTACGGTGCCGGCGAGATGAAGCACGGCCCCATTGCCCTGATAGAGAAGAACATGGCAGTGGTCGCGATAACCCCGCAATCGCATACTTATGACAAGATGATATCAAATATCCAGGAGATACGGGCAAGGGACGGAAAGGTCATCGCCATAGCTACCGAGGGGGATATTTCGGTAAGGAAACACGTGACAGACGTCCTGTATATACCAAAGACCGAAGAAGCGCTCTCTCCGCTGTTGACGGTCCTGCCGCTGCAGCTTTTGGCGTATTATATAGCTGTATATAGAGGCAGGGATGTCGACCAGCCGAGGAACCTCGCTAAATCGGTAACGGTCGAATAAGACAAATGCCAAACGGCATACTCAACGTAGTAGCTACGCCGATAGGAAACCTCAAGGACATAACCCTTCGCGCAATAGATACCCTTAAAGAAGTTGACCTTATTGCGGCAGAAGATACCCGCCATACAAAAATACTTACAAGCCATTACGGCATAACCACGCCCATGACAAGCTATTTCCAGCATAACCAGGTGACCAAGGGCGATTATCTTATAGGCCTGCTTAAAGAGGGAAAGAACATAGCCCTGGTTTCCGATGCCGGGACCCCCGGGATATCCGATCCCGGGGCCCACATAATCAGCTTGGCTGTCAAGAACGGCATTAAAGTTGTCGGCGTGCCCGGGCCAAGCGCAGCGGTGCTCGGGCTTATTGTTTCCGGGTTCCCGACCGACAGGTTTGTTTTTGAAGGATTTCTCCCGAACAAATCAGCGGCGCGCAGGAAAAGGCTGATGGCGTTGAAGGGCGAGGATAGGACGGTCATACTTTATGAATCCCCGTACCGCATTTCCAAGGCTTTATATGATATACTTGAAATATTGGGCGATATAAGGATATCCGTGCTGCGCGAGCTTACCAAAAAATTCGAAGAAGTCTTACGCGGAAAAACAAGCGAGGTGGCCGCACATTTTGAGAAGAACACCCCCAAGGGAGAGTTTGTTATAGTGTTTAACCGGAAGGAAGGCAGCGAGAATGTCTAAAATACACCCTACCGCGCTGGTAAGCAAAGGGGCCGAGATCGGAGATGCTGAAATAGGCCCTTATGTGGTTATCGAGGACGGGGTCATTATAGGAAACGGCACCAGCGTGCTTGCCCACGCCTATATAGCCGGAGGCACGACGATCGGAAAAGATTGCGAGATACATATGGGTGCCGTAGTGGGCCACGCGCCGCAGCACCTTAAATACAAGGGAGAGAAGACATTCCTTAAGATAGGCGATAGGAACATCCTGAGGGAATATTGCAGTGTTCATCGCGGCTTTGAGGAAGGTTCTTCAACCCTGATCGGCGACGATAATCTTTTTATGGGTTTCTCACATATCGCGCATGATTGCCGCATAGGTAATAATACGGTCGTATGCAACGGCGCTCTCGTGGCAGGGCATGTCAGGGTAGATGATAAGGCTTTTATATCGGGAAATGTCACCATACACCAGTTCGTCAGGATAGGTTCGCTTGCGATGATCGGGGGGTTGGCCCGTGTCAACAAGGACGTCGTTCCGTATACCCTTATCGAAGGTGATTCCGAGACGTGTTCGCTGAACATCGTAGGAATACGGCGTTCCGGCATAAGCAGCGAGGCTGCCGCCCAGATAAAACAAATATACAGGCTCCTTTACCGTTCAGGCCTTAATGTCACCCAGGCCCTAAAAGAGATATCGAAATTGGTTTTTTCTGCCGAAGAGGCAAGGGGCATGGTCGATTTCGTGAAAAACTCTGAACGTGGAATATGCAAGCACAGGAAAATAGCCGCTAACGAGGACTAACCGCCATGGTAGAGCACCGTTCGGGTATTGAGCGCAGGCGATATATAAGGCTGAACACTGTATTCCCCGTCGAGCTTGAGGTCATCAGCCTCGATGACAAAGAGATATATTGCGAATTCCAGCAGGCCTTTACCCGGGACGTAAGCGAAGGAGGCATGTGCCTTGAGGTGAACAACCTCAAGGATGAACTTGCCGAAAAGCTTAACAAAAAATCCGCGAAGCTCCGCCTCCAGATAAACATGCCGTTTTCTACCAGGCCGATCGACGCCATCGCGGAAGCGGCTTGGATAAAGAAGATCCGGGAGCATCACCCTAATAAATATTTCATAGGCGTCTATTATGAGAAGATATCGGAGAAAGAAAGGAAAAGCATAGTAAACCACGCGCGTTTCCTTATGCTCAGGCCATTTTTCGTCGCCGTGGCAATATTACTGCTTGCAGTTGCGGTGGCGGTCACAAGGGTTGAGTTGCTAAAGAAAGAAGCGCTCCGGAAAGAGACCGAGAGAAAGCTTGCCCTTATAGAATCCGAACGCACAAAACTTGCTCAGGCGATGGAAGAGTTGCGGCTCAACCGCACCGAGCTCGAATCCAAGATAAGCTCATTTGAGCAGGAAAGGGCGGACTTGGAGAAGAGACTCGAGGCGGCAAAAGCCGAGGCACTCGCGAAACCTGAGGAGATAGCACGGCTTGAAGAAGCCCTGACGAAAGCTTCGGCAAAGACGGATGAGCTTAATGCCGAGCTCGCCAGGGTCGTCGATTCCAAGAAGAACCTTGAGGACCAGTTAAAGGTCCTCGAGGAAATAAAAGCCTCCAAGCCGGTGAAAGTTGTCCTGGCCGCCGGAGGTGTCGTGGTAGGGAAAGTCGTTCTGGAGACCTCGGACTCCGTTAGGGTAGAGATTCCGACAGGGGTAATAACCCTCAAGAGGGACCTTATATCCTCTATGTCTACCCCGAGCGAGGAAGAGATAGCGGAATTGGCCAGGGAAAGGCTTAAGCTTGAGCTTAGGGCAAAGGAAGTGGAAAAGAAGAGGGAGCTTGAACGTAAGGCGGCAGAAGAAAGGGAGAGGACCGAGAAGGTCATATCCAAGAAAGTGCCGGGAGAGCCTGAACAACTGATATCCAGGAACATACCGGAAAGAGGGGTTACCGTAAAAGACAACAGGATATATGCCGACGGATCATTGTTCTTTATAAAAGGGATAGCTTACGGCGTAAGCGCGCCGGGCCTGCCGCCCGGTGTTGACGGCTGTTTTTCAAAGATCCCATTGTCGGTCTTCGAGAATGACTTCAGGATGATGAAGGCCGCCGGGATAAATACGATAAGGACCTACGAGCCGTTCCCGGACGCTTTGCTGGACCTTGCCGAGAAATACGACCTCAAAATAATAGAGCAGGTAGTCTATCCGTCCGCCTACACCGATTACTCCTCCGATATCGAGCTTAAAGCGATGAAGAGGATGGCTACAGAGGCCGTAAAGAAGCACAGGAACAGGAAGTGCATCCTTATGTGGTCGATCTGGAATGATGCCCCCTTCTGCTATGACGAACCCGGCAACCCCGTACCCCGTTACGGTTTCGAGAAGGTGAATAATTTCATGAAGGAGATATACCTTGCCGTTAAAGCCGCGGATAAGAGCCGTCCGGTTACGGCTGCCAACATCCTGAAGGTAAAAGGGTATGATTTGGGGTTTGATTTCCTGGATGTCATCGGCTGTAACGCTTATATAGGCGGCCACGGGTTCAATTGGCGAGGCAGGGATGAGGCGGTAAAGGCCGTCAAGGAGATGAAGGAGATATCAAAGAAATACAAGAAACCTATAATCATAACCGAGACCGGATACAGCACTTTTGTAAAGAAAGATTCACAGGACAAGGCCCTGAAGACGCAGATCGAAAGCGCAGAGGACGATCTTGCCGGGATAGTCATCTTTGAATGGACAGACGAATGGTGGAAAGGCGGGAACCCGTCCGTCCAGGACAAGCATATAGAGGAATACTGGGGCATCCTTACCTGGGACAGGAAACCGAAACCGGGTTTTGAGGTCGTTTCGAAGCTGTTTAACTCAATACCAACCGATTCCCTTGGTTACAGGCCTTCCGTAAAAAATTAAAAACGGGTCTTGACAAACCGGCGATCGCGTGATATCCTTAACATTTAGCAACCTTTTAATCTGGCCCAGCGAGGCCGGAAAAGGAGAGGAAGATGTGCCATAACCATATAGAAGACTATCATACTGCCTGTAATCGGCAAAGTGCCGGTGACAGGCTTTTTTGTTGCCTTGGAGGGTCCGGCTTATGAAGATAAAGGAAAAAGCCAAGGTTTTGGATGCTGAGCAGATAGACAAGTCACTTGTGCGCATAGCGCATGAGATACTCGAGAACAACAAGGACGTCGAGGAGCTGGCAATAGTAGGCATAAGGACAAGGGGCGCGATCCTTGCCCAAAGGTTGGCAGCAAAGATAGGCTCTATTAAGGGCAGCGCGGTGCCGGTGGGGGCGCTCGACATAACGCTTTACAGGGACGATCTTACTACGGTTGCAGAGCAGCCGGTAGTCCATAAAACCGAGATAGATTTTGACATACACGAAAGCGTTATAGTCCTTGTCGATGACGTGCTGTATACAGGCAGGACGATACGCTGCGCCCTGGACGCGCTTATAGATTTCGGCAGGCCGAAGAGCATACAGCTTGCTGTCCTGGTCGACAGGGGCCACAGGGAACTGCCGATACGCGCAGATTATGCGGGCAAGAACATACCAACCTCCCAGAAAGAAACGGTCCAGGTCAAGATAAAAGAGTCCGACGGCGTCGATGAAGTTGTCGTCGCGGAAAAGGAGGACTAAGGTGACTGCTACCTGGAAGAAAAAAGACCTGTTGGACTTAGAAAGCCTTTCGGCGGAAGAGATAGAGCTTATACTTGAGACAACGGGTTCTTTTAAGGAGATATCCCAGAGACCCATAAAGAAAGTCCCGACCCTGCGCGGCCAGACGGTGGTCCTCTTCTTCTTCGAGCCCTCGACAAGGACCCGCACTTCTTTCGAACTGGCCGCGAAACGCATGAGCGCGGACATAGTAAATATCCAGACCAGCGCCTCAAGCCTGACAAAGGGCGAGACCCTGAAAGACACTGCCAGGAATATCGAGGCGATGAAGGTGAACATAATAATAATGCGCCACTCTTGTTCCGGCGCCCCGCACATGCTGGCCGGTTCCGTCTCCCCGTCGATGATCAATGCCGGTGACGGATCGCATGAGCACCCGACACAGGGGCTGCTCGATATCTTTACGATCAAGGAGCATAAAAAGAAGATAGAAGGCCTGAACGTCTCGATAATAGGGGATATAGCCCATTCGAGGGTGGCCAGGTCGAATATATGGGGGCTTACGAAACTTGGCGCAAAAGTGACCGTATGCGGCCCGGCGACGCTGATGCCCCCGGAAATAGAAAAATTAGGCGTAAAGGTCACCTATGATATAAAAGAGGCCATAGAAGGCGCGGACGTCATAAATATGCTCAGGATGCAATTGGAACGCCAGGGCCAGAACCTCTTCCCGTCGATAAGGGATTACTCGATGGCTTTCGGCCTGGACGCGGGGAAGATGAAAATGGCAAAGAAGGACGTGCTTATAATGCATCCCGGCCCTATTAACAGGGGGGTGGAAATAACCCCGGAGGTTGCAGACGGTCCGTATTCCGTCATACTCGAGCAGGTCACCAACGGGATTGCTGTCAGGATGGCCGTACTGTACCTGCTGTCCGGTGTCAAAGAGAGGGTCGAATAAAATGGACATTATCCTCAAGAACGGCCGCGTGGTAGATCCGGCCAACGGCCTGGATTCCGAAGCCGATATCCTGGTCAAAGCAGGTAAAGTTGCGCAGGTGGGGAAAGGCCTGAAGGCCCAGGCTGCCAGACAGGTGGATTGTAAGGGAAAGATCGTCCTGCCCGGCCTCATCGACTCGCATACCCATTTCAGGCAGCCCGGCAGGGAGGATGAGGAGGATTTTATCACCGGTTCACGGGCGGCCCTGAAAGGCGGTTTTGCCTCAGTATTGTGTATGGCGAACACCAATCCGGTAGTAGATAATAAAGGCGTGGTTGAGTATATATATTCCGAAGCAGCAAAAGCCGGCCTGATCAATATATACACGGTTGCAGCCGTTACGAAGGGTCTCGAAGGGAAGGAACTCACCGAGACGGCCCAGATATCCGCGGCAGGCGCGAAAGCCCTCTCCGACGACGGTAAGCCCGTAATAAACTCTGAGGTGCTCCGGCGCGCGATGGAATACGCAAAGATGTTCGACTTGCCTATTATATCCCATTGTGAAGACCCCTCACTTTCGAGGAACGGGGTAATGAACGAAGGGCTCCTGTCTACCAGGATGGGGCTTAAAGGCATACCGCGTGCTGCCGAGACGGTCATGGTAGCCAGGGACATAGAGATCGCTCGGCTCTCCGGCGCCAGGCTGCATATAGCCCATGTATCTACTAAAGAGAGCGTAGAAGCGGTGAGGCAGGCCAAGAAGAGGAAAATAGCGGTCACATGTGAAACATGTCCGCATTATTTTGTCCTGACCGAAGAGGCCGTTTCGGGGTATAATACGAATGCAAAGGTAAATCCCCCGCTAAGGACGCAGGAAGACGTAGAGGCAATAAAAAAGGGCCTTTCCGACGGGACGATAGACATGATATCCACCGACCATGCCCCTCATTCCGCGGAAGAGAAGGATGTGGAATTCGATTTTGCCGCTACAGGGATGATAGGCCTTGAATTTGCAGCCTCTCTGTCGTATATGGAACTGGTCAAGAAGAATGTCCTGGACTGGAAAGGATTTGTCGAGAAATTATCGATGAATCCGTCGAAACTTCTCGGCCTGAAGCATAAAGGGTCCTTTTCCGAAGGCGCAGATGCCGATATAACGGTATTTGATCCCTCCGGCACAAGGAAGGTAGAGATCTCAAATATTGAATCCAAGTCGAAGAACACCCCGCTGCTCGGAAGGGAGCTTACCGGCACCGCGGCGATCGTTATCGTAGGCGGTAAGATAAAATACGAAAACGGGAAATTTTGCTAAAAAGGAGGAACTCAATGGGTCTAAGGCTGATCAGGATCTCGGCATCTGTGGTCATCATGTCGGTCATATTGGGTTGCGCC
This sequence comes from uncultured Planctomycetia bacterium, assembly GCA_964484255.1. Taxonomy (GTDB): domain Bacteria; phylum Omnitrophota; class Gorgyraeia; order Pluralincolimonadales; family Pluralincolimonadaceae; genus UBA6215. Next base: position 53,809 of record CAZAEH010000008.1, read on the forward strand.
GCGCCTTCGATAGGTCTTGCAGGGAAGGAAAAGCTTGAAGCCAAAGATTGGCTTGCTGCAGGCGACCTGGCGTTCAAGAACAAGGACTGGGATAACGCCCAGTATTTTTATGAACTTGTCCTGAAGAAATACCCGGAATCTTATTACGGGAAGAAGGCTAAGGAGAACCTCGGTTATGTGGATTATCACAGGAGTCCCGCAGGGAAGGCCGTGGATGCAGGCAAGGATGCTCTTTCCCCGATATTATAGGATAGACGGCGGCTGGAAGTGGAATTTATAGCTGACCTCCACATACACTCTAAGTATAGCCGCGCTACATCGGGATCGATGAATCCCGATGAACTGGCGCGTTGGGCAAAGATCAAAGGTATATCGGTCATTGGCACCGGGGATTTTACCCATCCTCTCTGGCTTTCCGAGCTTTCTGAAAAGCTTAAGCAAGGGCCTGAGGGGTTGTATGAATACGGCGGGGCCCGTTTTATGCTGACCGCGGAGGTCTTTAACAACTTCCATTCCGCGGGAAGGTCCAAGAGGATCCATAACATAGTTTTTGCTCCGGATATCGCAACGGCGGAGAAACTCAATACCGTGCTGTCCGGATACGGGGACCTGGTCTCGGACGGACGGCCTATACTTAATATGACGGCCGAGGACCTGGTCAAGGCTTGTCTCGATGTCTGCCCTGATTGTATGGTTGTCCCGGCGCATATATGGACGCCGCATTTCTCGGCTTTCGGTTCGGTATCGGGGTTTGACAGCATAGAAGAATGCTTTGGCAGCCAGGCGTGCAATATACATTGCCTGGAGACCGGGCTTTCATCGGACCCGGCGATGAACTGGAGGATAAGCGCGCTCGACAAGTACTCGCTTATCTCCAATTCTGATTCGCATTCTCCGCAAAAGATCGGGAGGGAGGCGAACGTCTTCGATTGCGAGATGTCATATACCGGCATA
>CAZAEH010000009.1:0-51927 GCA_964484255.1 uncultured Planctomycetia bacterium
TCACACCCACCGGTTTTAATCCTAAGGAGGCCTTTTGAGGGTCACAAGGGCGGTTGGCCAGGGTTTTAGCATAACCCATAAAGGTTGGCCTATAATAGCGGTCATTTTTGTCTTTAATACCGTTATAAGGTTTTTCTCGGCTCCCAATGAGGACATACCTCCTTATCTCAAAAGCATGGGGGACTGGGGGATAGCCGCGCTGATATTCCTTATTATGGCGCTCGGCGCCAATTATTTGCTTGCCGGCATACAGGCATTCGCGAAGAGCGGGGTACAGGGCCGGCATAACGGATTTAAAGGGTTCTTTGGAAATTGTAAAAGATATTTCTTAGGGCAGCTGGGCGTGAGCATTTTTCTCAGCTTGCCGTTCTGGTTGCTCGGTTTCCTGAGCGTGGCGCTGGTTTTTGGCGCCATGACTACCTACGGCAACTACGCGGTCACATCCGCCGTGCTTGGAGTATCTGCGGCGGTAATGGTGATCGTCTTTACGGTTTTCCTTACCCTGACCTCGGAATCCTGGGCCATAGCGGCCGCGGACGAGAGGGGGGTATTCAGGTCAATAGGCAGGAGCCTGGCTTTTTGCGGGAGCAGGTTCTTCAGCGTCATAGGCCTCCTGCTGCTGGTCTTTGTTCTGTCGATAGCGATATCGCTCATAGTTTGGATATCCTACGCTTTTATCCTGCAGGGGCTCAGGCATCTGGGCCTCGAGGGAAGGGCGTTTATTTTGCGTGAGGTCACGGGATGCGCGCTTAACGCGTATTTTTTCCTGTTCTCGGCCTCGTCGTTGATGGCGTATTATTTAAACAACAGGAAGGCAGATGAAAGGTATAACTGAAGTAGTATGGCACGGAAGGGGCGGGCAGGGAGCTGTAACCGCGGCAAAGTTGCTCGGTGAGGCGGCCCTCCGCGAAGGAAAGAACCTGCAGGCATTCCCGGAGTTCGGCGCTGAACGCACGGGTGCACCGGTCAGGAGTTTCACGAGGCTTAGCGACAAGCCGATCACCATCCACTGCTCGATAACGGCGGCGGATTGCATCGTGGTGCTCGACCCGTCGCTCATCGAGGTGGTAGACATCACCGAGGGCATGAAAGACGATACGTCGTTCGTCATAAATACCGTCTTCTCGCCCAAGGAGATCCGCCAGAAGCTCGACATCAAGGGCGGCAAGATATTCACGGTCGACGCGACCTCGATATCCGTGGCGAAGCTCGGGCGCAACATCCCGAATATGCCCATGGTCGGAGCCCTGCTGAAGGCGACGGGCCTGATAAAGCTCGAGAGCCTCACGGAAACATTCAAGGAGAGTTTCGCGTCAAAGTTCACGCCTGAGGTCATCAAGGGCAACCTTGAAGCGATAGAGCAGGCTTATAAAGAGGTAAAGGCGGAATAAAATGGCAAAAACGGAAAAGGCAAAATTACCAAGCTGGAAAGAAGTAGTGATAGGCGGGATAATCCCGGATGCCGGCAGCGCCGCCAAGTACAACAGCGGCACGTGGCGTACGTTCAAGCCGGTCTGGTCGCAGGAAAAATGCATCCAGTGCAACACCTGCTGGATACACTGCCCGGATTCCTCGATAATGATAAAGGACGGGAAGGTCTGCGGTATCGATTACGAACATTGCAAAGGCTGCGGCATCTGCGCCGCGATGTGCCCGCCGAAGGTAGGCGCGGTTAAAATGGTCAAGGAAGAGAAATGAGCAAAAAACTATTAGCGTTAACCGGTAACGACGCGGCGGCATACGCGATGAAACAGATCGATCCTGACGTAGTAGCGGCATATCCGATCACGCCGCAGACGTCATTGATGGAGAAGTTCGCGCAGTTCGTCGCCGACGGCGAGTCGAATACAGAGATAGTATTGGTTGAGTCCGAGCATTCCGCGATGTCGGCGTGCGTCGGAGCTTCGTGCGCGGGAGCGCGCGTAATGACGGCTACATCTTCGCAGGGCCTCGCGCTCATGTGGGAGGTTGTCTACATAGCATCGAGCTACCGCCTTCCCATAGTGATGCCGCTTGTCAACAGGGCTCTTTCCGGGCCCATCAACATACATTGCGACCATTCGGACGCGATGGGCATCCGCGACTCGGGCTGGATACAGCTCTGGGCCGAGAACGCGCAGGAAGTCTATGACAACCTGCTGCAGGCGATAAGGATAGCCGAGAACCCGGACGTGCTGCTGCCCGTCGTGGTCAACTACGACGGCTTTATCATCAGCCACGCCATCGAGAACATGTATATCTACGATAACGACGAGGTCAAGAAGTTCGTCGGCGAATACAAGCCGAAATACACCCTTCTCGACCCGAAGAAACCAACGACGTTCGGCAGCTTTGACCTCCCGGACTATTACTTCGAGCACAGGCGCCAGATGGCCGGCGCGATGAGCGGCTCGAAGAAGGTAATAGCTGATGTGGCCAAGGAATTCTCGAAGATATGCGGCCGCGAGTACAAGTTCATCGAGGGATACAAGCTCGAGGACGCCGAGATAGTGATCGTGGCCCTCGGCTCGACGGTTGGCACGGCGCGCGCCGTAGTAGACGACCTGCGTGAGAAAGGCGTTAAGGCGGGTATCCTCAAGATACGCGTCTTCAGGCCGTTCCCCGAGGAAGAGATAGCTGACGCCCTCAAGGACAAGAAGGCGGTGGCGGTCCTGGACCGCGCTGACGCGCTGAATTCCGTCGGCGGGCCGCTCTTCGAAGAGGTCAGGGGCGGGCTTTACAATAAGTCGAATACACCGGTAGTCAATTACATATACGGCCTCGGCGGCCGCGACATGGGCCTCGCCGAGATAAATAAGGTATACAGCGACTTGGCCGAGATAGCCAAGACCGGCAAGGCCAAAGACCTTGTGACATACCTGGGGGTGAGGGACTAATGGCAAACTTAAAAGAACTCAACAAGAGAAAAGAGCTCCTCTCCGGCGGCCACAGGATGTGCGCGGGCTGCGCCTCCCCGATGATCATAAGGCAGATGGGTCTTTCGCAGGAGATACCGCTTGTTGTAGGAAGTGCCACAGGATGCCTTGAAGTATCCACTACCCCAAATCCGTTCACCGCTTGGAACTCGAGCTTTGTGCATTGCGCGTTCGAGAACTCCGCGGCGACAGTTTCGGGAGTCGAAGCGGCGTACAGGTCGCTAAGGAACCGCGGCAAGGTAAAGGACGAGCTCAGGTTCGTCGCCCTCGGCGGTGACGGTGGCACGTATGACATAGGCCTGCAGTCGCTCTCGGGCATGCTCGAGCGCGGCCACAGGATACTCTACCTGTGCTATAACAACGAAGCTTACATGAATACCGGCGTCCAGCGTTCGGGTGCCACACCACTTGGTTCGCAGACGACAACGGCCCCGGTAGGCAAGGAATCCATAGGCAAGAAGCAGTATCCCAAAGACTTGACAGCGATAGCGGTAGCGCATAGAATACCCTTTGTCGCTCAGGCGTCCCCGAGCCACTGGAACGACCTCATAACGAAGTCGCAGAAGGCTCTTTCGGTCGAAGGCCCGGCGTTCATGAATGTGCTTTCGCCGTGCCCCCTCGGGTGGGGATATCCCTCCGAGAAGACGATAGAACTCGCCAGGCTCGCGGTGGATACCTGTTTCTGGCCGCTCTTCGAGGTAGAGAATGGGCAGACCTGGAAGTTAAGCTACAAGCCTGCGGCCAAGAAGCCGATAACGGACTATCTCAAGGCGCAGGGGCGTTTCCGCCACCTGATGAGGCCGGAGAACGCGGCTGTGGTCGAGGCGATACAGAAGAAGGTCGACGATGATTGGGCCGCGCTGAAGAAGAGATGCGGCGTTGAAGAGTAGATAAACCCCGAATGCGGGGCAAGCAGTACTGTTCTTTGTGAAATATCCGCTCCCCTGTAGCTCAGTTGGTAGAGCAGTGGACTGTGCAAGGGCGAAGCCCGAGCAAAAACTCGGACTATGGCCAAGCGGACATGAAAGGAGGTGACAATGGCAAAACGCGATACACGGACTTACAAAGATCGCCGGCAATACATAATAGCCGCCGTCCATAAAAGACGGAGAAAAGTAAGACAGATGGCTGTTGAGTATAAAGGCGGACGTTGCGAAATATGCGGTTACGACCGCTGCAGCGATGCTTTGGAATTCCATCACGTTGATTCTTCTAAGAAAGACTTCAGTATTTCCTCAAAGGGATATACCAGAAGTTGGACGAAAGTAAAAGAAGAATTAGATAAATGCGTATTGCTATGTGCCAATTGTCACCGAGAAACTCATGTCCAAGCGCAGCTTCTACAGGAAACTGTAGTTGAAAAAGCAGGAGAATTGTCCGCAGCGTAGTGTTAGCTGACGGAGCGCCACAAATGTGGCGTCCTGGAAACCCCTCTGGGGTAATCAGCAGCCGAGCCCTTTAGAAATAAAGGGAAGGTTCAGAGACTATGCACCTGCCTCCTAAACGTAAAGCCGTAGGAGATGATATAGTCCAAGTCCGGTAGTAATACCGGGTCACTTGTAATCCACGTGTCCCTGGTTCGAGCCCAGGCGGGGGAGCCACTATAATCAATATCCGAGCTTTTCGGATATTTGGGACAAGAGCCCTCAATCTGAAAAGGTTGGGGGCTCTTTTATTTGAGAATAGCCCTTAGTATTAACTAATAATATTAAGTAATTTAACAATAGCGATGTAAAAAAGTATGTATCCAAAACATTATTTTGAAGAATTCTGGGAAGCTGAGCAAAGAAATGAATTATTTGTTTGTATGCCTTTTGACGAGTCATTGAATTCCAGATTTAATGACATCATAAAAAGATCAGCCATAAAAGCAGGTTTTAATAATGCTGTTAGAGTTGATGAAGATAAATCCGGCAATATTGTTTTAAGCAAAATATGGGATGGCATAGCAAATTCAAAAATGGTCTTAGCTGATTTGTCTAACGATCCTAGAAGCGAAGAGGGCCATACTAATGGGAATGTTTTGTACGAAGCAGGTGTTGCTCATGCCATGAGAGAGCCTGAAGCCGTTGTTATCATTAGAGATCAAGATCCAAAAACGGCTGATTTTGATGTTAGGGGTTTTACAATAAACTGCCCTCCAGGCAACACTCTTGCAGAACGATGGTTAACTGATTTACTTTCTTCTTCATTGGAGAATTATAAGTGGTCTTTAAGCAAACGAGTGAAAGCTGCAGCAGAATCCATCGATGATATCGGTTTATACTTGATGCTGAAAACAGGCGGTGATAAGCAAACGTCTACGCATTTTAATACGGCACAGATGGATGCAAAGATGAAACTTTCCGTTTTAAGGCTTTTGGAATTAGGGATGTTAAGATTTTTAACTGCAAGAGCCGTCAGGCCTTCTGAACATGCTTATCATTGGACAGCGTTCGGATATGCCGTAATGGAATACTTGAATATACCGAAAAATCCAAAAAAAGAATAAAGAAAATGGTAACTATTAAAGAGTTTATAGAAAACATGGTAAAAGGAGGATATGAATTCCATCAGCGCTTTAAAGGTAGCAATAATAATTGGCTAATATTCTCAAGAAGGTATGAAAAGGATTATCATTTTAGGGTAGGAAGATTTTATTGCGCAGTTAATATGAACCTCTATCCAAATCCACAAGAAGTTACATTTGAATATTCTATAACCAGAAGTGCGTTAGCTTCGCAAAATGTAAATAATATTGTTAAAAATCCTGAGATTTATATAGCGCAATCCGGACTTACAAGATTCAAGAGACTTCTAAAGGAAAACGATTCCGTGAGCTCGTATCCCGATTGCAATTTAACAAGAGATTCCCCTGAAAATGAATTTAAAATACCTTTAATGGAGGACAAAGATAATGAACTAATGAGAGTCCGTTACGAAGTATTGAATGTTCTTAGTGAGAACAAATATTTAGATATAAAACGGACGCAAAAAGAAGATCTTAAGGATAGAATTTGTACCCATGATAAAATATTGGATCAAGTGCTTGTTGACTATGAAGAAACTAATTTTATCGATGGCGCTTATGCAAGTACCGGAATCAAGATTACTATAAATGGCGAAAGGCGGCTCGATGAAATCAAAAGAGAAATGGCTTCTAATCAAGGCAATAGTGTAACTATGGATGGTTTGGGTTTTGGAGCACATGATTGGAGTAAGAGTAGTTAAAAGGAGGCCCGCCATGAAAATAGGCAAGCTACTCATCGCCGCAATAGCTCTCTCAATCTTCGGCTTGATTATCGGCGCAGTCACCTGCGGAGGCGTATTTAACTGGGTATACAAACTCGAGCCGACAAATGTCTGGAAGTCTATGGACTCCCCTCCCGGGTTGGGGTATCTCGCGGGCGGATTTATACTCAACATAATACTTGCTGTTGTTTATGCGTTACTCCGCAAAGGCATTCCCGGCAAGAACAGGCTGGTCAAGGGACTTGTCTTTGGGCTATGCGTTTGGGCCGTCGGAATGCTTCCGGGGATGTTCGCGACCTATTATTTCATGACGGTGGCTTCCACAGTTGTGGTCTACTGGACTATTCTTGGCCTGATCGAATACCCTATCATGGGGTTGATAATCGCTGCTATATACGGCGAATAATTAAAATAGGAGTAAAGACATGAAGAAGGCGCTGCCCTTACTGCTTGCCTTTTTGGTTGCAGGGTCCTTGTGTTTTGCTGATGAAGCAAAAACCCTTACCGGCAAAGTCGAATCCGTAAAGAAGACATTTCCCAAGCCACCCAATGTGCGTTTTGCCATCGTGTCGGTCGTTACCGATAGCGGGGAGAAGGTAAGTATCGATGTAGTAAGAGAGACTGCCGTTACCGATGCTTCCGGAAAAGATATGTGCCCGAACGGGGACCAAAGAGGCGCCTGGAAGCTCAAGAAAGACGAGCGCGTAGAGGTCAAATATATGGTCTCAAAAAACGGCCATAATCAAGCCGTTTCTATTCATTGCCTGGAAGGCGGCAACTAAAAGGAGAGAAGATGCCAAAGAAAATAGCATTATTGTTAGTTTTATCGGCGATCGTTATGTTGTCGTCACCGGCGCGCGCCGAAGAGAAACCCTTCCAGTTAGCTGTCGTTAATCCGCTCCAGCTCGTCCCGGAAGACCAGTCAATAAAAGGTGTCGGCATTAACCTGCTCTACGGCTCCAACGAGAACTTCAGCGGCATAGATATCGGCCTCATTAACCACGTCAAGGACCGCGCCATCGGCCTGCAGTGGGGCGCGGCGAACGTGACGGAAGGCGATCTCAGCGGTATCCAGCTTGGTTTCGTGAACTGGACGACGGGTTACATGCACGGCGTTCAGTTCGGCGGCCTTAATTTCTCGCAAGGCGACTCGCGCGGCATAGAATGGGGCATAATGAATTACAGCAAGGACTATTACGGCGGTCTCCAGGGCGGGTTCTTCAACTACGCCGGGGAGATGCACGGCATCCAGTTCGGTGTCGTAAACTCCACAAAATCCCTCGAAGGCCTGCAGATCGGCCTTGCCAACTACAACGGCAATAAGAAGCCGATGGAATTCATGGTGCTTGTTAACTGGTCGTTCTGACCGGCGATTACCGCATCCTGAATTAATATTTGATGACGAGAAAACCGGTCTTGCGGTATAATGCCGTTATATTAAAGGAGGGTGAGATGCGGAAAAGTATATTTTTGGTATTATTGGCCGTTATCGCGGCATATTTTGTGATAGGCTCCGCGCCTGTAGCGGCGCAGGATAACGGGGGAAGGCGCCCGCTTTTCTGTTCCCCGCCTGCCTCTGCCGGGTATAGGATGGACAAGGTGAGAAGTACGTGGGGCGAGCCGGACGAGATAGAGAGCCTGGGTTCCGATGAGACGGGCCTCAGGAAAGAGTTGTGGACGTACAAGGTCAAGCCTTTAAGCCTGTTCAGCCAAAACGATTTTGTGACCAGGAACCAGTATCTTGTATTCGTGGGCAAGAACCTTGTAAAGGTATCTTCATCGAGGGAAGAGGTATTGAAAGAGTATGGCCCTGTCCAAAAGGATATTGGTCCTTAACGGCAGCCCTAAGCGCGACGGTAACACCGCAAAACTTGTCTCCTGGTTCGCCTGCGGCGCCCGCTCCAGAGGCGCGCGGGTAGAAGTGATCCGCGCGGCCGGGCTTAAATATAAAGTGTGCGGTTGCACATCGTGCAGGACCTGCCAGAAGATAGAAGAATACGCCTGCGTCGTCAAGGATGACGCCAGTCCCGTGTTAAGGAAGATGGCCGGGGCGGACGTCATAGTTTTTGCGAGCCCGCTGTACTTCTACGGTCCCAGCGCCCAGCTGAAAGTCCTTATAGACCGTATGTTCTGCCTTTATAAATGGGACAACACGACCGACACGTTCAAGTCCCCGATGCCCGGCAAGACGATGGTCCTGCTGCTTAGCGCTTACGAGGATATCGGGTTAAAGAACGTAGAGGAGTCCTTTAAGCTTATTGCCGATTACAGCGAGATGAAATTCCTGTCGCTCCTCGTGCCGGATGCCCGCGAATCGGGGGAGGTCTTGAACCTCAAAGGCATCCGCGAAAAAGCCCTGGCGCTGGGGAAGAAAGTCTCCTGAAACCCCGAAAATCATGTAAACCTTTTTGCCTGCCGAACGTCTAATCCTTTAAAAGGGGAAGATATGCTTACCTATTCTTTAAGGAAAAAATTTTGCATAGCGGCAATATTTTGCTTTATCGCGTTCCCGTTTCCCGGAGACGTTTCGGCAAGGGATCCCGGTCCGGATACGGGCCCCGGGCGCGGAAGGTCACGTCATGAAGAGACGGTCATGTCCGGCCCGCATAAGTACTATTACCGTGACGGCAGGTTTTACAGGCCGGGCCTTTTTGGGTTATTCGACACGTTGATCGCGCCTCCGCCCGGTTTGGTCGTAACGGTGATACCCGAGACTCGCAGGATCGTGATAATAAACGGTATGACTTATTACTACTACGAGGATGTCTATTATACGAAATGCCCTAACGGCTACGTCGTGGTGAACGCGCCGGTTACCACGGTCACTGCGATTAAGACGGAGACCCCCGCAGTCATCGCGACAGCGGCGGCTACGGAGCTCGACGGTGAGCCCGTAACGGTAAATATCCCGAACTCCGACGGCACCTACACGCCGGTCAAGCTGTTCAAGCACAGGAACGGTTATAAGGGCCCGCAAGGCGAATTTTACGAAGGGCATCCTACGGTAGAGCAGCTGAAGGCCCTATACGGAAAATAAAGAGGGGGAAACATGAAGATCGACACAAGGATAGTAGCGGCATTATTGATGGTCCTTATTTATCTTTCGACCGGCAAGCTTTGCCAGGCCCAGCAGGGCGAAGGCAGGCCGCCCAGGATGTCGGCGGACCAGATCGTTTCCAGCATGAAGAAGAGCCTGGACCTGACCGATGAGCAGGTCAAACAGATACTTCCCGTCATCAAAGAGGAGATGAGCAAGAGGGAAGAGCTGATGGGCCAGGGCGGAGGTCCCGGGGATTTTGAGTCGATGAAGTCCGATATGGAAAAGATCGACAAAGAAACTGAAACAGAATTGGCCAAGTATCTTACCGAAGAACAGCTTGCGAAGTGGAAGAAACAGCAGAGCGAGCGTAAGTCCAGGATGGGCCGCGGCCCCGGCGGCGGCATGGGAGGCGGTCCCCCGGGTATGTAAAAAGTTTTTATATATCACCCCAACCCCCCCGCGGGTTTCCGGAGAACGCGGGGGGATTTTTTTGTTTGTGCAGCCCTTCCGCGGGTGTATAATTAACCTTTCCCCATTGCATATGAAAAACGATAAAATATCCAAACACGAACGCGGCAGTATAGGCGAGATGATAGCCATAGCGCTGCCGATGGTCGTTTCGACGTCGTGCGAGACTACCATGGTCTTTACTGACCGCATGTTCCTTTCCCGGCTGGGCCCGGAAATGATGAACGCGGCCATGGGCGGAGGCCTGACATCTTTCGTGATGATGTCTTTCTTCCTGGGGCTTACGGGTTATTCCACCGCGCTTACCGCCCAATACCTCGGCGCCAACAGAAAAAAGAACTGCGCGGTCGTGATATCGCAGGCTGCGATGATCTCTTTGGCGGCGTATCCGATCGTGCTTGCCTGCAGGCCGTTAGCTCATATGCTCTTCGAGGCGTCGGGTATTACCCCACTCCAATTGGCCTCGCAGAAGCTGTATTTCAACATAGTGCTTTGGGCATCCGTCATAGGCCTGCTTAGGAACTGCCTCAGTGCTTTCTTCTCGGGGGTGGGGCGCACTGCCATAGTGATGGTCGCCTCCATAACGGCTATGCTTATCAACGTATTCATGAATTATGTGCTCATATACGGAAAGTTCGGCTGCCCGGCGATGGGCATCCGGGGCGCGGCATACGGAACCATGATAGGCGGCTTCAGCGGTCTTGCCGTGCTTGCCGCGGCGTATTTCAGCAAAAAGAACCTCAAGGAGTTCCATATACCGGAGGCCTTGCGCTTCGACAGGGCGGTCATGGGCAAGCTCCTGCGCTTCGGTTCGTCCGTCGGGGCAGAGATGTTCCTGAACAACCTTGCGTTCAATTTCATGGTATTCATATTCTATTCGCGCGGACCGGTAACGGCGACCGCCGCGACCATAATGTTTAACTGGGACATGGTCTCGTTCCTGCCTCTTATAGGAGTGGAGATAGGCGTTACCAGCCTTGTCGGCCGCTCTATGGGAGGCGGCGACCCCGCTGCGGCGCACCGCAGCGTGCAATCGGGGCTTAAGCTCGGGTTCATGTATTCGGCGGTCATACTGGTGCTTTTCGCGGGGTTCCCCGGGATGCTCGTGAGGGTCTTTAGCCCTGATGTCGCCGGCCATATATTCCTTTCAGCGCAGCCGACAGCCGTTTTCATGATAAGGATCGCCTCTCTTTATGTGCTTGTGGAAGCCCTGCTCGTTGTTTACATAGGCGCATTGCGCGGGGCGGGGGACACTCTTTGGGCAATGGGGATGTCCGTGACCATGCACTGGGCATCGGTCGGCGTGCTTGCGCTTATGCTTATAGGCGGGGGCGCAACGGCTGAAAAAGCGTGGACAGTCATGGTAGTAATGTTCCTGTTCTTCTCGGTGGCAGCCGTGCTCAGGTACAGGAGCGGCAAGTGGAAATCCATAAAGATGGTGCATCCAGAACCAGCCATGATCCCTGCCGATAATTTTCACGAGACACCGGACATTTAGTGTTGTAAAATATATAAAAAGGAGAACGGCCGAGATGAAGAGGTCAATGCTCATATGTGCGGTCCTGTCAGTCCTGCTGTTCGTCAACAATGGAGGGGTATTCGCGATGGAAGGTAAGACCGTCGTCCTGGAGACGACGCAGGGGAATGTAGAGATCAAGCTTATGCCTGATGTTGCGCCGAAGGCGTGCGAGAATTTTGAGAAACTCGTGGAGAAAGGTTATTATAACGGCATAATATTCCACAGGGTCATAAAGGGTTTTATGATACAGGGCGGGGACCCGACCGGGACCGGAAGGGGAGGGCAGTCCTGCTGGGGCAAGCCGTTTGAGGATGAAGTGAGCAAGGAGGTTGCCTTTGATGATGTCGGCATAGTAGCAATGGCGAACGCCGGCCCGTGCACGAACGGCAGCCAATTCTTCATAACTACGGTAAAGACCCCGTGGCTCAACGGCAAGCACACCATATTCGGGAAGGTGGTCTCCGGTTATGACGTCGTCCAAAAGATAGAGGGTGTGCCTACGGGCAAGTTCGACAAGCCAAAAGAAGAGCAGAAAATAATCAAGGCTTATATTAAATAAGGTATACGGACTTTGGCATCCTCGATCACACAGGTTTCTTCCGAAAAAAGCGAGAAGATACAATCGGCAGCCGCCAAGGTATCACTTTGGGGTTCCCTGACGCTCTTTTTGGTCTCCGCTGCCGCCGGCCTGGCGGTTGATTCCATAACGCTTATACTCGACGCCTCCGCAAGCCTTGTTATACTTGCGGTCGCCTGCATGATGAATTCCACGATAAAGAAGATACACAGCCCGCCGGACGAGATATTCAACTTCGGTTACGAGAAATATGAGCCGTTCACCGTCGTCTTGCAGGGTTGCCTTATAATAACGACCTGCGCGATAAGCATAAAATTCGCCGTACAGGATATCATCCATGCCGAAAGCATGAAGAACTATTGGATGCCCGTTATCGCCTCGTGCATATCCGTGCTGGCGGGTTTTTGCATAGTCTTATTCCTGAGGTTTTCCGCAAAGCGTTCCGGATCGTCCATGCTGCACGCGGCGAGCATGCACTGGTTCATAGATACCATGATGTCGGTCGGCATGCTTTTAGGTTTCTACGGCGGCTACTTGCTTGAACACCACGGTTACCCGGAGACGGCGCCATATGTCGACCCCGTGATGGCGATAGTGCTCGCGCTGGTATTCATTCTGCCCCCGCTCAAGACCGTAAAAAAGAACCTTATGGAACTGCTCGATGCCGTGCCTTCCAAGGAGGTCAGGGCCCAGGTCCGGAAAGTCGCGGAACAATACAGGCCGAAGATGTTCGGCATACACAGGATACGGACGAGGAAAGCGGGGAACAAGATATTCGTGGACATATGTTTTGTCGTAAAGGAAGAGATGACCGTAAGGGAAGTAGAGGAGATATCCGCGGCTTTCGAGAAAGACCTTAAAGCCCACCTGCCCCACCTCGATATTATAGTCTATTTCAAGCCCAATAAGCGGCCCTGATACCCGAGTTTCGCAAAAAATTACCCTTGATTTGTTATAAGCAAAGTGGTATATAAAAGGTATGCTTTGGTGTATAAAGGTATACAGAAGGCGCGGAACGGCCCTCATACTGGTAGTCGGGGTGCTCAGCATGCTTACCCTTATAGGCGTATCTTTTGTTTCCGGCACACAGAATGAATACAGGTCGGCGAAGGCCTATATGAACTCGGTCAGGGCAAGGTATATAGCCGAGGCGGGAACGGCAAGGATCATCGCCGAGCTCAGGACTGGAGCGGAAGGGGCCGCCGCGAATGCCGTAGACAGCGAATCCGAAGGTTGGCATTCGGGGTATTCGGGGATGCTGGGTGCCGGAAGTTATGATGCGTACGGGGTGGATTGCGCGAGCAGGATATATTTAAATGATGATAACCCGAACCTCGGGACCATTCTCGAGAACCTGGTCGCGGTTCTGGCGGCCATGGGAGAGCCGCTTGCCGCGGGAGACGGAACGGCCATAATCGCAAACAGGCCCGTAAACGGCTATGTTACCGAAGAGGAGATAGAGTGCGTTGTTCCGGGGATAACGCACGAAAAATATGAGGCCCTGAAAGATTATATAACCGCGGCGGCTTTTCGCGATGACCGAGTCTTTTCCGCGGCGCCGCCATTTCCTTCGGAACCCAGAGCCCCGGTGAACGTCAATACCGCGCCTAAACCTGTCCTTAAAGCGGTCTTGATGTATATAGAGGCAGGGCATATGTGCCCGAGGTGCGGCGGGGACGGCGTAATATTCGCTTCTACCGGCTGCCCGGACTGCGGGGGGACCGGCGGCCTTAGAATAACACCGGCCGAGGCGGACAGCCTTGCCGACTATATAATCGCCAACAGGCCTTATTCTACATGGAGCCAGTTCTATTCTTCCATAAAGGGATGCAGCGGTATAGGGGGAAAGGACGCCGACCTTGTCATGGCGAATGCCAATCCAAATGCAGGATTCTCTCCCGGCTGCAGGAATTACGGTTGGGCCTGCGGTTCCGGGTATATAGGAAAATATATCGACCCGGTCGACAGCAGCAGGGGGCTTTCCGTCCGCACAACGGAGTTCTGTTTTAATTCGGGCGGGTACTATGCAGTAACCTCCTGCGGGAGCGTGCTTGACGCCGCGGGGCGCCCGGTAGCGGAAAAGCGCATCAAGAGCATCATTAAGGTTTTTGACATCTGGAGGCAAACTACCCAATCGGAATTCGAGGCGGGTTCCACCAGCGGCCTGCAAAGCTATCCCGAACCGATGGATGCCGGGGTTGCGCCGGCATCATTCGACGGCCAGCTTATGCTTGCCTCAAAAGAGACCTCTTATACGGCCGATACGCTGCTTAGGCTCAGTTTTAACGATAACCTTGACCCCGATACGGCAGTGAATGCAAATATCATCAGGGACCCTGCCGGCACTTGCGCGGTGGGAAGCGTTACGGATGCCTCGGACCCCGGAAGCCTGCTGCCTGACGGAGTCTTCGTCAACAAGAGGCTGAACGATTATGTTTCCTATTGGGAGAACTGGAGTGGCACATATAACATGGCGAAGGCCGACATGGGTACGCTTTCGCTGTGGGTGAAACCGGTCACGGGAGGGGAAGTTTATTCGGGGATGAGTTTCTCGGGCTACGAGATAGACACGTATGGCAACGGCCATACCGACGGCGGTCCGCCGTGGGATTTTTCTCTTTTTGAGATCCACCCGAGCGGCTTTATACCCGGCTCCCCGTACGGGGACTGGAACTGGTGGAGACCGGGGTATTCCAACAGGACAGAGGTGTGGTTATATGAACAGTGGGACGCGGCTCTTCCCGAAAGGCCCGTAGGGTTCATAGGTTTCCAGGAGGTCGGCAGCGGTATCGGGGGAAGCAACGTCTCGCAGATAATGACGACGGGCCGCGCGAGGAAGGACTGGGCCCCCGGGACATGGCACCACGTGGTATTTACCTATGAGTTGAGCAACCCGTCCGATCCCCTCTGCATGACCGGGACCAAGAAGATATATATCGACGGTGCCGAACCGCCGCATTATGCCTACGATACCATATACCACAGGCTTAACGGCGATGTCCGCGACATCACGCTGGGGACATCCGACGTAAACAACAGCCATTCGGACGGGACCTATATAATTGACGAGTTCAAATCCGAACACGCGTGCGCGACGGCCTCGCAGGTGATGGCCGATTTTGCCTCAGGCAGGTATTATGACAACAGCGACGCGGAATTCACCTCATCGGCTTTCGATGCCGGCACGGCAAGGCTCGGGACGGTTTCGTGGACTGAATATATGCCTTCGAGCGTTGCGGGCGGGGACATCCAGGTGGATGTAGACAACGGCGCAGGATGGATAGGCGGATACGCTTCGCGCAACGATCCTTCCGGGTCTCCGGTAAATGCCATGACCGGCGGCTCGAACATGGTAAGGTACAAGGCGTATTTCATTAATTCCGGGACGGGCCTTACCGATACCCCCGTGCTTGATGATGTTACCGTTACATACATGAAAAGGACCGAGATCCTGTATACGAGGGAGGAATAGATATGAATAGGATATTTATCGCGGTCTTCCTGGCGGTGTTGTTCGCATGTCTGCCGCGTGCTTACGCCGAGACAGCCCCGGTAGCCGAAGGTTTCAGCCCTGCTGAACCGGCGCCTCCGGCGGGGACGGCGGATTTCAGGATCAATATATCGAAAGCATCCGCAGGGTACTCGGGCGGAGAATACCGCGTGACCGCGGAGGGGACGACCGACCTGCCTGACGGGACCAGGATATACGTTTTCCTTAAAAAGGGGGAGTTCCCGATCAGCTGCAATGTCGTCCGCGCCGGTTCGGGCAGGTTCTCGGCCGTTATGGGCCCTTTCCAGGCCAGGCTTCCGATAGGCATATATACCCTTGAGGCGGCATTATTGATGCCGGAGCAGAACACCGAGAGGGTAAGGAAGATACTTTCAGGTTCGGATACGTCTATTACGAAAGGCATCTACCAACTGGCAGTCGGCAGGCCGGAGGACGTGGCCAAGGAGGAAGAATTTGGGAGGCTCGCGCTCGAAGAAGCTGCGGGGGCTATAGAAGGGATGCTTTCCGAGCTCGAGGAGAAATACGCCTGCTACGGCGCGGACCTTAACGACGAGGAATGGAAGGCGTGGTATGCCGGTTGGACCGGAAGGCTCAGGCAGAGGCAGCAGGAGATAGACAATAGTATTAAGCCGTTGTTCGCCCATGACTATTCCTCGCCGGCACAGGCCGTATCCTATGCGTCCATGAACCTTGAGCAACTTGGCAGGGTATATTCGTCACAGCTCAGGGGCAGCCCCCTCAAAGACGTTTACCCCCAGGCGTTCAGGGACCCCGCCCAGCTGAAGTCGCTGATCGCCGACGGATTAGGCAAGATATACCCTAAAAAAGCAAAAAAGTTATATTGACAAAGCATGTCTTTAATGGTATATGATTGGTATATTATAGGTATTAAGTGGTATAATCTAACATGGAAGGAGGTGAAAAGATTGAAATACCTGATAGCGTTATTGGCAGTGATATCAGCGCTTACGTTCTCGCCGCAGGAAGCGGGCGCCGTGCTCAACTGGGCCGGTGAAGATACCGATTCGCCTTCGGACGCCCTGAACTGGAGCTACGGCTTTTCCCAGGGTGGAGACAGCGTAGAACTGGTCACGACTTCCGACGGCAATTGCGTGCCTTCGGTAACGACCGAAAAGCATTCCGGAGACGAGTCGCTTAAGTTCCACTGGACCCACACCAGCGATACAGTCAACTGGGCTACAAGGACTGCAATACAGGTCGGAAGCGACGGCAACGGCGGAGACAGCCTCGGCACATCGATAATGTTCCATGATGTTTCCACCGCCAGCAACCTGACCTTTTGGGTCAAGGGAGCAACGGGCGGAGAGCAGTTCAGGGTCGCCCTGAACAGCGGCTGGGAAGGCTCATCCTACCCTACTGACCAGACGAACCAGCTTTTGGTCAGCGGGGTCACGACCTCGTGGCAGCAGATAGTGGTGCCTTTATCGGGGTTCACGTATGACTTCCAGTATTCGGAGAATCCCGGGCCCATAGACCTGGCCCATCTTTCGGGCGTAAGGTTCGTGGTGGAATCGGGAGAACCGACCGGCGAAGGGACGGTGTATATCGACGACATATCGTTCGATACCCAGGCTGTCCCGGAACCGGCAAGCCTCCTGCTCTTTGGATCCGGCTTGAGCGGAATGCTGGTTTTTTTGAGGAAGCGATAAGGGTTCGTCCATCTTCCGCGTCCTTACAGCAACTTGACAATTTCCCGCTATGTGGTATACATAAGGTATGGGTGGTATAGTCACCTGACCGAATATCGTTAAAAATACCGGGAGGCGGGAGATGGACGACAAATTTGACAAGAAACGGCCGATGCTTTTTTATCAGCAGTTCGCCGACATCATCAGGGAGCAGATCAACAGGGGCCGGTATAAACCGGGCGAGTATATCCCTTCCGAAAGGCAGTTGAGCAAGGAATTCAAGCTCAACAGGATGACGGTAAGGAAGGGGATGGCGATGCTGATAGAGGAAGGATTGCTTCAGCCGTTCAGGGGACGCGGAACGTTCGTTACGGGTTATCCCCAGGCCGGGAAGAAGACCCGGTCGAGGGACATAGGCTACGTCTTCATCAAGGATTTCAATTTTCCGCTTTCGAAGAATCCGTATTACACGGAGATCCTTGAAGGGGCCGAAGCCGAAGCGTCAAAACTGGATTATAAGTTCTTTCTAATGTCGGTAGATTACGATGAGAGCAAGCTCAGGGATCTCGCGTCGCGCATAATAAATGACAAACTCGGCGGGGCGGTATTCGTTGGAAAGCTTGACGAGAAGGTAGAGGAGATAATAACCTCGCTCGCCAAGCGCAAGATACCCGTCGTAGCGATAGATAAGTACGTCCCTTATAACGGAGTAAGCGCGGTCCTGACGGATAACTTCAAGGGGGCGTATGAAGCCGTGGAATACCTGGCCTCTCTGGGCCACGGGGATATAGGTTTTATCACCGGTCCGGGGAAGAACCAGGCGGTGCGGGAGAGGACCGAAGGATTCGAGAAGGCGGTCAGCGACCATAAGCTCAAGGTCAGGGACGAGTTCAGGGCCGAGAGCGACCTGCACATACACGGCGGCTACCTCGCCATGAAGAAGATACTGTCCGGCCGCAGGTATCCGACGGCTGTCTTCGCTATTAATGACGAAGCCGCGATAGGCGCAATGCGTGCCATACACGAGAAGGGGCTCAAGGTCCCGAAGGACATCTCCCTGGTCGGGTTTGACGATATAGAATGGGCTTCGCACACGATGCCAGGGCTTACTACCATCAAGATCTACAAAAAAGAGATAGGCGCAGCTGCCGTAAAGAAGCTTGCCGAGCAGATCGAGGATAAGACGGCCCTGCCGGTAAAGAACGTGATGCCGGTCAAGCTGGTAATAAGGGAGTCCTGCTGCAGTATCCCGCAAAAACGGGGGCGCGCCAATGCTTAATATCTTGAGGAGATATAAATGGGTAGTAAGCTGGCGAAGTACGGTTATTTTGATAACGATAATAAGGAATTTGTCATTACGAGGCCTGACACGCCTCTTCCGTGGATCAATTACCTGGGCTGCGAGCAGTATTGCGGCCTTATGTCCAATACCGCGGGCGGATACAGCTTCTGGATAGACCCGCTCGAGAACAGGATCCTGCGTTACAGATACAATAATATACCTTCCGACAGGGGCGGCAGGTATCTCTACCTGAGGGACAACAAGTCCCGCGATTTCTGGTCCGCTTCCTGGCAGCCTGTCCTGAAAGACACCTCCGAATATAAATACGAATGCCGCCACGGCCTCGGTTATACGGTCATATCATCCGAATATTCGGGTATAAAGACAAAGACGGCGTATTTTGTCCCGCTCGGGGAGAACCTCGAGATCTGGATGATGGAGGTCTCAAATGCCTCAAAGAGGGACAGGGACATATCGGTAATATCTTTTGTGGAGTTCTGCCTGCCTAATGCGCTCGAGGACATGACCAACTTCCAGGCGAACCTCAATACCGGCGAGACAGATTACGAAGACGGCATCATCTACAATGTCAGCAAGTACCGCGTAACCAAGGCGCATTTTTCGTTCTTTGCCGCAGCCAACACGAAAGTCGGCAGTTTCGACAGCAAGCGTGACGACTTCCTCGGGCCTTACGGCGACCTCGACGCGCCGCGCGCGGTAAAAGAAGGCAAGGGCCGCAACGGCATAAGCTGCGGGTGGTCCCCTGTCGGTTCCCATAATATAAGGATAAAGCTCAAGAAAGGCAGTTCCAAAACGCTTATCTTTGTTCTTGGTATTGCGCATTCAAGGAAAGAGGCGCAGGGCTACAGGAAAAAATATTCGGACAAATCCGACGTCCTGAAGGCCCTGAAGGAGCTGGGAAGCCACTGGGAAGAGAACCTTGATAAGTTCAGGGTAGAGACCCCGGATGAGGACCTCAACCTCATGGCCAATATCTGGAATCAGTACCAGTGCCGGTCGACATTCAACTGGTCGCGCTCGGCGTCTTATTATGAATCCGGTATCGGGCGCGGCATGGGTTTCCGCGATTCGAACCAGGATACGCTGGGTTTTGTCCATATGGTGCCGGAGAAGGTCAAGCAGAGGATAATAGACCTTGCCTCTACGCAGTTCGAGGAAGGCGATGCCCATCACCAGTATTCCCCGCTTACCAAGAAAGGCAGGGAGAGGGGGTATTCCGACGACCATCTCTGGCTGGTCTACTCGGTCGCAGAGTATATAAAGGAAACGGGTGACGCAGGGTTCCTCAAGGAGAAAGTCCCTTATAACAACGGCAACGAAGGGACTATGCTGGAGCATCTCGAGAAGGCGATAGATTACTCCGTCAAAAATACCGGCTCGCACGGCCTTCCGCTCTCGGGTTTCGCGGACTGGAACGATTGTCTTAACCTGAGGGGCCCGAATAACAGGGGAGAATCCGTATTGGTCGGCCAGATGCTTGTCCTGGCGGCCAAAGAGATGGCAATACTCATGCGTTTTACCGGGAACGCGGACAAGGCCCGCAGGTTTGATGACGTAGCTTCGGACTTTACGGACAGGATAAACAGGACATCCTGGGACGGGAGCTGGTACGTCAGGGCCTATGATGATAATTCCAAACCGGTTGGTTCTTCAAAGAACAGGGAAGGCAAGATATTCCTGGAATCGCAGGGATGGGCCGTGATGTCGGGTGTGGCTGCCCGCGACAGGGCGCTTAAGACGCTGGACTCTGTCGAAAAGCACCTGGCTACCGAACACGGCGTGATACTGCAGCAGCCTGCTTACAGCGATTACCATAAGAGCCTGGGCGATGTCTCCTCATACCCTCCGGGGCTGAAGGAGAACGCAGGGATATTCTGCCATCCTAACCCGTGGGTGATGATAGCCGAATGCATGGTAGGCCGCGGGGACAGGGCATTATGGTACTACAAGGCGATACTTCCTCCCTCGAAGGACCCGGATGTCCGCAGGGTGGAGCCGTACATATACTGCCAGATGGTGGCCGGAAGGGACCATCCCGATTTCGGCGAAGGCAAGAACTCGTGGCTGACCGGGACGTCCGCGTGGAATTTCGTCGCCGTCTCCAAGTATATTATCGGGATAAGGCCCGATTATGACGGCCTTACGGTGGACCCGTGCATACCTAAAGGATGGAAAGGCTTCAAGGCGGCAAGGAAATTCAGGAATGCCGTATATGATATAGAGGTAAAAAACCCTTACGGCGCCGGCAAGGGCGTATCTTCGGTGAAAGTTGACGGCAGGACCATAGAAGGGGATAAGCTCCCCATATTCGCAGACGGTAAAAGGCATGCCGTCGAGATAACGATCGGAAAAAAGTAAAAGGAGATACAGATGAGGAAGACCATCATTATAATGGCTGCTTTATTGGCTGTTCCCGGGTTGGGCTCCGCAGCGGTCATGGCGGATGCGAACGAATATGACGTTGTGTTCAAGGAAGACATGGGCAGGTACGTTTACGCATATCCTTCCACGAGCACGATAGAAGTGGCCGAGGAAGGCGCGAAGGACGGCAGGGCCTGCCTGGCACTTACCCTTGACCACCAGGATTATTCCGGAGGGGCGTTCGCTTTTTCCGCCCCGATAGACCTTTCATCGGTACGCGATCAAGGCGCATTATCGTTCTGGATAAAAGGCGGAAAGGGCGGGGAGAGGCTCGAGATAGCACTGGTCAACGAGCAGGAGGACGGCAGGAAGGCCGAAAGTGTCCTGAGCCTGAATTCCATAACAAGCGTGGATAACCAGTGGAAGAAAGTGATCATACCTATAAAGCTTTTCCCGAAAAAAGGCATCTACTGGGATTCCCGGGACGGGAAAGAGATGCCGGTCGATTTCGATTGGAAGAACGTGACCGAGTTCAAGGTCAGGACGAGGCCGGCGAAGGGGAATGAAGATATAAAACTTTTCTTTGACGACATAGTCTTCCTGAAGAGTTCGTCATCAAAAGTCGATTCGTTGGTCGTGTTCGACGGGACATTCCCTTCGTATACCTATGCCTATCCCGCGAGCAGCGAGATATCGATAGCTTCGGGCCAGGCGTTCGAAGGCAAGGCCTCGGCTAAACTGGAGTTGGACCCCCGGGACTACAGCGGCGCTGCGCTGGCATTCGGACCGCTCGACCTGAGCGGCATGCGCCAGGACGGAGTGCTTGAGTTCATGATGAGGGGTTCTTCCGGCGGGGAAAAAATCGAATTGGACCTTGTGCAGGCCGTGGAGCCAAAGGTGGAGACAGGCGTGAACCTCGGCGGGATCAAGCCCGTTACTACCGAGTGGCAAAAATACGAGATACCTCTTAGCATGTTCCCGGACAAAGGACGCTATTGGGACGATACGGTAAAGAAAGAGATAAGCGCCGGAGTGACGAACTGGGATAAGATAGGCGAATTGAAGTTCAAGATAAGGAAGGATGATAACAAGAATTGCGTATTATATGTTACGGACATAAAATTCAGGATACATTGAAACGCGCCTGTGTCGTCATAGCAGCTGTCACGGCGGCTGTATGCATCTCATCCTGTTCGAGGGCGCCGGATGTGGAGTTCAAGGTGGGTGTCTTCGGCGGGGATATGGTAAGCTGCCGCGACCGTTGGGAGGATTCCTGGGTTGGAAGCGGAAGCGGAAGCCGCATCGACCGGGCCGACGACAAGATCATGCTGGCCGACCGCGGGAAAGAAGGAGTTGTCCTGGCTTTCTCCGGGGAGAGTTCAAAAGGCGGCTGGTGGTCTGCATGTCTGGCCCGGCCTATGTGGCAGGTCATGTCGCTTGGCGGTTATAAGGAGAAAGGATACCTGGATCTTTATGTCAAAGGCGGGGCAGGCGGGGAGGAGTTCCTGATAGGCATTTCCGACAAGAGCAGGTTGAAGAGGGAAGCGATGGTCCCGTCTTCCAGGTTCGTGACGGTTACCACCGACTGGCAGCGCGTAAAGATACCCCTGTCGGAATTCGCTGCGGTAAAACAGAACCTTGATTTTGACAGGATCTCGCACGTGATATTCAGGAACACATCCGGACCGGGAAAGTTCGCTTTTTACGTAAAGGATGTATCGTTCCGTTCAGAACTTACAGAGAAAGCTTACCCGCTTATCAAGGTTGACCAGGCCGGTTACCTCACCACAGGCAGGAAGGTGGCCGCGGTCTCAGGTATAGGGATAAACCGCATGGGAGGCAGGAAGTTCTGTCTTGTGGATGAAAGTTCCGGGGAAGAGGCCTATTCCGGTAAACTTGGCCTCAGGGGCCGCCGCGATAAAGCCACGGGCGACACAATATATTACGCGGATTTCAGCGGTTATTCCCGCCAGGGCAGGTACAGGCTCAAGGTTGACGGGATAAAAGACTCCGGGCCCGTTTTCTGCATAAGCGATTCGGCCTACGACGTGGTGTTGAGGGATTCCCTGAGAATGTATTATTACCAGAGATGCGGTATTGCCCTTGATCCGGCCTGCGCGGGAAAGTGGACGCACCCCGCGTGCCACCTCGATGATGCGTATCTTTTGTCCGACGAATCAAGAAAGGTCGAAGCCTCCGGGGGCTGGCATGACGCGGGCGACTACGGCAAATACATTGTCAACGGCGGTATATCGGCCTATACCCTTTTGGCCATATATGAGCTTTGTCCGCGTAATTTCACCGACGGCCAGCTTGGCATACCGGAGAGCGGTAATTCCGTTCCCGACGTACTTGACGAGGCAAGGTGGGAACTGGAGTGGTTCCTCAAGATGCAGAGGGATGACGGCGGCGTTTACCATAAACTGGCCGCAGAATATGTACCCGCAGACAGGCCTCCGGACAAGGACCTCGAGAAGAGGTTTATCATGGATATTTCCGCGGAATATCCCGGCAGCAGGGATAACATTGCCGGAAGCAGCGTGTCTACGGCGGCAACCGCGAACCTGGCGGCCGTGGCCGCCGCCGCGGCGCGTGTGTATTCCGGGTATGACCCGGCTTTTGCAGGAAGATGCCTTGAGGCTGCGGAAAGGGCCTGGGAGTTCCTCGTGTCGCGGCCTTCGGATTTTCCTCCGAGGGGATACTGCAATCCTGCGCTCAAAACCCATTATATCGTCAGCGGGGAATATGGGGATGATCCCCGGGGCAAATGGACCCAGGGCGACAGGGACGAAAGGTTTTGGGCGGCCTGCGAACTTTTCCGCGCCACCGGAAAAGAGCGATACCATGATTATATCAAGGCAAATTACCCGCTGTTCAGGGCATGCCACGCGATAAACTGGCAGCAGGTCCAGAACCTCGGCCTGTATTCTTATTGCATGTCGCGCCATACCGACCCGGAACTGAGGAGATGCATGGTTGCCTCCATGGAAAGATACGGGAAGGGGATATTAAAAACCTCGCGCGCGAACGCATATGGAAGCGCGCTCCACAGCTATGAATATTACTGGGGATCGAACGCGGTCGCAATGAATTACGGGGTCGACCTGATATATATTTACGAGATCACGGGAGATAAGGTATACAGGGATACCGCCATCGACCAGCTGCATTGTATCCTGGGCAGGAATGCTTTTTGCCTGTCCATGGTCAGCGGCATCGGAGAAAAATGTATAGAAAAATTTTATAACACATGGTTTAATAATAGCGATTACGATTCGCTCCCGCCCGGATTCATGGTAGGCGGGCCGAACTCGGAAAACTTCAGGATATCGCGCTATCCGGGGCGCTGTTACAAGAATGTCGGTTCCGATTTCACCGTGGACGAGATAGCGATAAATTACAATGCCCCCCTGGTGTTCGTCTCCGGCTATTTCGCGGGACCGGTAAGATGATGGAGGAGGATATCCCATGAGAAAGACGGTCCTGGCAGTTCCCATCCTTGTTTTGACCGCGGTCCTGTATGCCGCTACGGCATATAATATCTTCGACGAGGAGATAGAGAAGGAAGGGACCTACCATTATTCCTATCCCACGGACGGCACCAGCCAGATACGCACGACGAATATAGAGAACCATTCCGGGAACTACTCGATGAAAGTGACCCTCAACCCTTCGGGATATTCAGGAGCGGCGATAGGTAATTATCCGCCCATGGACCTGGCCCCGTATCGCGAAACGGGCGCGCTCGAATTCTGGGTAAAAGGCGAAAGAGGCGGCGAAAAATGCGAAGTCCTCCTGCTTGATGACTCTAACGAGGACGGCATGAAGACCGAGTCCGGGGTGTTCATAGTCCCGAAGTACGTGACGATAACCAGGGATTGGCAGAAGGTAAGCATCCCGCTTAAAGCGTTCCCCGATGACGGCCAGTATTGGGACGGCGCCAAGAACGTCAAGAACAGGGTGGACTGGAACGCGATAGTCGAGTTCAAGATCGCCATTCGCCCTTATGACAAGAACCAGGAATTCACCGTATATATTGACGACGTAAGAATAGCCACCCAATGACACTCCCGCGGAAAGGTGCCCATGAATAAGAGGATAAGCTCGTTTCTGGCAATGTTCGTATGCAGCATGTTCGTCCTTCCCCAGTCTGCCAATTGGTACACAAAGAACGATTCCCCGGACGGGGGGAACTCCGGCATAACTTTCAGGATCGACGATAAGGCCAATGCCGCCGGGGAGAAAGGTTCTGTCGCCTTTGAGTACAACCTCGGAAAGGGCTTCCAATGGCCGTATGTCCAGCTCCTTTGCCCTCTTTCGGGTGATGGCCCGGCTACCAAGGACCTCAGAGGTTACTCAGGCATCTGCCTTTGGGCAAAGACAGAGGGCAAGACGCAGATAAGGCTTGTAGTATTCACTTTTGAGGACGGGGTCACGGACATAAACAACAGCGCGACCTACAGGCATAACGAGGTCTCCATAAAGACCGCGGATAAATTCGCATTTTATGAAATACCCTTCGAGCAGTTCAAGACCCCGCAGTGGTGGCTCAGCCAGCACCCGCAGGCAAAGAAGACTATAGATTGGAGCAAAGCGATAGAATTCGCCGTAATGGAGGACGACAGCCTTTCCGCCGGGGCATCGGAGAGAGGATGGATAGATGAGGTAGCTTTTTACAGGGGACCCCTGGAGATAAAGAGAACCGTCCCTTCCGACAGGGAAACAGGGGTAAAGGTCTCCTCCCCGATAAAGATAAGTTTCAATTTTCCCGTAAATGCCGGGGAGATCAAGAATGATTTCAAGCTGGCGAAAGCGGACCGGCGAGGCAAGCCGGTCGAATGCGATATTCGCGTCTCCGGTGACGGTAAAGAGGCGACGATCGAGCCCGCCGCGCCGCTTGATGCGAGGAGCTCCTACGTCTACAAGGTAGACAGGAGGCTCAAAAGCGCCGACGGCGACGCGCTGGAGAAGGACCTGCTTGTTAATTTTACGACCGAATATGGCAGGGGGAATATATACGGCAGGGCCGTAGATGAAAGCGGCAAACCCGTGGCGGATGCCTCTGTCAGGATATATCCTTCCGGAAAGAGGACGAGGACCGGCAGTGACGGCAGGTATTATTTCGAGGGTGTCGATCTTGATAAGATATGCCTGTATTGCGTAAAGGACGGCTATTTTACGGGATTCGGGATGCTTCCCATGGTGCCGAAGGAAGATTTTTATGTCGATTTCAGGTTGGCCGAAGTCCCGAAGATGGACGGGAAGGTCCAGCCCTACCTCTTTGGGATAAACTATAACGATTGGGAGACTGAGGGCTACCTGCTTCCGGTAAAGCGCGAGGTCAAGGAGGCGGGTTTTACTATTATGAGGTGGGGCGGCATAGGGAAGGACCTCATAGATGTCGATGAGGCCAAGATAGACGAATTCATATCTTACGCCAGGGCCGTAAAGACCGAACCGATGATACAGGTAAGGCTGATAAGGGGGAGCGTGGAAGAGGCGGTCCGGGCGGTCAAATATTGCAATATAGCTAAACGTTATAACGTAAAGTACTGGATAATCGGTAACGAACCCGATTGGTACGACCAGAAACAGTGGGGGCCTTACGGGCCGGCCGATTATTGCAGGGATTACCGGGCTTATTATAACGCGATGAAAGCGGCAGATCCTTCTATCATTATAATGGGTCCCGAGCTTACGGCAAAATACTACCTCTCTGCGCCCGACAACTGGATAGAGCCGTTCCTGAAGGAATGCGGCGACATAATCGATGTTTTGTCGATACACCTTTATCCATATAGCGGCAAACAGCCTCCCCAGCAGACCTTGATGGGCCTGGGCAACTACAGGCGCGTAATAGATACCATAAGGCAGAAGACAAAGGAGATAGCGCTCCGCGAGATCCCGATAGCCGTGACCGAATATAACCTTACCTGGGACTGGCTTGCGGGAGGCGAAGGCGCCAATAATTCATTCTTCGCAGGCCTGTACCTGGCCGATTTCCTGGGCGCGATGGTTGAGAAGCAGATATTCATAGCCAACTTCTGGGATATCATGGAGAAGGGGACGATCGGGTTCCTTGAGGACGGTACGCATAAACCGTACCCGACCTATTACACGTTCCTTATGTATAAGGATTTTAGGGGCGAGATAATAAGCGTGGACCCCGGCAGGAAAGAACTCAAGGTCTACGGCGCCAGGGATAAAAGGGGCAATTCCGTTTTGATCGTGATCAACAAGAGCGGAAGCAAGGGTATCGAGGCGGAGCTTGTGCCTTCGGGGTCCGAAAAAGCCAGGGACAGGTATTATTACTTCCCTCCGTATTCATTGACCTGCCTTAAGATAAATCCATCCGGACGCTGCACAGGAGCCATGCAGTATTCCAAGGAACTCTATGATAAAGGCGAAGGAGCATTGTCCTGCGGGAACCTTATCAGGAGCACCGTTATTCCCGAAATGACCGGGGAATATTCCGCGCCGTCGCCTGAGGAAGGCCTGCTGGACGATTTCGAAAGCAGGGATTTCATTTCTCCCATGGGAGCTGCCTGGATACCCGAGGACGATTCGGTCAACGGTGGCGATTCCACAGCCGGGATATCCCTGGCCGAGGGCCATGACAGCGCGACCGGCCTGAAATTCGAATATTCCCTCGGAGGCAAGTTCAATAACAGGTATTCGATATGCGCCGCGGTATTCGATACCCCGGCGGACCTGTCACTATATAAGACCATTAAGTTCTGGGCAAAAGGCGACGGCAAACCCGTGAAGATAAAAGTCTGCTCCGCCTCGGTAGGCGATTACGATTACCACGGGACATCGGTTACCCCGTCAGCCGACTGGGTAGAATATTCCGTCGATCTGTCATCCCTCAAACAGGAAGGCTGGGGCAGGAAGACGGCTATTGACCTCAGGCAGATAAACAAGATACAATTTGAGTCAGGGTCAAAGGCTGCCGGTGAAAAGGGTTTCGTGGCCATCGATGGCCTCCGTTTCGAATGACGGAACTTTTCTTATAGAAAACTGTCTAAATGTCCGGAGAGAGCGTAGATTTCGACAGGCTCGTCCTTGAGTTCAAGGACAAGGTCTTCAATTTGTGCTTCCGTTTCCTTGGTAATTACGAGGAGGCGGATGACTGCGCCCAGGAGACCTTTGTCAAGGTATACCGTTCTCTGAAAAACTTCAGGGGGGATTCTTCCGTCTCGACCTGGATATACAGGATAGCGGTCAATACCTGCAAGAACAGGACAGCTTCGGCGCAGTACCGTTACAGCAGGAGGATGGTCCGCCTCGATGAGCCGGCCATGGACGGAGAGGATGAGCGGCCTTTCGAGATAGGCGACAAAAAGCTGTCACCGGATATCCAGGCCGACAGGAACGAAAAAAACGAGCTGATACAGAAAGCCATAGGCTCACTGCCTGCGGACCAGAGGGCGGTGGTGGTATTGAGGGATGTCGAAGGGCTTTCCTATGAGGAGGTCGCTGAAACCACAGGCCTGAATATAGGCACCGTTAAGTCGAAACTGTCCCGCGCGAGACAGGAATTAAGGGAAAAACTGAAAGGGCTGGCATAGATGCAAGACAAGAGAGATATGATGCCCGAGGATGAATACCTGAAGCGGATGAGTTCCCTGCCAAAGGTGAAAGCCCCGGACGATTTCCTGCAGAAGGTCCGGGAACGGATAGACAAGCGCCCGTTCCGCGATAAATTAATTCATGCACTTTTTGTCCCGTTCAGGATAAAGATACCTCTTGGAGTAGCGGCCGCCACGGCCACCCTGCTGCTGGTGATCTCGACCCTGGAGGTTACCAGGCCCGTCAGGCAACTCGCCTACGCTCCTAAGCCTGATATAACATTAGAGGAATCTGTTATAGGCAATATCTCGAAGTCCCAGCTTGCGGGCGCGGATGCCCTTGAAATGAAAATGAAGAGGGTGGAGCGCAAGCCGGCGGGCGCAAGAACGGATGAGTTCTGCCTGAAGTCCGAAGAGCCCGCTCTTCCCCTGGAAGAACGCATACTGGCCGCGGGAGGCAGAATAACCCGCATGAATATCGGAAAAGATAAAGCCGGTGAGTCATATATAGACGTCGAAGTCCCAGCCGACCGCTACCAGGATTTTACATCCAAACTCAATGATCTCCAGGTGTCCGGGAAGATCCGCATCATGCCTGTCCTTAAAGAAGTCCCCCACGATCGTAATATAATCCAACTGCGCATTTTTGTGATATAATCCCCCTAAAACGGAGGTCCATATGAAAAAAGCGGTATTTACCCTTTTGGTATTGTCTATTTTTTTCTTTTCAGCGGAGGCTGCGGCCCAGGAGTTCGAGGCCGACATGGTCAACACCAGCAGGAGCGGAGTGTATAATGCCCATATCAACGTTGGCAAAGACAAGATGCGGGTGGAATCCGATAATAATATAGTGATATCGAGGATGGATAAATCGGTAGTATGGATCCTCGTCCCTTCCCAGCAGATATATATGGAACAAGCTTTAGACCCGACGCAGATGACCGTGACGTCGGATAAGGTTGACGGGGAGACCGACAGGGAGCTGATGGGGACCGATAATATCGACGGCTATCCGGTCGATAAATATAAGATCACGTATAGCTTGGGCGGCATGCAGAATGTCATGTATATGTGGCTGTCAAAATCGTTGAATATCCCTTTAAAGACCCAAGCTGCCGATGGAAGCTGGATGATCGAATACAAGAACATCAAGAAAGGCCCGCAACCCGGACAGCTTTTCGAAATACCTTCCGGATATAATAAGTTTGACATGTCGAATATGGGGGACCTGATGAAGGGATTTACGAATGAAGAGGATTAAGGCTCTCTTTTTTGCCGCTGCGTTATCCGCGCTTGCCTGTTCAGCAGGGATATTGAATGCCGAGACCGGCCCCGCGGTCGAGAAGAAGATCGACGGAATCATTGCTGAGATGACCATTGACGAAAAGGTCAGGCTGGTCGCCGGCAACGAGATGGAGACATATGCCATAAACAGGCTTGGCATACCCCAGCTGAAGATGTGTGACGGCCCGCTCGGCGTTCGCCATGGCCGGGCGACGGCCTTCCCGGCCCCCGTGGCGCTCTCGGCCACGTGGGACCCCGATGTGGTATATAAAGTTTCTACGGCCTTATCGGAAGAGGCGAAGGCCAAGGGCAGGAACATGTCGCTGGCGCCGTGCATAAACATACTCAGGGTCCCGATGGGCGGGAGGAATTTCGAGAGTTTCGGGGAAGACCCTTACCTTACTTCCCGCATTACGGTCGCTTATATAAAAGGATTGCAGGACCATAATGTCATAGCGACGGTAAAGCACTACGCGTGCAACAACCAGGAATGGGAACGCGGGACGATAGACGTGGTGGTCGATGAAAGGGCATTGCGCGAGATATACCTGCCCGGCTTCGAGGCGGCGATAAAAGAAGCCGGCTCCTGGTCAATAATGGATGCCTATAATAAGGTCAACGGCTATCATTGCACCGAGAACAACCGGCTGAATAATGAGATCCTCAAGGAGGAATGGGGCTTCAAGGGTTTTGTGGTTTCCGACTGGAATGCCACGCACAGTACGGTCGATGCCGCCAAAGGCGGGCTTGACCTGGAGATGCCAAAAGGCGATTTTTTCAATAAAAGATTGATAGAAGCCGTAAATGACGGAAAGGTGAAAGGATCGGTACTTGACGATAAGGTGAGGCGCATACTAAGGGCAATGTTCTGGCTCGGCCTGTTCGACAAGGAAAGAAGGCCCGATAAAGGTTCGCTCGATACGCCGGAACACAGGAACGTGGCATTTGAGGCCTCCAGGGATGGTATAGTGCTGTTGAAGAACTCGGGCGGAGCCCTTCCTATAGACCTCGACAAAGTGAGATCCATTGCGGTAATAGGCCCGAACGCGGCAGTATGCCGTTTTGGAGGCGGAGGCAGCTCCCAGATGGAGCCGTTCTCGACGGTCAGCCCGCTGGACAGCCTGAAGAGGAAAGTATCAGGGAAAGCCGATGTATATTACGCTTTGGGATGCAAGCTCGAAGGCGAGATGGGGCCGATAGACCCTTCGTGCGTCCATACGTTGTTCAACGGGAAGCAGGAGAACGGTTTTCTCGCGGAATATTTCGATAATAAGGACCTTGAAGGTTCTCCTGTGGTCAGGAGGGTTGAAAAGCAGGTGGATTTCAGGTGGGCAGACGGTTCTCCGGACGAGGATATCCCACAGGACTGTTTTTCGGCAAGATGGACCGCCAAGATCGTCCCCCCCAAGACCGCGGAATATGACATAAGCCTCATGAGTGATGACGGCTCGAGGCTGTACCTCGACGGCCGGCAGATAATAAACCAGTGGCGTGACCACGGCGAAGAGACGAAGACCGCCAAGGTCAGGCTGGAGGCCGGAAGGGAATACGACCTGAAGGTGGAGTTCTTTGAGAGCTACGGTATGGCATCGGTGAAACTCGGATGGGACACGCGCGAAGACCTTCTCGAAGCGGCAATAGAAGCTGCGAAGAAGTCTGACGTAGCTATAGTATTTGCGGGGCTTTCCAGGCGTTATGAAGCGGAAAGTTTTGACAGGAAGACCCTGGATCTGCCGGAGGGCCAGGATGACTTGATAAAGAAGGTCGCCTCCGCCAATAAGAATACCATTGTGGTCCTCAACAACGGTGCGCCGGTCATTGTCGAAAAGTGGCTCGACGATGTTGCCGCGCTGGTAGAGGCGTGGTTCCCGGGCCAGGAAGGCGGAGATTCGATCTCAGAGGTACTTCTCGGCCTATATAATCCTTCCGGAAAACTTCCGATGACATTTCCCATGCGATGGGAAGACTGTCCGGCATACGATACCTACCCCGGCAGGAACGGGAAGGCGTTCTATTCCGATGGTATCTATGTCGGGTACAGGTATTTTGACAAGCAGGAGAAAGAAGTCCGCTTCCCGTTCGGGTACGGGCTTTCTTACACGACATTCGAGTATTCCAACCTCTCTATTACCCCTGTATCGGTTGCCCGCAGCAACATGGACATAGAGGTGAGTTTTGACGTAAAGAATACGGGGCGGATGGAAGGTGCGGAAGTCGCCCAGCTTTACGTCAGCGACCCGGAATCCAGCGCGGACAGGCCTCCGAGGGAACTCAAGGGTTTCAAAAAAGTTTTCCTTAAGCCCGGAGAGACCAGGAAGGTCGTGATCAAGCTGGATAAGAGGTCCCTGGCTTTTTACAGCGTCTCGAGGAAAGATTGGGTCGCGGAATCGGGCGGGTTCGAGGTGATTGTGGGCAGTTCATCGCGGGACGCGAAACTCGTCGGTAAATTTACACTGGAGCCTGGCCGGCCCATCTGATGCTTATGCGTGAGATCGTATCCCTGGCGCTTTTCCTGGTTTTGGTGCTTTCGGTATACATCAAGGAAGCACAGCTTATGGCGCGTTTTGTGTTCCGCAGGTTGCGCGGGATCAAAGGCCCTTCCGGTTTCCTGACGAAACCGGCGATAGCTGTCCATGTTGCCGCACTGGCAGGTATCGCGTGCATCCTTTACGGGATCTTTATAGAACCCGGATGGCTGGAGGTCAAGAAGGTTGACCTTAACAGCGGGAAACTGCACGGCGCATGTTTGAGGATAGTCCAGATATCCGACCTTCACAGCGAGCCTTCGGCAAGGACCGAGGACAGGATAGCCGGGATAATCAACCCGTTGAAACCGGACATAATAGTCTTTACCGGGGATGCGGTCAATACGCCTGCGGCCATACCCCTTTTCAAGAAGACGCTGGCCGGGCTTAAGGCAGGTATCGGAAAATTCGCCGTTACCGGGAATTTCGATTACTGGTATCTTAGGGGCTATGACCTCTTTAGCGGGACAGGTTTTCGAGTCCTCAGGAATGACACGGTCAAATTATCCAAGGGGCCCGACACCTTTTATATTTCAGGCTTGGGCTTCGAAAAAAGTAATATGTGGAGGAACGCGCTCGGGAGGGTCCCGCCCGGCTATTACAGCATATTCCTGTACCATAAGCCTGATCTTATAGAGAATATAAAAGGCTGCAATGCTGACCTTTATCTTTGCGGGCATACGCACGGCGGCCAGATAGCCCTGCCGGTATACGGGGCCGTAATAACTTTCGGCAGGTACGGTAAGAAGTATGAATCCGGGGAATATAAAGTAGGGGATACCGTGCTTTACGTGAACAGGGGGCTGGGCCTCGAAGGGAAAGCTCCCATAAAAGCGAGGTTCTGCGCCAGGCCCGAGATAACGGTTTTTGATATAAGACCGGAGGCAGGAAGATGAAAGCGATAAAATTCATGATCAAGACGGCTTTTCTGTTCAGTGTTATCCTGTTTGCGGCAGCTTTCGTGGAAAAGGACAAATTGCCTCCCAAAGATGAGATATTGCCTGAACTATACTCGGAACCCGCGCAAATACCGACAAACATGAACAGTTTTACAGTAAAGACGGGTCCTTACGACTATACCATAGAGCCGAAGTTCAATTATGAACTGTATGGGTTGGTCGTCTCGTACCACCACAGCAACGTATTCTGGGATATGGAGCACAAGGAATGGCAGGATTACCTGAACAATAAGGATATGGGGGTCGTCTGGGGCGGCAATATAAGCTCCGGGGCATACCTGGACATGAAATTCACAAGCGGCTCCTGGACCCTTTACTGGGATTTTAAATGGGGCACTCCCGCCGCGAAGCAAAGAGAGATAATGAATAGGTTCGATCCGAGCAAGATATCAAATAACCACATACTTCCGGCTGACGACAGGGTCGCGAAACTTGTCATGAGCGCGGAACGCGGAGACCAGATATGGATGAAAGGATATCTCGTGAACTATACCACCCCGAACTGGGACGGTTCATGGCGTTCTTCCAGCACGACAAGGGCGGATACCGGTTCACATGCCTGCGAAGTGGTCTATGTCACGGATTTCAAGATATTGAAGGAAGCCGACCAGACCTGGCGGGCGGTTTATGATCTTATGAAATTTGCTATGCCTTTCTGCCTGATTTTGTATATAATAGTGTTCAGCATAGAAGCGTTCATGACAGGGAGATCGGCGTAATAAAAGGAGAACCTAAAATGGGAAAATCATTGAAAGGCACGCAGACCGAGAAGAACCTTCTGGCAGCTTTTGCAGGGGAATCACAGGCCAGGAACAGGTATACCTATTTTGCAAGCGCGGCGAAAAAAGAAGGATACGAGCAGATATCGGCTATCTTCCTGGAGACCGCAGAGAACGAGAAGGAGCATGCCAAGGTGTTCTTTAAGTATCTTGAGGGCGGTGACGTGGAGATAACCGCCGCTTATCCCGCGGGGATGATAAAGGACACGAAGTCTAACCTTGAGCACGCGGCCGCAGGCGAGAACCTCGAATGGACCACGCTCTACGCGAATTTCGCAAAGACAGCCCAGGATGAGGGGTTCCCGGAAATCGCGCGTTCTTTCGAGCAGATATCCAAGGTAGAAAAATTCCACGAGGCCAGGTACAGGAAGCTCGTAAGCAATATAGCCGCCGGCGAGGTATTCAGGAAGAAAGCCGCCGTAAAGTGGCATTGCAGGAACTGTGGTTACGTCTTCGAGGGTACAGAAGCCCCGAAAGAATGCCCGGCATGCAAACACCCGCAACCGTTCTATGAGGTACTCGCAGAGAATATCTGAAACGCGGAAAGCAAAATGGCATCTTCGGACCATTCGAAAGGCCTGACCGAGAAAGAAGCCCGCAGGCGGCTGGAAGAATACGGTTATAATGAGCCCGCTAAAAGGAAGAAGCGGGCCCTGCTTGTCCAGGTTCTCTCGAAATTCATAAATCCGCTCGTCATAGTCCTGGTGATAATAGGCTCGTTCTCTCTGTATTTCGGCTCGAGGATGAGCGCCTTCCTTGTTTTCTTGATGGTGGTCTTGAGCGTTGTCCTGTCTTTTGTGCAGGAATTCCGGTCTGAGAAGGCGGCGGAAAAACTAAGCGAGATGGTCAGGACCACCGCTACGGTCTACCGCAACGGGAGGCCGAGGGAAGTAAATATCCGCGAGATAGTGCCCGGAGATACGGTAGACCTTTTCGCGGGAGACCTGATACCCGCCGACCTGCGCATCATCTCCTGCAAGGACCTTTTTGTCAACCAGGCGTCGCTTACCGGCGAATCATTCCCTATAGAGAAGGCCGCCGGGAGCACGGCATATATGGGTTCGAGCGTGGTAAGCGGGACGGCTTTGGCTGTAGTTACCAAGACCGGGATCTCCACCCAGTTCGGAGAACTTTCACGCCGGCTTGCCAGGATGAGGGTCGAGACCGGTTTCGACAAAGGCGTGCATAGCTTCACCTGGCTTATGATACGCGCCATGCTCTTCATGGTGGTCTTCATCTTCATGATAAACCTGCTCAGGGGCAGGGGGATCGTCCAGCCGCTGCTCTTTTCACTTGGTGTCGCGGTAGGCCTTACCCCTGAGATGCTTCCCATGCTTATTACCATAAACCTTTCCAAGGGCGCCATCGCGATGTCAAAGAAGGAAGTCATCGTAAAGAGGCTCAATTCCATACAGAACTTCGGCGCCATGGACGTGATATGCACCGACAAGACCGGTACGCTTACCATGGACCAGATCATCCTCGAGAAGCATTGCGACGTGGTCAGGAAAGAAGACGAGGATATCCTTCAATACGCATACATCAACAGCTACTACCAGACCGGCCTGAAGAACCTCCTTGATAAGGCGATACTCAAACACGAAAAGATAGCGGTAAAGAAGTTCAAGAAAGTAGATGAGATGCCGTTCGATTTTTCAAGGAAGATCATGTCGGTTGTCGTCGGGACCGAGAAGAAGCATACCCTTATATCTAAAGGCGCGCCTGAAGAGATATTCAAACGCTGTACCCATTATGAGCTCGACGGCGAGACCTTTGAGATGGAGCAATGGCTCCTTGCCGACCTGCGCGAAGAATACGACAGGTTGAGCGCGGACGGTTTCAGGGTGCTTGCGATAGCCTACAGGGACAGCGATGCCAGGAAAGAGACGTATTCGAAAGATGACGAGCAGGGGCTGGTGCTCAAGGGTTACGTTGCTTTCCTCGATCCTCCAAAGGCCGATGCGAAGGAAGCGATAAAGGCGCTGACGAAGCTCGGTATCCAGTTCAAGGTGCTTACGGGCGACAATGAGCTCGTCACCAAGAAGATATGCAGTGAGGTCGGGCTCGAAATAACGGGCCTTATCCTCGGCGGGCAGGTGGAAAAGATGACGGATGCCGAATTGCAGGAGGCCGTGAAGACCGCCAATGTCTTTGCCCGGATGTCGCCCTTGCAGA
Source organism: uncultured Planctomycetia bacterium (assembly GCA_964484255.1). Taxonomy (GTDB): domain Bacteria; phylum Omnitrophota; class Gorgyraeia; order Pluralincolimonadales; family Pluralincolimonadaceae; genus UBA6215. Next base: position 35,868 of record CAZAEH010000009.1, read on the forward strand.
AGGAGAGCGTAATACGGGCCCTCCACAGGAACAACCATATAGTGGGATATCTCGGGGACGGCATAAACGACGCCCCGGCCTTGAAGGCTTCGGATGTGGGCATATCCGTCGACAATGCCGTGGATATCGCAAAGGAATCCGCGGACATGATATTGTTGAGGAAGAGCCTGCTTGTCCTGGAGGACGGGGTCATAGAAGGCAGGAAGACCTTCGGCAATATCGTCAAATACATAAAGATGGGCTCGAGTTCGAACTTCGGCAATATGTTCAGCATGACGGGAGGGAGCCTGTTCCTGCCGTTCCTGCCTATGCTGCCCATACAGATACTTCTGAACAATTTCCTTTACGACCTGTCCCAGGTGGCTATACCCACCGACGAGGTGGATAAGGAATACCTCGAGAAACCGAGGCCCTGGAATATAAAATACATAAGGAATTTTATGGTAATGATCGGGCCGATAAGTTCTATATTCGATTTCCTTACCTACGGGGTGATGTTATTCGTTTTTAATGCGTGGAAGAACCCGGCCCTGTTCCATACAGGCTGGTTCATAGAGTCGCTTTGCACGCAGACGCTCGTAGTGCACGTGATACGCACGGGAAAGGTCCCGTTCCTGGAAAGCCGGCCGAGCAGGTCTCTGGTCTTGACATCCCTGTGCATAGCCGCCGCCGGGATAGCCATAGTCCTGTCGCCGATAGGCAGCCATTTCGGGTTTACGCCCCCTCCCGTCATGTATTACGCGGTACTGGCTGCGATAATAACGTGCTACCTGGTTACCGTACAGTTCGCGAAGACACTTTTCGTGAGAAGGTTCGGGTACGAATAAGCATCAAAACTTATAGCAGCTCTTCAACTGGAAGAACTGGCCCTTTGGGGTATTCTGCGTATACGCATCATACAGATAAGTGAACGAAAAGCTCATGCCCCGGAACCTGGTATAAATATCGCCTCCGACCGAAAGGGTCCTGCGCTCGCTGCCCGCTACCTTTGTCCCGTCACGCCTCTGGTCCCGGCTCATCATCCAGTTTATCGACGGGCCCATCCTAACCTTTTTTGTCACGGCGTAACCCAGCAAATACTGCAGGTGAAGTTCGTCTCCGGGGGAGACGTCCTTGTCGTTCTCGAGCCTGAAGTAGTATTTTACGGCTGCGTCCATGCTTAGGCCGCCTGTCGTCTTGCTGAAGAAAATGACAGGCCTTATGTCTACCTGGTGGGTCCCGTAGTTGGTGCTTTTGTCGGAAGCGTATTCGCCTGTAGGCACTTTTACGAAAAGCATAGGCAGGATGTCCACTTCCTTTACGGGCAGGAAATATCCGGCGCCTGCGGTCGCGTCCCCGAGCCCCCAGGAACTTTTACCGGACGGTTTCGGTTCAAGGCCGCCCGCCGGAAGAAGCGCCGTTACCACAAAGTCAGGCGAGTAATAACAAAAACGCAGCAGTTCCTCGGCCTTGAGGACCTTATTTGATGTGTAGAGGGAGGAGTAAGTCAGGAAATACAGCCCCTTCGGCGCCCGCGCGCCGTCATAGAAGTTTACGGCGAATGATATATCTGGTATCATAATAAGGGCAGGGATGAGGAGAAATGCCGCCAAAATACGCATTGTAAACCTCCTTTTTATCTTTGGTTTACAATTATACATCAATGGAGGTATAATGCAAGGAATAAAAGGGAAACATCCCTCGCTGTATATCCACATACCTTTTTGCGCCAGGAAATGCGCCTATTGTGATTTTTACAGCGTGGTCTATGACAAGAGCCTCGCCGGGGCATATGTAGAGGTGATATGCGGGCAGATAGGCCATATAGACGGGCCGGTATCTACGATATTCATCGGAGGGGGGACCCCCACGGTTCTGGAGATGCCGGTTTTAGGGAAATTGCTCGGCAGCCTTAAAAAACTTTCACGGGGGTGCCGGGAATTTACCGTTGAGGCAAATCCGGAAAGCCTTACGCCGGATAAGACAGGCCTTATGCTTGATATGGGTGTCAACAGGCTGAGTATAGGCGTTCAGTCGTTCAATGATATCAAGCTTAAGAGACTGGGCAGGCTGCATAACGCGAAGAAGGCCCGCGATTCGGTCATAGCTGCCGGAAAAAGGGGGTTCAAGAACATCAGCGCCGACCTGATATTCGGGGCGCCGGAAGAAACACTTGATTCTTGCGCGCGGGAACTGAAGGAGGCGGTCAGTCTTCCGGTAAAACATCTGTCGTGCTATTGCTTGAGTTATGAAAGGGGCACGCCCCTTTTTGACGAGAGAAAGAAAGGTATCGTGGTCCCGGTCGATGAGGAATGCGCCGCTAAAATGTACGCTTATGCCATGTCGTACCTTCCGAAGAACGGTTTTGCGCATTATGAGGTATCGAATTTCGCGGCCAAGGGTTACAGGTGTGTGCATAATATCAATTACTGGGATAACAATGAATATATAGGTATAGGGCCCTCGGCAGCGTCCTGTATAGACGGGGTAAGGAAACGCTGCATCCCGGACGTCGAAGAATATATGAAAAGGGTCTCATCGGGAGGGACTGTGTTCGTTTCCCCCGAGAAGCTGGCCGGGGAACGCAAGGCAAAGGAGACCGCTGCGCTCAAGATCAGGACCGCAGACGGGATAGGGTTCGCCTGGTTCAAGAAGAAGACGGGATATGACCTGGTCAAGCTCGAGGCCGGCGTTATTAACGGGCTGGAAAAGGCAGGGCTCATAAAAACCGTAAGGTCGGGCGGGCTCAAGACAGGCATACGGCTTACTAAGGCCGGTTTCATGCACTGCGACACTGTGTCAAGCGAGTTGCTTTAACCGCAAGATATGGTATAATTGTAAACAACCAAAATAGCGGAGGTATACATGCAGGCTATAGTGTTCAGTTGGAGATCTCATCTCGCGTTGGAGAAGAAACTGGCGCTTTCCCTTGCGATGGCGTTTATCATAGCGCTTCTCGCGCAGGTAAGGATACCCCTTCCGTGGACGCCTGTCCCGATAACCGGCTCTACTTTCGGTGTCATCTTCGCCGGTATCATATTGGGAAATATCTGGGGCGGGGTTAGCATACTCATGTATCTCGCGCTTGGCGCGGCGGGCCTGCCGGTATTTACCGGGTTCAACAGCGGCACGGGGGTATTTTTCGGGCCGACGTCGGGGTACCTTTTCGGTTATGTCCTCTCGGCTTTTATAATCGGGTACATCGTCGATTACCACGCTAAGGCGAGGAAGTTCCTTCCTATGCTGAACATAATGCTTTTCTGCAGCGCCTTGATACTTTTGATGGGTTCGATATACCTGGGCATATGGGCCGCAGCGGTTACCGGAAGGCCTATAAGCATATCGGAAGCTTTATGGATGGGAGCAGTGCCTTTTGTGCCAGGGGATGTCATAAAGTCATTCATAGCGGCAGGGATAGCAGGGCTAATATTGCCCAGGGAGTCATGCAGGTAATCAATGCAAAAAAAGACCTTGCTTAAAGTGCTTGGCGATTTCTTTAAGTTCAGGGAGAACGGGACGGATATAAGGACCGAGGCCATCGCCGGGATGACTACATTCATGACGATGGCCTATATTATTTTCGTCAATCCTGCCATGATATCGCAGACCGGAATGGATTTTGGCGCAGCGATGATGGCCACCTGCGCTGCGGCCGCTTTTTCCACAATGCTCATGGGCCTCTATGCTAATTACCCGATAGCCCTTGCGCCCGGCATGGGAGAGAACGCTTTCTTTACTTATACCGTATGCATAACGATGGGGATACCGTGGCAGACGGCACTCGGCTGCGTCTTTATAACGGGCGTGGCGTTCATAGTACTGACCGTAACGAATATCAGGCAGATGCTGATAGAAGCGATACCTTCATCCATAAGGTTTTCTATTGCCTGCGGCATAGGGCTTCTCATAGCTTTTGTGGGGCTCAAGGACGCGGGAATAATAGTCGCCCAGCCGTCCACGTTCGTGGCTCTCGGCAGCCTCGTGAATAAACCGACGTTCCTCGCAGTCTTCGGACTGGTCTTTACAAGCGTGCTTCTGGTAAAGAACGTGAAGGGTGCCATGTTATGGGGCATACTGGTAACGGCGATCGCAGGGATCCCGCTCGGTATAGTAAAATACCAGGGATTTGTTTCAGCGCCGCCGTCGATGGCTCCGACATTTATGCAGATGGACATAGCGGGAGCGATGAAGATGGGCCTGCTTACCGTTATGTTCATATTCCTGTTCATGGATGTCTTCGATACGGTCGGTACGCTTGCCGGTGTAGCCGAGCTGGGCGGTTTTATGAAGAACGGCAAGATGCCCCGCGCAGGAAAGGCGATGCTCTCCGATGCCGCAGGCACCTGCGTTGGCGCTATGTGCGGCACTCCCACGGTCACCAGCTATATCGAAAGCGCATCGGGGATAAGCAGCGGGGGCAGGACGGGGTTTGCCAGCGTAGTGACCGCCTTTTTGTTCGGCGCTGCCATGTTCTTCTTCCCGCTGGTAAAGATGGTAGGGGGAGGCATAGAAGCCTCGCCCGGCGTCTTCCTGTATCCGGTCACGGCCCCGGCCCTTATCATAGTAGGATGCATGATGATGCAGTCCATCACGAAGATAGACTGGAAAGATTACACGGAAGCGATACCTTCATTCCTGGTAGTTATAATGATGCCTCTTACCTTCAGCATAGCTTCAGGAGTTGCCATCGGGTTTATAAGCTATGCCTCCATAAAACTTCTTACCGGCAAGGGCAGGGAAGTCTCATGGCTCGTATACCTGCTTGCCGCGCTTTTCATCCTCAGGTTCGTTTACCTGCAAGCTAAATAAGGAGGGAATACCTTTAAGCGCCGCTTGGGCAGATTTTTGTTGACAAGTTATTGTGTTTATGATAAGTATAATACAAATTATATAAATGAAAAAAATAGTAGTTATTGTAAATACAATAAGTCCAGATCGACGGAGGCCTGGAGTGCTTAGAACATGAAGTCGAAGCTCATAGCCGCCAAAGAACTTATCCAGAAATACAACCTTACCTACCAGACTGTCAACCATTACACCAATTTGGGCCTTTTTGATGTCGTCACGAAGAGGGGGAACGTCAGGCTCTATGACGAAGCCGTCATAGCCGGGCGTATGTCAAAGATAACCCAATACATCAATGCCGGCCTGCCGCTGCGCCTGATCAGGAAAGCGCTCAACGATGAACTCGCGGTCAAGATACCCGGTAACGGCGGGGGGGCTGCATGAGTTACTATAAACTCCTCGGAATGAGAAAAGAGCCGTTCTCTACCAGCCCGGACCCGGAGTTCTTTTACCTCTCTGCCGAACATAAAGCCGCGTTTTACCGCTTGAGGATAGCTATTGAGCTAAGGCGCGGGCTTAACCTGGTCCTCGCGGACGTTGGCGCCGGAAAGACAACCCTTAGCCGCAAGCTTTTCCAGGTACTCGGTCAGGAGCCGGACGTCATAACGGCGATGGTACTTAATCCCATCTATGATTCACAGGAGCATTTTCTTCAGGATTTGTCGGAGCGCTTCCATATTAAGTTGCACTCGGGGAATGGATGCGCTCCGACTTCCCTTGATTATATGAAGGCAATAGAGAGGTTCCTTTTTCAGAAGGGGGTAGAAGAGGGCAGGACGATCGTCCTGCTGATAGACGAGGCGCAGAAACTGTCGGACGGCTGCCTCGAGATACTGCGTTCACTCCTGAATTACGAGACGAACGAATACAAGATCCTGCAGTTGGTCCTGATGGGCCAGATGGAATTCCTGCCCAGGATGATAGGGATAAAGAACCTATGGGACAGGATAGCGGTCAATTATGTGATAAACCCGCTTGATGAAGCAGATGTAAAGGAGTTGATAAATTTCAGGCTTGAAATGGCCGGTTACGCGGGTAACCGCGAGTTATTCACGGAACAGGCGGTCAGCGCGATATTCAGGTATTCGCGACGACCATAGTGTGCGACGGCCCCATGGAGATAGATTACGGCAAGAACTATGCGGTCTTTAACACGAATGTCAAGGTCGACGACGAGCGCGGCCAGATATTCTGCGATACCGCGACGGCATATTATGACCCGGAATCCAGGAAGGTATCGAGGATAGTGGCTAAAGGCCACGTGAAGATAATAAGAGGCGGCAACTAAAAGACGGCATAAACGTGATCCAGGACCCGAATTTCAATTTTGTCTCGGTATCCGCCCTGTTCGGGATCGCCATGAGACACAAGGAACTCGAGATAGACCTCACTCCGCACGACCTCCGCATACAGAGGCGCACGGAAGAAAAACGCAGGCAGCTGGTCCTGATGGGGATCCTGGCCACATCGATAGTCATGCTCGTCTCGCTCTTCCTGCTGACATCGATCTACGTCAAGAACGCCTATCTTAAGCAGGTCAAGGACAAGGTAGCCGCCACCGAGACGGAGGCTAACGACATAAAAGGTAAGATAGGCGAGATAAAGCTGGTCGAGGAGAGGATAGACGCCCGCGGCACGTCCCTTAGCATTATCAGCGAATTACACAGGATAACGCCCAGGGAGGTCTACCTGTTGAGCATATCGATGGAGGAGAAGAAGAAGGTGACCCTCAAAGGCAGGGCAAACGCGCTTTCCGATGTATATAAGTATGCCAAGATCCTGGAGGACTCCAGGCTGTTTGAGAAGGTCAACACGAATTTTGCTACAATGAAGCGCGAAAATAACATGGACTATGCGGACTTCGAGATCGTCTGCACGTTTGAAAAGAGATAACCCATGAAAGAGATATTCTCGCGGATGTCGGCAAAAGAAAAGATAGGGCTTGCAATAGCGGCAGCCATAGTCTTCGTCGCCTTCACGGACAGGCTGTTGATAAATCCGATGTCGAGCAGGATGCGCCAGCTGAACAACCAGATACAATCCGAGGTCATGCGGCTTAAGCTCAACCAGGAATATATCAACCAGAAGGATGCCGTATCGGCGGAGTACGGCAAGTATTCCGGTTATACAAAGAAGTCAGGATCGGACGAGGAAGAGCAGACGAAGATGCTCGGGGAGATCGAGAACCTTTCGCGCCAGGCCGGTGTCCCCATCTCGAATATGAAACAGTCGGCCCCCCAGGCGATGAATTCATATAAGAAGTATGAGGTAAAGCTGGATGCCGAAGGCAGCATGGATGCCGTCGTTAATTTCCTTTACCTGGTAAGCGCTTCCCCCCAGTTGCTCAGGGCGGAGAACGTGACCCTCTCAAAAGACAAGGATTCCGATGCGGTAAGGGCATCCGTCACCGTGACCAAGATAGTGGTGCCTTGAACGGCAAGGCTTGACTTTTAGGGTATTACCTAGTATACTTTCGTTCATTCGGGTAGGGGGCCATATTTAAGGAGAAGATATGGCTAATGAGACTGTTTTCAGGCGTTACAAAGGTAATCCGATCATAACGGCGAAAGCCGTTCCCCGGGCAAATTCCATCCATAACAGCGCCATAGTGCGTTTCGGTAAAGGTTTCAGGGGAATATTCCGCGTTGACGAGATAGACCTGAACTATACCCTTCACATGGGTTGCAGTGAAGACGGCATAAAATGGGAAATAGACCCTTCCCCCATAAAGATGAAGAGCGGCGACCCGGAGGTTTTTGTCACCGATCACAGCTATGACCCCCGGATAACCAGGCTGGGTAATACCTATATAGTGACCTGGTGCAATGCGGGCGCCCAGGGACCCTGTATAGGCCTGGCCACCACCAAGGATTTCAAGACGTTCAAGCAGTTCGAGAACCCGCTTCCGCCGGCAAACCGCAATTGTGTTATATTCCCGGAGAAGATAAACGGCAAGTATGCCATGCTCCACAGGCCCAGCGACAGGGGCCATACGCCTTTCGGCGATGTCTTCTATGCCGAGAGCCCGGACCTGGTCCATTGGGGGCATCACAGGTTCGTGTTCGGCCCTAAAGGAGGCTGGCAGTCCACAAAAGTCGGCCCGGGGCCGCATCCTATAAGGACAAAGGACGGCTGGCTCCTCATTTACCACGGCGTATGGACCAGCTGCAACGGCTACATATATTCTGCCGGCGGCGCATTGCTTGACCTCAAGAAACCTTGGAAGGTCCTTTACAGGACCAGGGATTATATGCTCTACCCGACGGAGACATATGAGCGCGTCGGCGATGTCCCTAACGTGCTTTTCCCGAGCTCGGCGCTCGTAGAAGGCGATCATATAAGACTTTATTACGGTTGCGCCGATACCTGTATAGGCATGGCGGAAGCCAGCCTTAAGGAAGTAGTGAAGTTTATAAAAAAGCATAGTTTTTAACATAAAATTACCCTATTATTTAGTTGACAAAATAAGGTTTTTAGGGTATATTTATGAAGGTTTAGAAAGAGTGCGCCGTAAGGCCATATTAGTCTGACCTTACGGTTTTTTTGCAGCAAAGATTTAACAAAAGGAGGTAGTACAGTGGCAAGAGGTAAGGTAAAGTGGTTCAGCAATCAGAAGGGTTATGGTTTTATAACCCCTGAGTCGGGAAGTGACGTGTTCGTGCATTACAGCGCTATCCAGGGTGACGGCTACAAGACTCTGGAAGAGGGCCAGGAAGTAGAGTTCGATATCGAGAAAGGTGAAAAAGGCGAACAGGCCAAGAACGTAACGAAGGTCTAAGACCCGAAAACGACGGGCCCGCGATAAGCTCGCGGGCCCTTTTTTATTGGGAACATGTTTCCCCTAACCTATGGTATAATAAAAACATGAAAGTCGGAATAATAGGACTCCCCCAGACAGGCAAGAAGACCCTTTTCGAACTCCTTACGGGCCATAAGATCACGGAGAAGGACCTCGCTTCGGGAAAGAACATAAAGAGCATGGCCGAGATAAGGGACCCGCGTTTTGACAAGCTCCTGGCTATGTATAACCCCAAGAAGCATGTCCGGGCGCGCATAGATATCGAGCTCCTGCCCAAGATAGAGAAAGACGCCATAACGAAAGGCGACATATTCAGGGATATCGCCGAAACCGATGCCCTTTGCCATGTCGTGCGCAAGTTCGCGGACGATTCGGTCTACCATATAAACGGCACAGTCGACCCCATGAGGGACATCGACAGCGTCAACTCGGAATTGATATTGCATGACCTAATTTTCGTCGAGAAGCGGCTTGAGAGGCTGGACCTGGAACTGAAGAAGATAAAGGATGAAGGCAAGGCAAAAGAAAGGGACCTCCTCCTGAGGCTCAAGGAGCACCTGGACAAGGAGCTTCCCCTGCGGCTTCTCGACCTGAAGCCGGAAGAGAAGAAGGCCATTGCCAGCTACCCTTTCGTTACGCTTAAGGAGATGATACTCGCGGTCAACGTCTCTGAAGATGACCTCAAGAATGCGGCGCTGCTTAAGGAGATCACGGAGAAATACGCCCCGGTAAAGATAGAAGTGATGCTCGTCTCGGCAAAGGTCGAGTCCGAGATAGCTTCCCTCGAGACGGAGAAAGAGAAGGAAGAGTTCCTTTCCGCCATAGGCATAGACGAGCCCGCGGTCAATGCCCTGACGCGCCTTTGCATAAAAGCCCTCAACCTGATCTCGTTCTTTACGGTCGGAGCAGATGAGGTCCGGCAGTGGACGATAAAGCGCGGTTCTTCCGCCCCGGAAGCCGCCGGGGCCATACATTCCGACCTGCAGAAGGGTTTTATCAGGGCGGAGCTCATAAAATTTGAGGACCTTACCTCGCTGGGCGGGGAAGAGAAGGTCAAGGAAGCCGGCAAACTTTACCTCAAAGGCAAAGATTACGTAGTAGAAGACGGAGATATACTGAGCATAAGATTCAATGTCTAGGGACAAGAAACCTCTGTTGTACGCTGCCGTGATAGTCATTCTCGGCATAACGGCTTACCGGGGTTCCCTCTTCGGCAAGTTCCTCCTCGATGACCTGACCTTGGTAGTCTTTAATCCCCATATCAGGGGCCTTTCCGGCGCATTCGGGCTGTTTTCTGAAAATATCGGCGCGGGTATGGGCCCGGATGTAAGCTCGTCTTTTTACCGGCCGTTCCAGATGTTAAGTTATGCGCTGGATTTCAAAGTGTGGGGCCTTAGTTATATCGGCTACCATTTCACGAACCTCTTATTGCACATATCGGCGGCCCTGGGCCTGTATTTCTTCGTGAGGATGATATCCGGCAGGGGCCTTCTCGCATTTTTGTCCGGGGCGCTGTTCGCGGTCCATCCGGTCAATACCGAAGCCGTTTCTTACATATCGGGCCGCGCCGACCCGCTTTCGGCGGCCTTCATCTTCTTTTGCCTCATAGCTTACGTGAAATACCTTGACACGAATAAGGCCGTATATTATGCGCTCTTTCCTCTGTGTTATCTTGCTGCAGTTTTTTCCCGCGAAAGCGCGCTTTTGATCATCCCCCTGGTGCTCCTGTACCATTATTCGTTCAGGCGCAGGCCGTCTTTGGCCGGGATGGTCCCGTTGCTGGCCGTTACGGGCCTCTATTTAGCCGCGCGCGCCTTTGCGCTCAAGTCCATGCTCCCGCATTTCAACGCTTCGGGGCCCGTATCGGGACGTCTTGCCACCTTCTTTGCGGCTTTTGCCGAATATATAAGGATGCTTTTCTTCCCGTACGGCCTGCATATGGAATACGGCAGGAAGGTTTTTAATTTCACCAACCCTGTAACGCTTGCCGGGTTGGCGCTGTTCGCCGCATGCGCCTGTTTCATCCTGAAAAAGCGCGGAAGGAGGGGACTTGACCTTTTCTGCATGGCATGGTTCATTATTGCCCTCCTGCCCGTATCGAATATCTTCCCGCTCAATGCCTACATGGCCGAGCATTGGCTTTACCTTCCGGCCGCAGGGTTCTTCATACTTGTCTCGTCCGCGCTGCTTTATATCTACCGCATGGAAAAAACCAGGGCGGCGGCCGTTGCCCTGATTGCCGTGATGCTGGGTTCGTATACCATGGCTACGATAAAACAGAACCGCTATTGGAGCGAACCCGAGTTTTTCTACAAGAAGACTCTGGAATATTCGCCTGACAGCGCGCGCATGTATACTTACCTTGCTGTGCATTATCTTATGCAGGACAGGCAGGCCGATGCCGAGGCGATGTTAAAGAAGGCCGGGGAGATCAAAGGGGCCTTCCGTTAAATCCCATTGACGCGCCTGAACCTGTTTAGGTATTATAATTAAAAATGAGCATACGCACGAAATTAACCCTGCTATTCATTGCCATCATAGTGGCTGTTGCCTTGGCGATATCGATCGAAAGGGAGGTCGAGGTCAGGAGGCTGGTCATTCTTTTCGAGAACAACCGCGCAAGGGAAGAGGCGAGCTTCGACAAGATAGTAACGCTCAAAAACAGCCGCCTGGACGCGCTCGTCAACGATTATTCTTTCTGGGACGAGATGGTCAATTTTGCGAAAAGCAAAGACAAGACCTGGGCCGCCGAGAATATAGATACCGCCCTCCCCGTTTTCGACGTAAGGTCGATGTGGATATACGATAAAGACTTCTCCTACGTGTATTCTCCCCGTGTTGCAACGGGCCTGCCGGAAGAACTTCCTTTATCCAGGGACGCCATGGCATCCCTGTTCAAGGACAGGCGGCTGTGCCATTTTTTCATAAGCACTGCTTCCGGCGCGGTTGAGATAAGGGGAGCCTCGATACATCCGACCGCCGACCGCGAAAGGAAGACCGAGCCGCAGGGTTACCTTTTTGCCGGGATACTCTGGGACGAAAAGTACTTAAAGGAGATAAGCGCGCTGACGGGCACGGAGGTCAAGCCCGCTTCCATCCGGGAGAAGCAGCCGCGCGATACCGCCGCGAACGCCATGAAAGGCGAATACAGCTTCATGAGGGCGCTCAACGGCTGGGACGGGAAACCCGTAATGAAGATAACGGCCTCTTTTAAGTCCGAGGCCATAAGGCATTACAACAGGATGGGCCAGACCATACTGAATATATTCGCCCTGCTGTCGGCATTGTCGCTCCTGGTGCTTTTTATATCGGTTGTCAGGTGGGTGTCCCATCCGCTTAAGCTTGTTTCCGCATCGCTCAAGAAGAAGGATGCGTCCGTGATAATACCCATGAAGGGCAAGAATGACGAGTTCGGCGAGATAGCGCGGCTCGTCTCGGAATTCTTCCAGCAGTCCGCCGCTCTCAAGAACGTAAGCCAGGAGCGCCGGAGGGCCGAGATACAGGAAAAGGCCATACTGGATAACATAACGGACATGGCATGGTTAAAGGACAGGGACAGCAGGTTCATAGCCGTGAACGAACCTTTTGCCAAGGCATGCGGCAGCAGCATCGAGGATATCATAGGCAAACAGGATCTCGATGTCTGGCCGAGAGAGGTCGCCGAAAAATATATAGCCGACGACAAGGAAGTAATGTTCTCCGGGCAACGTAAGGTCGTTACCGAGCCGTTATTCTCGATCGACGGGCAGATGTCCTGGATCGAGACCATAAAGACCCCTATATTCAATGATAAGAAGGAAGTGATCGGCACTACCGGTATCTCGCGCGACGTTACGGACCGCAAGAACGCGGAAGAAGAACTGAAGAAAGCCTATGTGGAGCTCAAGGAGACGCAGCACCGCCTTATACAGGCGGAGAAGTTCTCCGCCCTCGGGAAGTTCTCATCGGCCTTTGCCCACGAGATAAAGAACCCGTTGGGAATAGTCCTGAACGGTGTAGAGTACCTCGAGATGAAACTGAAAGACCAGGGAGCCGACGTAAAGGAGGACCTGGATATCATAAAGAGGTCGACGCTAAGGGCCGACGGCATCATAAAGAAACTGCTTAAGTTCGCGCGGCCGTCCGAGGTCAAGTTCGAAAAGATAAAACCCGACGACCTGATAAACGACACGCTTCCTTTCCTCAAGTATTCTTCGCCCCAAGGGGAGATCAAGATCAATACGGAACTCTCCAAGGCGCCCATGGCCGTAAACGTAGATAAGAACCAGATGCAGCAGGCCATAATAAACATGGTCCTGAATGCTGCAGAGGCGATGGCAAGAGGAGGCGAGATAATAATCAGGGCCTATAAGCAGGAACAGTCGGAATTCTATTTCGCGCAGCCGGCCTGCATTATCGAGATATCCGATAACGGCCCGGGTATCGCGGAAGAGAACATGTCGAAGCTCTTCGAGCCGTTCTTTACCACCAAATCCGAGAAGGGCACCGGGCTGGGACTCTTCATAACCAAGTTGATTATTGATAATAATAAAGGTAATATATCAATAGACAGTAAGCTGGGACGCGGGACCACGGTAAAGATAATACTTCCTCTTGCTTAGCAGGGGTAAAATCGGAGGCCGTTCATGAAAAAGAAGATACTTGTAGTGGATGACGAAAAGGATTTCTGCCATTTTGTGAAGAAGGCCCTTGAAGCCACCGAAGAGTTCAAGGTCACGACCGCGAACGAAGGGGAGGACGGCATAAAGAAGGCAAAAGAGCTGTTGCCCGACCTGATAATACTGGACGTGATGATGCCTAAGATGGGCGGATACGAGGTGGCCGAAGCGCTCAAGAACTCCCAGGAGACAAGGGACATACCCGTAATATTCCTTACCGCGGTGGTCACCGAGCGCGAAGTCAAGGATGAGGGCTACCTGCTGGAGGGCAAGTGTTTTATCGCCAAACCCGTAAAGATACGCGAACTTATCGATAAGATAGGGACTGCGCTGTCAAAATGAAGATACGCTGCCTCCTTGCGGTTTTACTTCTGGCCTGTTCCGCCATGCCGGCATATCCCATCCGGCCTTCCGAGACGCCCAGGAACGTAGTCCTTATCGGCTGGGACGGCGCGCAGCTTAACCACATAAAGGAATGTCTGGAACGCGGCGAGCTGCCGAATATAAAGAAACTCTCCGAGGAAGGGGCGTTCGTAGAGATAGACGTCCAGGGCCACCAGACCGAGACCGAGCCGGGCTTTGCCCAGATCCTTACAGGATACGACGATGAGGTTTCCGGGGTCATAACGAACGACAGGTACAGCTGTATACCGAAGGGATATACCGTATTTGAAAGGATCGAAGACCATTTCGGCAAGGACAATATCGTGACAGTCGGCCTCTTCTCGAAAGGCCACAGATTCAAGTCCGATACCCCGGATAAGCCCTATTATAATGCCGCCAAAGCGGCGGATGTCTTCAAGAACGGCCTGGGCGAGGACGAGGACGTCGCCGCGCAGGCGAAGAAGATGCTTGCCCGCTACAAGGACAGGCCCTTCTTTTTCTTTATCCAGTTCGCCGATGCGGACAGGAAAGGGCACGCGAAGGGCGAGAATTCCGTCGAATATAACGATGCCCTTGTTACCTACGATAAATTGACAGGCGATATAATCAACGAACTCAAGAAACTCGGCATATACGACAAGACGATAATTTATGTTACCGCGGACCACGGGTTCGACGAAGGAAGCTGCGGGCATAGTTATGCCCCCTATGTCTTCATGTCGACCAACGATCCGCGGGGCATCAGGCAGGGCTTCCAGGCCGATGTTACTCCTACCGTCCTGGACAGGATGGGCATAGATACCGGGAAGATCAACCCGCCTTTATACGGTAAACCGCTTACGAAATAGGAGGCAAAATGCTGCTTCTCGTCGGCCTGCTCCTTATCGCGGCGTTCGCGATATGGTCGGTCTTTACCTATAATCTCCTGATAAAACAAAAGAACCTCATGCGCGAGGCGTGGAGCGGAATAGACGTCCAGCTCAAGCGCCGCGCGGACCTCATACCGAACCTCGTCGAAGCCGTAAAGGGCTATAAACAGTTCGAGCGCTCGACCCTCGAGAACGTCACGGCGTTGCGGGCAAAAGCGGCAGCGACCGGGGGCATAAAAGAGAAGGCCGATTCGGAAAATGCCGTTTCACAGGCGCTTAAATCCATATTCGCTGTCGCCGAAGCATACCCCGACCTTAAAGCCAATAAGAGTTTCCTGGATTTGCACAAGAACCTTGTAGATATAGAGGACCAACTGCAGATGGCACGCCGCTATTACAACGGCACCGTGCGCGATTACAGCATCCTTATCCAATCGTTCCCAAGCAGTATAGTGGCTTCGGTCTTCGGATTCGGTAAGGCCGATTTCTTCGAGATCGAATACGCCACCGAGCGCAAGACCCCGGAAGTCACACTATGACAAGGGGTGTTTCATTCAGGGACAGGCTGCTTAGTCGCCCCGCAATAGGCCTAATCGCGGGTTTGTTATTTTTTATATTTTCTTCCGCTGCATTTGCCTCAGAACGCATACTTTCCTTTGACAGCCGTATCGAGGTCAATAAAGATTCCTCGCTTATCGTTACCGAGACCATAAAGGTAAATGCCGAAGGCGCGCAGATAAAACGCGGCATCTACAGGGATTTTCCCACGCTTTACGAGGGCGGGTACAGGGTGGGTTTTAAACTCATGAGCGTCAAATGCGACGGGGTGCCCGAATCTTACCATACGCAGGGCCAGCCTAACGGTATCCGTATATACATCGGCAAGACCGATGTCTTCATCCCCCAAGGGGAACACATTTACGAGATCACCTATTATACAGACAGGCAGCTGGGCTATTTCGATGATCACGACGAGCTTTACTGGAATGTTACCGGCAACGGCTGGGCATTCCCGATAGACCGGGCCACGGCGATGGTAGTCCTGCCGGAGGGCGTCCCCAAAGATGCCATAAAGATGGACGGCTTCACCGGGGCGCAGGGTTCTAAGGCGCGCGAATTGAATGCCATGCTTACCCACGGCCGCCCGTATTTCATTACCACCTCTATCCTTCGGCCTTCCGAGGGGTTAACGATCGTCGTAGGCTGGCCAAAAGGATTTATCGAGAAACCTTCGGCCTCGAGGCCCGTCGAAGAAGAAAAGACAGAGCCTCCCAAGCCTTTTTCCGAGTTTGACATCCTCACAATGCCGGGCGCGGATAAAGTGGCATTGGGCGAAGCCCTGATAATAGCGCTCGTCATTTACTACATAGCGGTCTGGTTAAAGGTCGGCCGCGATCCGGAGAAGGGCGTAATAGTCCCGCTATTCGTCCCGCCTAAGGGCGTATCCCCGGCGGCGTGCAGGTATATATCTAAAATGTCCTATGACGACAAGGTCTTTGCCGCGGCGCTTGTGAATGCGGCTGTGA
>CAZAEH010000010.1:0-46734 GCA_964484255.1 uncultured Planctomycetia bacterium
GCGGGGGGTCCTGCCGCCAACAGCGTCAGGGGACATGGACATCGACTCCAGGCTGTCCTGGTACCACGTCACGATAATGCATACATCCGTCACGTTCATCGTCTTGAGATAAGCCAGCATTCCATCGGATTCCTGCAGGGCAAGGTCAACCTCATTATAAGACGAATAATTAACGCCTTTTTGGAACTCCCCTGGACTTACGGCACCGGGTGACGCCACCGGCTCTTCCATAACAAGCTTGACCTCTTCGCGCGGCCTCCTGCCGGGAAAGACCTGCTCGACCGGGAGGTCCTGGGGATTGAGTTCTGGCGGACCGTATGCCTCGAACTCCCAGACCGAGAATCCCCAGTCGGGGTTAACCCTCTTCAACCCGACCAGCCTGAGGTATTGTGCGGTCGTCTTGGGAACGGGAACCGTCTCTTTCTCTCCCTTGCCGTCTTTTGCCTGGGCAACGGTCTTCCAGTTCATTGCGTCATCGGATGACTGTATCTCGAACTCCGTAGCATAAGCACGTTCCCAGTATATAATAACTTCCGTAACGGTCTTCTGCTTACCGAAGTCAAGGTATATCCATTCGTTATCCTTGCCCATGACGGATGACCAGCGAGTGTTGAAATCGCCGTCGGATACAGCCGAAGGCTCGGGTTCCGGCGCCCACTCACTGTCATCAAAAGACGAAGCCGCTACCGTAACAGGGTTAAGGTAAACAAGTTTTCCTTCATCGGCCCGGGCCTGTGATAATAGGGCCAGGATTGCCCCGATAAGGACCGCTTTTATAATACGATCTTTGCCTGCCATTTATTCGCCTTCCTGTAAGCCAGGACGTCACATGCTTTCTCCGACCTGAAAATATCCCTGCCGAACGAGGCCGCAGGGACCACTGACGTATTGTTCATCTCGTTGATGCCTTTTATGAAGAGTGAATCAAGTTTGCCTTTCTTGATTTTGATCACGGCTGCGGATTTGTCCGGCATCACTACACTCGCCTTCACGCCGTCATAATCGAAATATCTTGCTCCCGCGTTTATCGACAGGTTAAGTATGAAGAAAAACTGCGTATCGGAAGCGGGATCGTCATAGGCCCACACCTGGGTCTCGGGGTCGTTAACTTTAAGCTTTGAATGATAACGAGCCAATATGCCGCCTATATCCTCTATCTTAAGCAAGCAGAAGCTGTTCTTTTGCGATATCCTGCAGTCATTGAAATTTTCATCCGCACGGGGCGTTTCTCCTATGAAGATGACCTTTCCGCCTCCCGCCGCGAAAGAGGCAAGCTTCTGTTGGGTCTTCCTGTCCATAAAGAAGCCGCCGTTAAGGACAATGAATTTATTCTGCTTTAATTCTTTTAGGCTGGCAGTCTCAAGATTGACTATATGGAAATCGATGTTCCTGTCCCTAAGCACCCTTTGGAACTTATCCAGCCCCTCATAACCGCACCTTACGGGATCCATGTGAAGCCTGTCCCAATCTTCCTTCGGGATGTCCCACGCCGCCAAGAACGCATAAGGCGGATAAAAGCCCCAAGCTATAGGAGTATCTGCGGAACATTTAAGGAAGGCGGGGCCTTCGGTCTCGAAGAAATGGGATATGAGGCTTAGTACTTCGTACTTCCTGGTCAGCGAACCGTCCTCTTTTATGGGGGAAGAATCCGGATACGGTCTTTCATGCTGGTTGTCTATGGAATCGTCCCATGAGGCGGTATTGACAGCGGTATAGACGTTGAAACCGGTTGCTCCGTTGGCTATCGCGAGCATGGTCTCGAATACGCAGATCACGGGATACTGGAAATGGTAATCGTATATCTTGGAAAATCCCCAGTTCTCCTCGAAATTTATGCCTCTTTTACGCTTGGATAAAAGACTGTAACGGTCAAAGGATGAACGGTCCTCGGAAACAGGACGCAGCCAATTCGTGAAACCGTAGCTTATCGTAGGCCAGTTCTCGGGTATGACCCTGGTCAGCCAATGGTCAAGCTTCCTGCCCTCGCACGGAGGATTGATATTTATCACGATAGGGAGTTTGCCGTGGACGACCGCGGAGAATTCCGTATATATCAACCTCATATACTCCGATTGCCATCTGGCCCAATCAAGGTAGTCCTTGAGGTCGGAAAGCCTTTTTATCCCGTAGAGCCTCCTCGCTACTTTCAGGTTCTTTCGTCCGGTGAACTTCCTGAACAATTCAAGCGATGAATCCGAATAATCATAATCGGTTATCGAGGCAGGCCCGTTGGAATAAAGCCCCTCGTTGCAGACCTGGACCGCTATTATATTGCCTTCCGGATATATATTGCCTTTTATCACTTTGTCATATACGGTCTTGTACCATTGCCTGGTCATCGACTTGAATTTTTTACAAAGAGGGGCGGGCAGGGGCCTGCCGTATGTACCTGATCTGCGGAAAGGGTCAAGCATGGGTTCGCCCTTGTTGTTCGGGAAGGTCTCCAGACCGGAACCTTTTTCGGCGGCAACCCAATCCGGAAGGCCTCCGAACGTCAACTCTGCATGTATAAAAGGACCCGGTTTTACTATCGCCCAAAGGCCGTTGTCGCGGCATAATTTAAGGAACAATTCAACATTACGGTTCGGGCGCGTCTTGCCGTTGAAATCCTCGATGAATCCTTCTCCGTCCCTTAGAACATGGTGCCTCCAGGGAGTATAGAAAGTAACGGCATCGATCCCCGCATCCTTTATCTTCTTTAACCTGTCGTTCCAGTTCGCGGCGTCATCGCGATAATAAGGGTAATCCGCACTTACAAGGAACATGGGCTTTCCGCCGAGATAGAATATACCTTCCTTTATTTCCGCTTTTTTCCTCATTTTTCCCTTTTGTCTTTTTAGTTTTTTACCTTCAAACTGCCCCATTGTGTGGCGTCATCCTCTATTTGCCCCGACCATATGACGTGACGCCATTGTCCTTTTTCTGAGTCCCTGTCGGTAACGGAAAAATTCACTCCGAGGGTCTTACCGTCCTTCAATTCAAGCCCATCAACTGCGCGTATCGGTATAGCTGCTTCTATGGTATAACCCGGTTTCTTCGGGTCGGACGATACCTTTGAGGCGGCTTTGACCGCTTCCGCGAGAGACCTGGTATTGATATTCCTGTAAACATAGACTCCCGTGGTCCCGTCTTTTGTAACAGGCGCGATATTCACCTGGTAGCAACCGGGATTGAAAGGC
The DNA here is from genome assembly GCA_964484255.1 of uncultured Planctomycetia bacterium. Lineage (GTDB taxonomy): Bacteria > Omnitrophota > Gorgyraeia > Pluralincolimonadales > Pluralincolimonadaceae > UBA6215. Next base: position 3,180 of record CAZAEH010000010.1, read on the forward strand.
ATGTTATTGAAGGTATCTGCGTCTCCCCGGGCGTCTATCCAGAACTCTATCGCGTCATCACGCCAAATATCAACGCCGCTCTGGTTGCCGATAACAGAGTCATCCTCTATTTCAGCGGCCAGATAAAGGTTGTCCTTGTCATACAAAAGGTAGAACCTGGCGGCACCTTTATCCGCCGAGGCGGTCCGGTCGCCGGTAAAACCCGAAAGATACCATTCTGAAAGGTCGCCGTCCACTTCTATGTGCTGTCTCGCCCTCCCGGCCGTTACAGACTGCCTGGAAAAAGCGATAGGTGCCGGAACGGTATCGGCAAGGACTGCCTTCCCGCGGCCGGAGGACTTGATCTCGACGGGTATTACCTTCACCGCGATATCTCTCCTAAAAGGAGGGAGGGCTATGTCCAGCCCGTTCTCGTCGGAACCGGTTTCCACCTTTCCTGTTACGGCACCGGACAGTGTGTCCCAAAATTCTATCACATATCTTCCTCCGGCCATGCCGTTTATCCTTACCGACGCATTCTTTATCTCCGGAGGTTCCGGATGGCCCGGTTCAAACCTGGTCCATCCCGGGTCGAAGACCCATACAAAAGCTTCCCTACCGTTCATCATGCCTACTGCGGACACGGATGTCTTCAGCCCTTCTATCTCCGCGAGCACACGCGATGTCGACATGCGATATCCCTTGCCCCTCCTGTCTGTCCCCCGGTCAAAAGCCGTAAGCGCAGCCCAATGGTAATACATACCCCTCGGATGCACGTAGCTGTCCCACCACCACGGCATCGCGTTGCCGCCGCAGGCAAGCATATATTCAGACCAAAGCGCGGCATGGAGGTAGGCACCGTCAAGGTCTTTCTTGTCTACGCCTTCGGTCGAATCCGTACCTACTTCCGCCATGAAATACGGTTTGTTGAAACGGCTCATAAGCCTGTAGGCTCCTATTATTGCAGAGACGACATCCTGCGTATACATATGGAATTGCGTATAATCTATCTCGGGTATTTCCCAGACTTTTTCGTTAAAACCGTAATCGTGAAAAGTCCCGGCGTAACTAGTGGTTATAAGGTGCCTGTTAGGGTCGGTTTCCTTGATATATAAGGCCATCTCCTTGTGCCAAGCCGCGTCCTTCCCGAGGTCAAGGTCATCGACAAATGTCAATTCATTCCACAATTCCCACGCCATTATATTAGGGCTGTATCCCCAACGCGCTATTATATAACGCATCCTGTTCTTGAAATGTTTTTTCGCAACAGGATCGGTAAAAAAATCCTTAGGCTCTTTGCATGGGCCGCCGTTCCTGGCGTTATAGGGGTTATCATCCCATTGCGGGTTGACCCTGGTACTTAATTGGCCGTGGTGGTTGATCACAAGCTGTACGTACAGGCCGTATTCCTGCGCAAGCTCGATTATCTTATCAAGTTTATCTGCTTTCTCGAGATTGTACCTGCCTAACCCCCTGTATCCGGAGCCTTTGGTCCATTCCAGTCCCGATTCCCAGTTCGACATCCATACCCTCGTCCAATTACACCCGGCCGTCTGCATTCCGGTAAAATATTTCCTGAAACCGGGCAGCGATGCCCAGCATATGTTCTCTCCGATAGGATAATAGAAATCCCCGTTGGTAAATTCAAAATAACGCGGGTCCGATGCGCTCACCCTTATAAATCCCTTTGCCTTTGACGGTATGCATTCAAACTGTTTCTCTTCTGAATTTTCCGCACTGCTTTTCGTTCCCACGCACACCTCATATCTCCACGTTCCCTTGACGCAGGGAGAAAATCTGATCTTCCAGACGGGGTCCATATAATTCATGGATGAATCCTGTTGCGCCGAATACAGGAATCCCGGCACCTTATATGACTTGCCTGCCGGGTCCGTAAATACCGCCGACAGATCCACTTCATCCGGGTCGAACGGATTGGAAAAAACAATGTCAAGACCCACCGTAATTTCCAATTTTCCGAATTCCGGCACCTTTTCCCGATCCGCCGTTATTGAGACTATCCCCGCCTCTGCAGGGGATATAAAGGCCGCCAAAACAAATATAGACATGGCTAACGCTATGCTCTTGATCATAGAGACCGACCGGACTTATTGTCTCACTTAAACCTAATATTATCGATGAATACCGCGGCACCCTTCATTTTCTTCGGGTGTTGCACAAGTATAAAAACCTTGCTTATATCGCTCCTGTCGGCCAACGGGACCGAATTTTTCCAGTCGCTGGCCTTGCACTTGAAATCCCTGGCGCCGAGGTCGAATTTTACGTCCTTGTTCCAGCCCTGGTTGAGGATCCGGCCTTCGGATTCATAATATTCCCCGCTTGTATCGAATGCCACGGCAACCGATATCCCGGAAGCCGCATCCGTATAGACGTCCATATACATATCAGATCCGGAAAGGTCCAGCGAGGCTTCCCTGGATACCACGAATCTGTTCTTCCAGTCTTCCTTCTCCTCTTTGGCCACTGCCTTGAGCGACTGCTTGCCGTCAGAAGCCTTCTCCGCGCTTATAGACAGCGCAACCCCGCCGACGTTATCCCAACTCTCAAAACCCCAATCGTTGACCCCCTCGAAACTGTCAAAGACCTCTGCGTGCACGGAGACATACATGAAAAACATCACTACCGTCAAGATCGCGATAAAGACCACTCTTCCCATCTGATCTCTCCTTGTTCGCGGAGCAAATGCATGCCCTACACGGGCTTCTTCTGTTCTATCCTTATATTATCTATATACACGGTCTCCTCGGAGATGATATTGGAAGGCCTGTATATTATTATATGCATCTTGGTTATGTTGCTCCTGTCGGGTATCGACTTGTCGTATTTCCAGTCACTGCCCTCGCATTTGAAATCATTCGCCGACAAGTCAAAACTAATGTCTTTGTTCCAGCCCCTCTTTAGAGGCCTTTTGACGGATTCATAGTAATTTCCCTTGTCACCTATATCAAAAGCTATCGATACAGCCAGGCCGTCGTCAGATTCGCAGTAAACGTCCATTATCACCTTATTCGCCCTGGCCAGGTTAAGGTATCCTTCCCTCGATACTCCCACCTTGTCCCTGTAGGTCTTTTTTTCCCTGTTAATTACAACCTTCAGGGACTTGACGCCTTCGGTAGACTGCTCTTCGGATATCTCCATCTTCCCCCTGCCCGAATTGCGCCATTCGACCATAACCCAGTTGTTCTTTCCCTCAAAACCTTCCCATACCATCTCCTGAGCATAAGTCAATGAACAGAGTATCATGACCGCTACAGTAAAAAATATCCTTCCTGCCATCTTCCGCCCCCTCCCGTTACTTGATCGACTTGCAGGACTTCCTGACTACAAGTTCGGTCGCCACTACTATCTTCTCGGGCTTCTTGCTGCTGTTCTTGATCCTCTGTATGAGCCTTTTGACGCCGGTCTTGCCCATCTCTTCTTTTTGGACTCGCACGGTCGTAAGGGGCGGATGTATCTGCTGGCTCATATCTATATCATCGAAACCCGCTATGCTTATGTCATCCGGTATCTTCATTCCCTTGTCCTGTATCGCTGCCATAGCGCGTATAGCCATCAGGTCATTGCATGCAAATATGGCCGTAGGCATCTTGGAAAGACGGAACATTTTCTCCATTATGCCATAGCCGTTCCATAACAGGCCCGTCTGGACAAGTTCTTCGTTAAACTCCAGGCGATTCTTCTTCAAGGCAGCCTTGTATCCTTCGAACCTCTCCATGAAAGAACCATGCTCAAGAGTGGCCCCAAGAAATCCTATCTGTTCATGTCCAAGATCAGCAAGGTACTTGATCATCTCGCCGACACCTTTAGTGTTGTCCGTCACGACCGAATCAAGCCCGGAGTTATCTATATAGTGATCCACGAGCACGATGGGGATATCCTTTGCCTTGAGATTGGATACGAAACTGTGCGACATCTCCCCGGCAAGTATCAGCCCGTCCACCTTGCGCTCTTCTATCAGCTTGAAGGTGGAAGGGTCGAACATAAGCTTTTCGTCAAGTACCTGGTAGATAAGGTTATATCCGTGTGCACGCGCCTCTTCCTCTACACCCGCAAAAACATACGAGTAGAACGTATTTGAAAATATCGGGTGATGTTCGCGCGATATCACAAAACCTATGTTCTCGGTCTTAAGCCTGGATATGCTCCTGGAGCCCTGTTCGGGGCCCGAGATAAAAGTCCCTTTCCCGGGGATCCTGTAAAGAACGCCTTCATTTACCAGCTCGAATATGGCTTTACGGACGGTTATCTGGCTTATGCCGTGTTCCTCGCAGAATTCTTTTTCGGAAGATATCAGCTCCCCCGGTTTCTTCTGCCCGCTCTTTATCTGGTTCTCGATAATATGTTTAAGCTGCTTATACAGAGGGACAGGGGAATTCTTCTCGATAGAATCTTTCATCTTCTCTTCCTTTTTTTGGCCAAAAATAGTTATTATATACCTTGGTATACTCGGTTATATTATATATCATGACCTCGCTTTGTCAAGGGATGAAATTGCTATTATTCGGTAATAATTGAGGCTTTCTCGAAATGCATGTAATCCTTCAGGGATGTCCAGTCACCTCCCCATGTCCACCCCAACCTAAGGAACGTACGGACTATCTTGCCGTCTCGCGCAAGCGTCCCCCTCTTGGAAATATCGTATACCGCTCCGGGAGGCAGTACAATATCTCCTTTTATGTAGGGGTTCTGTACAGGATTTATATCTATCGCAAAACCGTAAGCGTGCATCGACAATTTTTTGCTGCCGGTCGCGCACCTGTAGTTGAACGCGGAGGTATTGTTGGCCATCATGGACTGGTCGTCTTCGTTCCATTTGCCTTTGCTGAAGAACCGGTCGTGCGATATAGGGATAGCTGAATTTACGGGGAATCTCTCTTCGAGGGCAACGCGAAAAACTTCATCTATATCCCGGACAAGCCTGTAGTCGATGACCACCTGGCCTTTATGCACTTTCCCGTCAAAGGAATAGTACAGCACTTCTACCAGCCTTTGGTCCTTCTTGAACTCTTCGGGGGCATCCTTCCTGAGCGCCTCGGCTAATGTGATGTTGCTGTCAACTATCGGGTTGTGCAGCGTTCCGAGCGCAGCAGGCTCCTGCCGCGGTGCGCTAACACAACCCGGCATAAGCAGGGACAGCATCAGAAAAAATAAAGGAAGGTACTTCATGGATACGCCAAAATTTGGTAGCCCCTACGGGAATCGAACCCGTGTTTAATGGCTGAGAACCATCCGTCCTAGGCCACTAGACGAAGGGGCCGTAAATCTCAATATCTGACTTTTTCTTCTCTCCTGTTGTGCGCCGAAAGCTGTGCGGCATCTATAACCGCGGCATTCTTGCGCACTTCATCAAGCTTTATAAGAGGGTGCGCGCGATGCATAAGCACATCATAAAGATTCTCGTAATACTTCTCCCAGCAGCTGGGTTCGATCTGGTACGTCCTCTCGAACTCCTCGCCTTTTATCTGAGTCTTTATCTTGATGGGATGGCCGCCATTCTCGCTGAGCAAGGCGCCCTTGGTCCCCAGGATATACCACCGGGGTAGATTATACCGCGAAACCTGGCTCGCTTCAAGATGCGCGGTTATCCCGCCGCGGAACCTTATAAGCAGCTTGAAATAATCATCCACTTCCCTCGACCACAGGACCGACTTCATGTCACACCAGACCGAGACCGGGGGCTCTTTTACAAGAGTAAGCATCTGGTCGATTACGTGTGAACCAAAATCATAGAGTATTCCCCCTCCATAGGCCTTCTTGTAACGCCAAGAGGGCTTGAACTCCTTTACCCCGTAATTCTTCAAAGAACCGTATGACGTGGCCCTGGACTCTATGGTAAAAGGCTCGCCGACAAGATGCTCGTCCAGTATCTTCTTTACCGTTAAGAAATCACCGTCAAACCGCCTGCTCTGGAACACCGAGAGGACGGCCCTTTTCCTGGCGGAAAGCTTTATAAGGTAGTCGACCTCTTTCAGCGTCAACGCTATCGGTTTTTCGACCACGCAATGCTTGCCTTCCCCGAGGACCATCTTGGCTATACGGAAATGGCTGCTCGAAGGGGTCGCAATGACCACCAGATCTATATCGCTGTCCAGGAAATGCTTATAATCGGAAAAAGCTATTGTATTGTAATCCCTGTCCGCAACTCTCCTGCGGCCCTGTATGGTGTCGCAGACTGCCACTATCCGGAATTTCCCTACCCTCTTCATAAGAGGTATATGGAATTCCTGGGCGCTCCTCCCGAGGCCGCAGATCCCGACCTTAAACTCCATGTCTAATATCCTATTCCCCTCAGAAAATCGCGAGAGATCCTCGCGCTGTTCAGCGGAGTGCTTATAGTCCTGTCAAGTTCCACAACAATCCAGTTAGTATAATTAATCCTTCTCAGAGTTTCAAGGATATTTTTCATATTATGGCAAAGCGTACCACGCCCAAGTTCGACAAAATCCTTTATACCGGGATCCCAATCTTTCAGGTGTACAAGGGCAACGGATGATGAAAGTTCTTCGATCACGGCGGCGGGATTACAACCGGAAGCGGCAAGGTGACCGGTATCCACGCAAAGCTTGACCGACCTCGAAAACTCGAGAAGATTGAATATGTCCTTCTCATCTTCGACTATGGTGTCCAGATGGTTATGGAAGGCAACGGCCATCCCGAAATCCGAAGCGTAGCGGCAAAGGGAATCAAGCCTCCTGCACAGGAGCTTATAGCTTTTTGCATCTTTGCTAAGGCCGTCGTTCTTCCATCCTCCCGTGACCATGAGGGCCTTTATCCCGAATTTCCCTCCCAGGAGCACCTTCTGCATGGCTTCTGATATATCGGATTTCTCGTCGGAGGCGACCCTGACATTGGCAGAGAGCGCGGCCAACTCCAAGCCGGTCTCCTTAAGCTGGCTTTTTAGCAGGTCGGGATTTGGTACCCCCTCGCATATCTCAACCCCTTCGTAGCCCGCTTCCTTTATATCACAAAGAACGTTCTTCAGGGGATATGCCCCGTAATAATTGCCCCAGGTAAGGGTGTGACAGCCTATCTTGGGTCCGGACATATGTCACCGCTGATTTAAAAAGATTGGTGCTGGGAGGGGGATTTGAACCCCCACAGTTTATTCAACCAACAGCCCCTCAAACTGTCGCGTCTGCCAATTCCGCCATCCCAGCAAAAGATCGGTCGCTTCTATATGATCACATAACGGGCAGGACTTTGCCGTCTTCTCCGAAATTCACCCTGCTGCCCCTGTTATAGGTCTTGCCTTCTATCTTTGTGTCCTGCGACAGGGCGACCCTCTTTATCCTGCCTGACTTATATAATTCTATCTCGCTTCCCGACGGGAACTTGATGTGCCCTATCTCTTCGTCTCCCGCCAATACGGCGCGTTTAAGTCTGCCGTCTTCGTAAAAATACATCTGGCCCGGTGCGCAGGTGATGCCCTGTATCTCCTGGTTTTGGGCCAAGTCCACTTTGGAAAGGTTGCCAGACTCAGAAAGGAATATCCTCGAACCTGCCCCCAGCCTGACATCTCCAACAAGTTTGCCTTCTGCGAGGATGCCCGAACGGACCTTCCCGGACTCATAAAGATGCAGAATGCTTCTCTTGCCGAATTTCATGCCGTACAGCGAGAATTCCTTTGCCAACTCGGCGTTCTTTACCTTCCCGGACTCATAAAAATAAACCCATCCGAGACACGGGATCTCCTGCACCTTCCCGGGAGTCTCAAATATTGCGTAATTAACGGCCCCCGACCCGGTATATTCTATCCTTGTGCCTGCCGGAAAAAGATTGCCCTGAATAGTACGGCTTGATTCCAGTATCTCGAACTTTATTTCGGCGGCAGTCAAATATCCGGCTGAAAAAAGGATCGCCGCAGCCGCCAAAGATATAATACAGGGAATGTTGCGCATTTTGGCTTCCTCCAAGCGATATAACTATACCAAAAATACCGGAAAATGACAAGTGGTTCGATGATTTTTTATTGCCAATGGATTTGTTTGTCTGTATAATACGCGTAGATAATATGGCTACTATTAAAGGTACCTTATCTGTCTTTGCTTCCGCGATCATGCTAATCTCTGCGGCAGGTTGCCGCACTTTGACAGCGCCTTCGTCCTCAAATCCGGAATGGATACCTGCCAAAAAGATCCAGTCTTCCGATCCCAAGGATACTACCTGGCAGGACATACGCAACCAAAAGCTGGATAACTCCAAACCGCTCGCCCTGGGCGACCTGTTGGACATTGCTTTACGCACAAATCCGTCCACCAAGCAAGCCTGGGAAAATGCCAAGTCGGTACAGGCGGTAAAATTGCAGAAAGAAGCGGCCTATTATCCCTCCGTGACCATCACCGGGACAGGTACAAGGCAGGACACAAAAGCAACGATGGACTATGCGGACGTCAATTATTTTAAATACGGGCCCGGTATACAAATAACTTACCTCCTGCTCGATTTCGGCGGCAGGAGAGCGGATGTCGAAGAACAGTCCCAGCTTCTCATAGCCGCGAATTTCCAATTCAACCGCACTATGCAGGACGTGGTCCTTGATGTCGAGAAATCCTATTATACCTATCACAGCTGCCTGGCGCTCCTTGCCGCGGCCGAGTCCGACTCGAAGAACGCAAAAGCCGCTTATGATGCTGCTTCTCGCAGATATGAGGTAGGCTTGGCGGCCAGGCTTGACGTCCTGCAGGCAAAATCCACTTACGAGCAAACACTGTACTCCCTTGAGAACGCCAAAGGCGAGGTCAAGACCAGCAGGGCCGCTCTCGCGAAGTCCCTGGGTTACCCGGCAGATACCGAATTCGAGATCCTTGAGCCGAAAAAGGATATTCCTACCGCCATAAACGATCAGGACATAACCGCGATGATAAACGATGCCATAGAACAAAGGCCGGACATAGCCGCCCTTAGGGCTAACGTGAGGGCGCAAAATGCCGCCGCAAAATCAGCAAATTCCGACCTCTATCCCAGTTTGAGCGCCGGGGCCAGCGCTAACAAGAATTTCTACAAATATTACGGCAACAGGCAGGACCGTGACAACGACCGCACCTACGCTGCTTACCTGAGTTTCGATTGGGACGTTTTCGACGGTTTCAAGAACCTCAATAAATTAAAAGAGGAAGAAGCCCTTACGAATGTAGAACGCGAAAAATTGATCGATGCCGAGATATCCGCCAGCGCGGAGGTATGGACCAAATATTTTGATTTCAAAACGGCGGTCAAGAAGGTAGAATACAGCAAGGCATTCCTGGAGACATCCCAGACTTCATATGAGCTGGCGCTGGAAAGCTACAGCAACGGCCTTAACAGCATACTGGACCTGATCGACGCGGAGAGCAAGCTTTCCGACGCGAAGAGCAGCCTGATACAATCAAATAAGGATTTGTTCGTGGCGCTGGCCGAGCTGGCCTACGCCACGGGGACCATCTATACAGGCGGAGAGACCAAACAATGAAAAATCTATGGGAATCGATCCTGGGAAAACTGAAACTTGTATTTTGGGTAGCCTTGGCCGTCGCAGCCGTTTTTCTAATAGTCAAGGGCTGCAGCCGTAAACCTCCCGAGAAAAAAGCCCTGCCTAAGGTCGTCAAGGCCGCCAAGGCGGAACAGAAAAACGCGGATATATTCCTCGAGTCCTTCGGTAACCTCTATTCCCCTTATGATGTCAATGTAATGTCCCAGGTGACCGGAGAGATCAAAGAAGTGCATTTCAAGGATGGGGACATCGTTAAGACCGGGGACATGTTATTCACTATAGACCCCAGCCAATACAAGGCCACGCTGGACAAAGCCGAGGCGCAGCTTATACAGGACCTCGCTAACCTGAAGCTGAACAAGGACACCCTGGAAAGGAACAGGGCGCTCCTGGCCAGGGAGCTCATATCGCAACAGGATTTCGAGAAATACGAGACCAATGTGACCTCCACCGAGGCCATGATAAAACTCGATAACGCCAACATTGAACTGGCCAAGATTAACCTGGGCTATTGCTATATCTCCTCACCGATAGACGGAGTTTGCGGCAAGCGGCAGGTAGATCCCGGCAACATCGTTACCGCGAATAACGGGCCCGTCCTGGTCAATATAAAGACGGTGGACCCTCTTTACGTGGATTTCACTATACCCGAAAGGAACCTGGAAGATGTAAGGGCTGCTATGTCACAGAACCAGCTGAAGGTCCTGATACGGCTCGAGAAGGACGGCAATAACGGCGGCTCCGCTTCACAAAAAGACGAAGATGACGATACTTCCGGGGACCATGAGGGCCAATTGCATTTCGTGGATAACTCTGTAGACAATACGACCGGGACGATACTATTGAGGGCGGTCGTCCCGAACAAGGATACATCGCTGTGGCCCGGCCAGTTCGCCAGGGTCCGCCTTATACTGAGGGAAGAAAAAGATGCGGTGATCATACCTTATGAGGCGCTGCAGGTCGGACAAAAAGACGGCGCGTTATATAACTACGTATTCGTCGTGACATCCGATAACAAAGCCGACGAAAGAAATGTAAAAGTCGGCAATAAGATAGACGACCATATCATAATAGAGGACGGCGTCAAGGCCGGAGAGAACGTAGTAACGGCCGGACAGATGGGATTGCGGGAAGGCGTTGACGTGGAAATAAGCACCCCTAAAACACAGCAGACTCAAACCAAAGGCAAATAGGGCCATATGAGCTTCTCTGAAAATTTCATAAGAAAGCCTATCATGACCACCCTTTTAATGGTGGTCGTGACTATATTCGGCATATTCGCGTACTTCACGCTCCCGATAAGCGACCTGCCGGTAGTCGATTACCCGGTCATCCTTGTTACCGCGTCGTATCCGGGCGCCAGCCCGGACACCATGGCTTCCGCGGTGGCATCTCCCCTGGAGAACCAGTTCACCCAGATACAGGGCCTTACAAGCATAATTTCGAACAATACGGAAGGGCAGTCGCAGATAATCCTTACTTTCGACCTTAGCCGCAACGTTGACCTGGCCGCCCCTGATGTCCAGGCGGCTATCTCGGCTGCTGCGGGCGACCTGCCGACCGACTTGCCGTCCCCTCCTACTTACCAAAAGGTCAACCCTTCCGATACACCGATACTCTACCTCATGTTGAACTCCGATACGCTGACCCCGGGGCAATTATACGACCTGGGCAACAGGACCGTCGGAAAGAGGATAAGCATGATAGACGGTGTTTCGCAGGTGCAGGTCTGGGGCGCCAAGACAGCCGTCAGGGTGCAAGTAGACCCGAATAAATTATCCGCTTTCCAAATAGGAATAAATGAAGTGGCGCAAGCGGTATCCACGGGAACCGTTCTTATCCCGGGCGGAAGCCTCAACGGAGACGTCAGGTCCTTCTCCATCCAGCCGGAAGGTCAGATATTCAAGGCAAAAGATTACGAAGAGCTGATAGTCGCTTACAGGAACAATGCGCCGGTAAGGCTAAAAGACCTCGGAAGGTGCATAGACAGCCTGGACAATGACGTTATCTATCCGACTTACGGCAACCCCAAAGAAGGCATGAAGGCCAACAACGTGGTCATAGCCGTCTCGCGCGCGGCGGGCTCCAATACGGTCGCCCTGGCCGAAGAGATCCGCACACTGGTGGACTCCCTGCAGAAGGAACTCCCCGGATCGGCAAAACTGGACATATTCTACGACAAATCCATAGAGATAGTTGAGTCCGTCGATGATGTAAAAGAGACGATACTTATAGCCATAGCTCTCGTTGTTTTTATTATATTCCTTTCACTCGGGCGCTTATCGGACACTATAATACCCAGCATCTCCCTTCCGCTGTCGGTCGTGGCGACGTTCGTCGTCATGTATGCCATGCACTTCAGCCTCGACCAGATGTCATTAATGGGCCTTACCCTGTGTATCGGGTTCGTCGTGGATGATGCTATAGTAGTCCTCGAGAACACGGTCAGGCTAATCGAGTCCGGGAAGAAACCGATGGACGCCGCCATAGAAAGCGCCGACCAGATAACTTTCACGATCATCTCAATGACCCTGTCACTGGCGGTAATATTCGTCCCTCTTGTCTTTATGGGAGGCGTCGTTGGCAGGATATTCCGCGAATTCTCCATCACGGTCGTCGTGGCTATCCTGTGTTCAGGTATAGTCTCTCTTACGCTCACCCCGATGATGTGCGCCCGCATGCTCAAGGAGAACTCCAAGGAATCCTGGCTCCAGAAGCTTATCAACAGGTTCATGAATGGCATGATAAACAAATACGGGGCTGCCCTCAAGTGGACCCTGCAAAGGCCTATAACCACGCTCATAGCCTGGGTCCTGTGCTTCGGCGGTACTGTTTTCTTCTTCTATATCGTCCCGCAGACCTTCCTCCCCGAAGGAGACAGCGGGGCCGTCATGGGCCAGATGATGATGCCCCTCGGGACATCCACAAAGCAGATCAAGGCGTTCCAGGAAAATATAAATGAGGTCCTGCTAAACGACAAGAACGTAGAAAAGGTCATCTCGGTAACCGGTATGCAGCCCGGCGCAGACCAAAGCACCGGCATATTCTTCTCGACTTTAAAACCGATAAATAAAAGGGCGCCTATGGAAAAGGTGGTCCCTGACATGCGCGCTAAACTGTCCCGGATACCCGACGGCGTGGTTTACGTCATGGCGATCCCGGCCCTGAAATTGAGCGCCGGTGGAGAAGCGACAGCCACCGGAAGCAAATACTCCTATACTATAATCGGCCCGGACCAGGACAAGCTTTATGAGACATCCTTTGAACTTGAGGAAGCCATGAAACAGCTGCCCGGCTTCCTTGACATACAAAACAGTACGAGGCTGGACCTCCCGGAACTGGATATCGAGATACTCCGCGACAGGGCCTCTACCCTCGGAATAACCGCCCACGATATAGAATACGCCCTGACGCTGGCTTACGCTGGAGGCAAGGTCACTGAATACAAGACCGATATCGACCAGTACGACGTCATAGTCGAGCTTACAAAGGATTTCCAGAAGAGGCCGGAGAACCTTTCCCAGATATACGTAAGGTCCTCGGTGACGAACAAGCTGGTGCCCTTAAGCTCGGTCGCAAAATGGAAACTGGCGCTAGGGCCGCAGAACGTCCCTCATCTCAACCAGCTTAATTCATCCACCCTCTCCTTCAACCTCGCGCCTAACGTCCCACTCGGCAACGCCACAAAAGCGCTGGAGGAGACAACCAGGAAGATACTTCCCGATGGCGTGACCGGGGCGCTGCAGGGAGAGGCGGAACAGTTCAAGGAATCCATAGCCAGCCTCGGCATACTAATAATCGTCGCCATATTCATCAAATATGTCATACTCGGGATACTTTATGAAAGCTACGTACATCCGTTCACCATACTCACGACACTCCCTGTAGCCACATTCGGAGGGTTGGCCACCCTTTGGCTGTTCAGGTCGGAACTTTCTCTTTATGCTTACGTCGGTATATTCATGCTCCTGGGTATCGTGGCAAAGAACGGCATCATGATGGTCGATTTCGCAAATGAGAACCTTGTCAAGAACAAGATGAGCAATTTCGATGCCATATACAACGCTTGCCTTGTCAGGTTCCGCCCGATACTCATGACGGGACTTGCCGCCATAATGGGCGCCATGCCGATAGCCTTAGGCTACGGTGCCGACGGAGCATCGAGAAAGCCTCTCGGCCTGATAGTGGTCGGCGGGCTCATATTTTCGCAGGTTGTAACCCTCCTTGTTACCCCCGGCATATTCCTCTATATGCAGAAGTTCCAGGAGAAATTCCTAGACAAGTTCGAGCTTACCCGTTCGGATGCGGCGAGAAATAAACTGGAGGGAAAAAATAATCTCGACGCCTAAACACGCAGGCGTCGAGACATAATAAAAACCCTGGCAATTCAATGCCGGGGTTTTTATATAGTGGTTGCCCCGCTTGGACTCGAACCAAGACAGCAAGATCCAGAATCTTGTGGGCTACCATTACCCGACGGGGCAGAAAATCCGCTTCTGTCAATCCAAGAGCATGTATTATACCCTATTCGAAGGACTGTGTAAAGGAGGGTTACTTGAACCTGACGGATTTAACAAAATGCCTGAAAGCCTTGGAATATTTATCGAAATCTTCCTGTTTATTCCTGTAGCTTAATACGTATACCTTAAAACCCTTCAAGAGGACTATCTGTTTTTCGGTCACCTTTATCTTTTTATTCCCTACCGTGTATATCCTGTCGAAAGTATCAAAATTGAAGGTTGACTCTATAGCCTTTCCCGCGGGAAGCTTGATCGCGGCCCTCGAACCTGGTATTTCTGAAGCGCGATGTATCTTTATATTATCCGATATCACGGCATCAGCTATGCCCGAAAGGTCTTTTGTTGAGATCCCTACAGAAGAGATGTCCCTGACGACAATGCTCATAAAAGGCTTAAAACTGGCCGACTTATCCTTTGACGGCTCACCAAAAAAAACCTCCGCATAACTTTCCTTAGTCCCTCTCGATTCACCATGGAGCCAACCTTTTAAATATTCGACTCGCAATCCTAGCATAGGATCCTTCGTCGCGTATTTATCATATTTAAAACCACCGGAACAACCTGATAAGAGGCCTATCATAACAGCTCCCGAGACTACCGCCAAAAACAAGCGTCTCTTAGATACCATGTATCCCCCTTCGCTATCGTATCAAAATTCTATATAATTACCCTCTTCATCTTTTAGGCTTGAGTAACGGGAGCGAACTTCCTGTTTCATGGCGATCTCATTTCCAACCATGTCCAGCCAACCGTCAAGCTCTTCGTTCGTTTCCGTCCCTTTTAGCTCGCCCCAAACGAGTGTGGCGTTCTCAAATGCGTTATATTCCTGATCTATCGAATTATACGGATCTTGGGTTATATGTATATCTTCCGGAGATTGTCCGTGGTTGACTATCGCATCATTTATCCAGAAATCCGAATTATAATCATAATCTGCATGAGTGGCTTCATGGGTAATTACCGCAGCTATCGCCTCATCGCTGTAAGCAGAGCCGAAAATATCCGTATCCTCTTTAAGCAGGTAGTTAACATATATTGTATTGCCATAAAGGGTTTCGCTGTCATTATTAAAGTAATCTAAATATGGCTGATCACTCAGTCCTGTCCACATTGCAAGAGGAAATAAAAAATCGAAATCTCCGTAAAGGCGGCTGAAGTCAAAATAAACTACGTTTATGTCGTTGTCATTTATTAGATTATAAAAATAATCGCCGTTTATGGTCCCGCTAAGTAATGCGACAACATCGCTCGGAACATCTACCGTATCCTCATAATCATGTTCTTCCGATCCGCCTCCGGTAGGATTGCTTTGGCTGGAATCCCCACTGCTTGGAGTTCCGGAATCGCCTCCAGGAGACCCTCCGCTAGGGCTGCCTCCGCCTGGACTGCCTCCGCCTGGACTGCCTCCGCCTGGACTGTTGCTGCCGGGGGGAGGCCCTCCCTCGCCACCGGAAGTATCACCGAGGGCAGGCTCATCCTGATTGATATTAGACGGGGAAATAGGCCCTGAATTATCCATAGCGATGACTACATCGTCGCCTTCAAGATTCCCGGACTCTATGTCGTCACGTATCCTTTCGGCAAGCACGATGAAGTTATCGTTCGTTACCCCTACTACCTTATAATTAAACCACCTTGGCTCTATATTCATGCCAAGGCGCTCGTTGACCTCCTGCGTATTCGCGGCTGCTACGTATTCTCCGGTATCCATCTTGTACATCTCTTCTGCTTTTGTTATATTGGAGACCGTAGCGACTGCTTCAACGTATTTAGACTTGTTTATGGCGTTCTTATAAAAAGCAAAAATAAGCCCGAAGAACACGGCGATGACCGTGAGCGCCAGAAGTATTTCTATGAATGTAACGCCTTTTTTTCTGCTCATACCGCTTCCTCTGCCTTAACCTCTTTTCTTATATAATTTTACCATAAGAAAACTTCTTTTCAACCCTAATTTCCTGAAGAAAGCGCATTCAAGGCAGCCTTGGCCTCTCTGTTGTTAGGGTCTACGGAAAGGGCCCTCTTCCAATTATTGCGCGCGGACGATATGTCCTTCCTGCTAAAATATGCAACACCCAGGTTATACAGGGCCTCCGTATTATCGGGTTCCCTTTCTATTACTTTGTTATATTCGTTTATCGCGCCGGGATAGTCTTTCTTTTCCAGTAAAAGGCCTGCCAGGTTAAAATGCGCTTCGGTCAAGCCGGGGTCCTTTTCTATGGCCCGGTTGAACATCTCGATCGCCTTATCATTATCCCTGTCCGTCGCATATATTGCGCCGAGGTTATTGAGTATCTTCGCGTCAACGGCGCCCGACTCCAGTACAAAATTATAGTCTTCCCTGGTCTTGGAAATGTTGCCGGCCTTATGGTTAAGGACCGCGCTCAGGTAGTGGACTTCTGCGCTCTTGGAGAATGACTGCAGCAACAGGTCGGACAGGGAAGCCGCTTCCGCATAATTTCCTTCCTTTACCTTGTCTTTGATGGCATTGCATATGCCTTCGTAATCGTATTTTGATATTGAACCGTCGTCTCCGAGTATCCTGTCTATACGGTCCCTCTTGACGTTTACCGTCCCGGAAGACCTTTGTATCTTTATCACGTCCTTGTTGCGGCCGACTATCTGCTCGTCCACAATCCTGCCGTCTATATAATAGATCTTTTCCGCCCGGCATTCAGACAACACGGCAAAACACGACAGCAACATCAGGCACAACGATAACGTCTTTTTCATGGCTTTGCTTTCCCTATGGCCAGTCTCAACCGCTCTATGGTCTTCTCCTTGCCGACAAGTGCCACCGTCTCGAACAGGCTGGCCCCTACCTTGCAACCGGTAACGGCAACTCTTATCGGATGGATAAGATCGGCGGCCTTGATACCCAATTCGGCAGCAAGGTCTCTTACGCAATTTTCCAGGCCCGGGACATCAAACGCGGGGAGGGATAAAAACCTTTCGACCACCGCTCCGAGTTTTTTTCCGGCACCTTCTTTTCCCAGAACAGAGACCACTGCGGCTTCGTCATATGTTACTTCGTCCGTGAAGAACGGCACGGCCGAATCGGAAAGCTCTTCAAGTGTCTTGGCCCTGGGGTGGAACAATTTTATGACATCCAGGAGCCTGTCCTTATCGGGATCTCCTTTTATAACACCTTTTTCTTTCAAGCCGGGCAGGACCATCCCCATAAGTTCTTCCGGACTTTTTGCCCTGATATATTCCCCGTTCATCCATATGAGCTTGTTTATATCAAATACCGCGCCGGTCTTGCCCACCCTCTCAAGCGAAAATTCCTTTATTATCTCCTTAATAGGCAGAATTTCCCTGTCTCCCGAGGGAGCCCAGCCCAGAAGCGATATATAATTAACGAGGGCGTCCGGGAGAAATCCCATATGCCTGTAATCCGATATCGACGTAGCGCCGTGGCGCTTAGACATCCGGGACCGGTCAGTGCCCAGTATTAGCGGTATATGCGCGAATTTCGGCGGCTCAATGCCCAGGGCCTTATATACTGCCAGTTGTTTCGGCGTATTGGAAATATGGTCGTCGCCCCTTATAACATGCGTTATCTTCATGTCGTTGTCATCGATAACGCAGGCAAAATTATAAGCCGGAAAACCGTCGGACTTTATAAGCACAAGGTCTTTCTGGAGGTTCATGTCGAACGATACCTTGCCGTGCACGATGTCATCCATTACCATAGTCTCTTTCGGCATCGACAATATCACGGCCTTTTGTCCTCCGAGCGTGCCTTCGGCCTCGTAGGCCTTGCCTTCCTTCAATAATCTGTCGGCATAATCGCGGTATACATCGATCCTCTTGGTCTGGTAATACGGCCCCTCGTCCCAATCCATCCCGAGCCATTTCATCGAGCTGATTATTTCCTGGAGAAATTCGTCTTTCGAGCGCTCTTTGTCGGTATCTTCGATCCTGAATACAAAAATACCGCCCTCATGCCTGGCGAACAACCAGTTAAATAAAGCGGTCCGCGCACTTCCTATATGCAAAAATCCCGTCGGAGACGGGGCAAATCTCACTTTGACCATTTCACTGCCTCGCTACGAGACGCGCGCCTTCTTTCAGCGCCTCTTCATTTATGGGTATAAGGTCCTGCTTGTCAGGCGATATGACGTCCTTCAGGGCATCGATAAGGGCCCTCATGGATACTATCTTGAGCTTAGCGTTAAGGGCCCCAAGGACTATCATGTTAGCGCAGCGCGTATTGCCCATATCCGTAGCCATCTCCGTGGCAGGGATCTTGAGAACATCTATATCGTTACGGGAAGGGCTTCTGTCTATCAGCGTGGCATTCATCACGAGGGTCCCGGAGGGTGTAATTGTGTCTTCATACCTATCCATGGAAGGCCTGTTCATGACAACACAGGCGGTAGGGTTCGATATGACCGGGGACGGGACCATTTCATCCGAGATCACTACCATGGAATGGGCCGTCCCTCCCCGTACTTCTGCGCCGTATGAAGGCATCCAGGTAACCTTAAGGCCCTCTTTCATGGCGGCCCAGGCAAGCACCTTGCCCATGACCATTATTCCCTGTCCGCCGAAACCGGCAAATATTATCTCTTCCTTCATGCTATATATCCTTTATCACTCCCAGCGGGAAATGTTTTGTCAATTCGTCGTCTATACGCCTGTAGGCGTCCTTCGGGGAAAGGCCCCAATATGTCGGGCATGGGGATAAGATCTCAACCAGCGAGAACCCCTTTCCTTCCATCTGGTTCTTTAAGGCTTTCTTCATCGCGGCCTTGGCCTTTAAAACATTGGCCGGGTTACTGACCGTGACCCTTTCAATATATTTGACGCCCGGAAGCTGCGCCAACAGTTCCGACATCTTTATGGGATAGCCGTCCCTGACCGGATCGCGGCCCTTTATGGAAGTCGACGTCTTCTGCCCTATAAGGGTAGTAGGGGCCATCTGCCCGTTGGTCATCCCGTAGACGCCGTTGTTAATGAAGAATACGGTTATGTTCTCGCCTCTATTGGCCGTGTGTATTATCTCGGAGGTGCCTATGGCGGCAAGGTCTCCGTCCCCCTGGTAACTAAAGACTATTTTATCCGGATGCGTACGTTTTATCCCGGTGGCCACGCAAGGCGTCCTGCCGTGGGGAGCTTCCGAACAATCGAAATCCCAATATTCGTAAGCTATTACCGCACACCCTACCGGGCAAACGGCTATAACATCTTCACGTATGCCAAGTTCATCTATTACTTCGCATAAAAGCCTGTGAACGATGCTGTGTCCGCACCCGGAACAATAATGCGTCGGGACGTTCTTCAATGACACGGGGCGCTCGAATATCTTTTTCATGCGTAGACCCTCTTCTTTGACTTGGGCTTGAGTATGTCCCTTATGATCTCAACTATAGTCTCCTCAGTAGGCACCCCTCCGCCTGCCCTCCCGTGGAAATGTATGGGCCTCTGTCCGAGAATGGATAATCTGACGTCCTCGACCATCTGCCCGGCGCTCATTTCCACCACCAGGAATGCCTTGGTCTTCCTGGCCAATTTCTGGAGCTGCGTCTCCGGGAAAGGCCATAGCGTTATAGGCCTGAACATACCGACGTGCAAATGCTCGTGCCGGGCCTTAGAAATGGCGGAACGGACTATCCTGCTGGTAGTCCCATAAGCGACTATGACAAGATCGGAATCTTCCGTATAGAGGGACTCAAAACGGGGTTCTTTTGATTTTATCTTGCCGTATTTTATCTGCAAGATACGATTGAGCTCCTCAAGCTCGCCTTCCCCGAGTAAAAGCGACTTGACCACATTCGGCTTCCTGCCTTTGCATCCGGTCAAAGCCCAGGGCTTTTGCGGGTTAAGCCCTGTTCCTTTCCCGTGCAAGTGGCGCCTTACAGTCTCGACAGGCTCCATCATCTGGCCGAGTATGCCGTCGCCCAATATCATCACGGGAGTCCTGTACTCATCGGCAAGGTCGAAAGCAAGATGAGTCAGGTCCCAGGCTTCTTCAACCGTTGATGGAGCAAGGACTATTGTCCTGTAATCCCCATGGCCTCCGCCGCGCGTCGCCTGGAAATAATCGGCCTGGGACGGAGCTATGTTACCGAGACCGGGGCCGCCGCGCATCATGTTAACAATGACCGCGGGTAACTGGCATGCTGCCATGTAGGATATTCCTTCCTGCTTAAGGCTTATGCCTGGGCTGGAGCTTGATGTCATGGCCCTGGCTCCGGCAGCGGCCGCCCCAAAGACAAGGTTTATTGCGGCAAGTTCGGATTCGGCCTGGATAAAAGTCCCTCCGGCTTCCTGCATCCTGAAGGACATATAATGCGTAAGCTCGTTCTGGGGGGTTATGGGATATCCCGCATAAAAAGTGCAGCCTGCATGCACCGCGGCCTCTCCTATCACCTCGTTACCGCACATCATGATCTTTGCCATTATTTGAACACCTCTATACACACCTCAGGGCACATTATGGCGCACATTTTACACCCCTTGCACTTGTCCGGGTCTTCATGGCCGATGAACTTAGCCGGATGTACGCCTCGAACATTAAGCGTTTCGTCTATGATTATAAGCTTCTCGGGACAATTTATGGAGCATAACCCGCAGCCCTTGCATGCGTCCCTGTCAATGGTTATCCTGGACATCAGACCTTGACCGCCTTCCCTTTAGAAAACATCTTCTTTATCTCCGAGGCTATCCCCTGCGCATCAAGCCCGTAGATCTTGAATAATTCGTCTTTCTTCCCGTGTTCTATGAATTTCGAAGGTAATCCTATCATCTTTACGGAAATATCCCCGGCCTTTTCCCTGTCAAAAAATTCGAGGACTGCGCTGCCGAAACCGCCTTCAAGCACGCCTTCTTCAAGGGTAACGAATTTCTTTGTCTTTGCCGCAAGGCTCCTTAGGAGGTCTTCGTCCAACGGCTTGATGAATCTCACATTGACCAGCGAAGTCTTTATCCCCTCGCTGAACAAAAGGCCCGCGGCGGCGCATGCAGGCCAAACCATAGAACCGACGGCCAATATGGCAACATCCCCCTCCTTGGACATGATCTCCGACTTGCCGAGAGAAACCGGGGCATTTGTCTCAAGAACAGGAGGCGCCGTAACCTTGCCCCTTGGATATCTTATGGCAACGGGCCCGGAACACTTATTTACTGCGAAATCGAGCATGTCTTTCAGCTCGGCCTGGTCCTTCGGGGCCATGAGGACCATGTTCGGCATATGGCGCAGGTATGCTGCGTCAAAAAGCCCGTGATGGGTCGCTCCGTCCTCGCCTACAATACCGGACCTGTCCAAACAGAAAACCACGTGCAGGCCCTGAAGGCAGACGTCGTGGATTATCTGGTCATACGAACGCTGCATAAAAGTCGAATATATCGCTACGACCGGCACAAGCCCGCCTTTCGCCAACCCCGCGGCAAACGTGACCGCATGCTGCTCGGCCATACCTACGTTGAAGAAGCGGTTAGGATATGCCTTTTGGAAAGCATCAAGCCCCGTGCCTTCCGGCATAGCTGCCGTTACGGCGGCTATCTTCTGGTTAGAGGCAGCCAATTCTATTATAGTCTCGGAAAATGTCCCGGTAAATGATTTTGCCCCCCCGGTCTTTGAGCCGCGAACCTCCCCGGTCTCAATATCAAAAGGCGCCGTGCCGTGGAATTTCTCAGGATGTTTTTCGGCAAGCTGGTAGCCCTTGCCTTTCTTCGTAAGGGCGTGTATGAGTATCGGCCCGTCAAGGCGGATCGCCTTATCTATGGTAGTTATCAGCTCTTCAAGGTTGTTACCGTCAATAGGTCCTATGTACCTGAGCCCAAGTTCCTCAAAAAGCATCCCGGGTATCAGAAGGCCCTTCATACTCTCTTCAAGCTTTTTCGCTGCCCTGTAAACCCTGAAACCGTACCATGGCACTCTCTTGATGAGCCCTTCCATGTCCTTGTGTATCTTGTTATATGTCGGATTTATCAATATCTTGTTAAGATACTTGGAAAAAGCGCCTACGGATGGGGCTATAGACATTTCGTTATCATTCAGGATGATGAGCATATTGGTCTTGCTGTGCCCGGCATCGTTGAGGGCCTCAAGAGCCATGCCGCCGACCAGGGAACCGTCGCCTATGACCGCCACTACCTTATAGGACTCGCCTGTTATATCCCTCGCTTTTGCCATCCCGAGAGCGGACGATATCGACGTGGAACCATGCCCTACGGTAAATGTATCGTATTCGCTTTCGGAAGCATTAGGAAAACCGCTAAGCCCTCCCAATTGGCGTATGGTCCCGAACCTCTCGCGCCTGCCGGTCAATATCTTATGCGCATATGCCTGGTGACCGACATCCCAAAGTATCTTGTCATAAGGGGTATTAAGGCAATAATGGAGCGCTACGATTATTTCTACCGCGCCCAGGCTTGGCGCAAGATGGCCGCCGGTCTTGGATATGGTATTTACGATGAAATCGCGTATCTCGCCTACAAGAATCTCGCGCTCATCCCTCGATAATATCCTAAGGTCCTGCGGGGAATTTATGGAATCAAGTATTTTATACATTATTTTTTGCGGTTCAGGATGAAATCGGCCAGGTCCCCAAGGGGCTTAGCCTTGCGGCCGAACAACTCGATCTCTTTGTGGGCCTTTTTGATGAGCCTGGAGGCTTCCTTTTTGGCCCCATCCACACCCAGGGCCAAGGCAAAGCCTTCTTTATCTAATATATCATCTACGACCTGAAAGGTAAAGCCGATATATTCGCCGTATCTTGTCAGCGCGTCCGCCTCTTTCTTTGAAGCACGGGCCGCCAGGGCCCCTATCCTGCATGAAGCGGCTATAAGAGCACCTGTCTTTCGGGCATTTATGTAAGTCAGCGTAGGAAGGTCGGGGTCCGGCTGGCTTAATATGTCCACAACCTGGCCGCCTATCATCCCGTAAGTGCCTATGCCTTCGGCGGCGGTCTTGATTATGGCGTTATTCGCCTTGGTATCCTTGCCTCCGGCCAAAAGCTCAAAAGCGAATGTCAGTAAAGCGTCCCCGGCCAGTACGGCTATGCCTTCCCCGAACTTCTTGTGGCAGGTCGGCTTACCCCTCCTGTAATCATCGTCATCCATGGAAGGAAGGTCATCATGCACCAGCGAATATGTATGCATCAACTCTATGGCGCAGGCCGCTATCATGGCATCGGCTGTTTTTCCTCCGCAGGCCTCACATGAAGCCAATACAAGTATCGGCCTTACCCTTTTGCCTCCGGAAAAGACCGAATACCTCATAGCTCTGTGTATTTCCTTGGGGTATTCATTCTCGCGTGGAAGGTACGAGTCAAGCGCCGCGTCAACCAGCTTTTGCCTGCTCTTCAGGTAGCCGGAGATGCTCATCATCCCTCCAGTTCTTTTTCGTTGAAAGCCTTCGCCTCGAGCTTGCCGGATCCGCTCTTTACAAGGACTTCCACCTTCCTTCGCGCCGCGTCCAGCTTCTTGGAGCAGAACTGGGAAAGTTTTATCCCTTCTTCATATTTCTTTAAGGAATCGTCGAGGGACAGCTCGCTGGACTCAAGATCCGCGACTATCTTTTCGAGTTTCTTCAACGCATCCTCAAATTTCATCTCAGCGCTCATCCGATATCCTCCTTAACGGCGTCTTTTACCTCGCTTATTATCCTGCCCCCGGCAAGCCTTGTCTCTATTATATCACCGCGTTTTATGCCCTTGACGCTCTTTAATACTTCTTTCTTTCCCGCGCTGACAGTTATGCTGTAGCCCCTCCTGAGTGTCGATAAAGGTGAAAGGGCTTCAAGCCTTCCTATAAATGAATTAAGCCTCTCGGACCTTATCTGCAGCCCATGCGCAAAATTACTGTCGCGCGATCTTTCCAGGTCGTCAATCTCCTGTCCGTACCTGTCTATGGCTTCAAAAGGATATTTGAATACCGGGCTCCCGAAAAGGTCCGACATCCTGTTCTCGTAATAAGAGACAGCCCCGTCCAGGGAGACTTTGAGGTCTTTAACAAGACCTTCGATCCTGTCCCGTAATTCATCTTTCCTGGGTACCACAAGTTCCGCAGCCGCCGACGGGGTCGGGGCCCTCAGGTCGGCAACGAAATCCGCTATCGTATAATCCACCTCATGGCCTATAGCCGATATGACCGGTATCCGGGAATCGTATATGGCCCTGGCCACGGTTTCCTCGTTAAATGCCCAAAGGTCCTCGATGCTTCCGCCTCCCCTGGCAACTATAATAACGTCCACGTCCTTCATGCCGTTAAGACAGTTTATCGCAGCGGCTACCTCGCCGGAAGCCCCGTCACCCTGGACTTTTACGGGACATATGAGCACTTCAACATCGTTAAACCTCCTGCTTAGCACATGCAGGATATCGCGTATAACCGCTCCCGTAGGGGAAGTGATAATACCGATCTTCGAAGGCAGCATAGGTATGGGGACCTTATGCCCTTCGTCAAATAATCCTTCTTTCTGTAATTTTTCCTTGAGTTGTTCATAAGCAAGCTGGAGCTCGCCTACTCCCTTCGGTTCGGCCCTTTCGACATAAAGCTGGGCCTGGCCGGTCTTGTTATAGAAACCCACCCTGCCAAGACACAGGACCTTAAGGCCGTCTTTCATCTGGAACTTTACTGACTGATTGGATCCTTTAAAAAAAGCGCACTGTATGACCGACTCCTGGTCTTTAAGCACAAAATACATATGGCCCGAAGAATGCAGCTTGAAGTTGGAGATCTCGCCCTCGACCCAAACCTGAGCAAATGCGCCCTCAAGTACGAGCTTTATCTCCCTGGTAAGCTGTGTAACTGAATAGATTAGCCTTCCGGAATCCATCAATAGAGCTTTTCCTGCACCCTTTTTATTGAAAGCGCTTTCCCTGTCTTATCATCGCAAGATATTACGACACCTTGCAATTGGACATCGGAATCCGCCACCTCGAACCTGGTCGGAAGACCCGTTACAAAACGCCTTATCACCTGTTCTGTCTTCCTGCCAAGGACGGAATCGAAAGGTCCGGTCATTCCGGCATCAGAAATAAACGCCGTGCCTTTCTTGAACAACCTTTCATCCGCCGTCTGTATGTGAGTGTGGGTGCCGCATATCGCCGTAACCATACCGTCAAGATAATAGCAAAGGGCCACTTTTTCAGAGGTAGCTTCCGCATGCATGTCGACTATGATGACAGGGGTCTCTTTCCTTAACTTCTCCGCCTCTGCCATGGAAGTCTTGAAAGGGCATTCCACAGCCTGCATGAACACACGGCCAACCAGGCTTATCACGCCGACTTTGGCACCGGCTTTCGTGCCAAGGACGATCGAACCCTTGCCGGGCGCGGATTCGCCGTAATTCAGGGGGCGCAATATCCTCGGCTCCTTTTCGAAGCCCTCCGCTATCTCTTTCCTGTCCCAGACATGGTCGCCGTTGGTTAGCACGTCGATACCCATACCGAGAAGCTCATCTGCTATATCCGGAGTTATGCCGGCTCCTCCGGCCGCGTTCTCGGAATTCGCTATGATAAAATCTATCTTCTCCCTGTTCCTGAGAACAGGGAGAAGCGACTTCACGGCATCGCGGCCAGGATTACCGACTATATCACCTATAAACAGTATGTTCATTCTTCTATTTCGCGTATTCTATCGCGCGCGTCTCCCGGATAACGGTTATCTTTATCTGGCCGGGATATTCCATCCCTTCCTCTATTTTTTTCTTTATCTCGCGCGAAAGGACGGTCGCCTGGGCATCGGTTATCTTCGTGGGCTCTACGATCACCCTTATCTCGCGCCCCGCCTGTATTGCATATGCCTTCTCGACTCCCTTGAAGGAATCGGCTATCTCCTCAAGTTTCTCGAGCCTCTTTATGTAGGTTTCGAGGGTCTCACGCCTGGCTCCGGGCCTGGCTCCGGAAACAGCATCCGCCGCGCTCGAGAGCACGGTATAGATCGATATGGGAGCTATCTCTCCGTGATGGCCTTCTATCGCGTTGATGACCAATTCATTCTCGCCGTATTTCTTCGCCATCTCCGCGCCGAGTTTCGGATGCGCACCTTCCACTTCATGGCTTACGGCTTTTCCTATATCGTGCAACAGGCCTATGCGCTTAGCCAGCTGGGCATCCAAGCCAAGTTCATTGGCCATGGTTCCCATGATGAACGCGGCTTCCTTGAGGTGGTCAAGGACGTTCTGCCCGTATGATGTCCTGTATTTCAGTTTTCCGAGCATTTTTATGAGCTCGGGATGCATATTGCGTATACCCACTTCGAAGACGGCCTGTTCACCGGCTTCCTTGATGGATACTTCCATCTCCTTCTTGACCTTCTCGACTATCTCCTCGATCCTGCCCGGATGTATCCTCCCGTCTTCCATGAGGCGGGTCAATGCTATACGCGCCACTTCCCTTTTAACGGGGTCGAAACCGGAAAGAATGACCGCCTCAGGAGTGTCGTCTATGATAACATCTATCCCCGTGGCCATTTCAAGGGCCCTTATATTACGGCCTTCTCGCCCGATTATCCTGCCTTTCATCTCGTCATTAGGCAGGTTCACTACCGAGACCGTCGATTCAACCGTATGCTCTACAGCACACCTCTGGATAGCCGTAGCCAGTATTTCGCGGGCTTTTTTGTCGGCTTCCTGCTTTGTCTCTTCCTCGATCTTCTTTATCATAAGGCCGGCTTCCTGCTTGACATCCTCTTCCATCCTGGCAAGCAGCAGCTTCTTCGCCTCTTCGGCGGTCAGGCCCGATACCCTCTGGAGCCTGTCCTTCTCCTCGGCCAGCATTACCTTATATTCCTCTTCCATGGAATGGAGCTTCTGCTCCTTCCCTGAGAGTTCCTTGAGTTTTTCGGTAAGCTCTTTTTCTTTCTTGTCCATCACCTCGACCTTCTTGTCGAGGTTCTCTTCGCGCTGGATAAGGCGTTTCTCCATACTCAGGAGTTCCGCACGCCTGTCCTTTGTCTCTTTCTCGAAATCAGCCCTTATATTATGGAGCAGCTCCTTCGACTCGAGCTCAACTTCCTTCCTCTTCTCCTGGACCTTCTTCTCGGCCTCGTCGATAATGAGCTTGGCTCTCTCTTCGGCGGACTGGACTTTCTTTTCCGCATACATCTTCCTTGCGACAAAACCTACTAAGCCTCCGGCTACAAGAATTACAAGCCAGAGGACGATGGATAGTACACCGGTCATCTTGGTTCCCCCTTTGTGTGAAACCTGGCTATATTAATGTTATGCGGTAAGGAGTTTAGTGACTGGCTTATCGTGAGAAAGGGTGGGTAATTTCCTGACAACCTGGAATTTGAATGCAAGGCCCACCGTAGGGACTCCGGGGCGGAGCCTGGTAAGGAATTTATCGTAATAGCCTTTACCGCGGCCCAGGCGGTTACCCTTCTTGTCGAAGGCAACTCCGGGGACTACGGCAAGATCTATCGAACGCGGATGAAAAACCTCAAAATGCGCCTTAGGCTGATAAATTCCATAAGGGCCTCTAACCAGATCTTTATCGGGATCCATTATTTCGGATACCACCATTTTATTCTTTCTCGCTTTAATGACCGGCACCAAAACCACCTTACCACGTTCCAAAGCCGCCTCGATCATCGGCATTGTATCTACTTCACCGTCTTTCGAGACGTAAAACATTATGACGTTTGCCCTTCTGAACGAGGGCAACAACAAAAGCCTCCTCTTCATAGCGAGGCTCCTACTATGCCTTTCTTCCTCCTTTTGGATTTTTAGCTTGCTAAGGATCTTCTCTCGTAAGTTCTTTTTTAGCTTTTCTACCATCTGTTATCTATTATAAGTTAAAACAGCTTTTAGTCAAGGGGAAAACAGCCCTTCGAGCAGCCCTGTAAATCGCCCAAACGAATTGGTGAAAATCATTATCCCTATTACAATTAGAAAAATACCGCTTATTACGGATACAGCCCTGAAATGCCTTTTTATGACCTTAAAATACGACAGGAAATTGTTGATAAGCAGCCCGGATATAAGGAACGGCAGTCCCAGTCCCAGGGAATAGGCAAGCAATAATAAGCCTCCCCTGCCCGCGCCTTCGGAGGCAGAACTAAGAACCAGTATCGAGGCCAGTATCGGCCCTACACAAGGGGTCCATCCTACTGCAAATACCGCTCCAACAAGCAGCGACCCGGCATATCCTGCGGGCTTAGACCGCAATTCGACCTTCTTCTCTTTCTGCATGAAACCCGGGTTAATGACCCCCGCTATGAAAAACCCGAAAAAAACGACCGCCGCTCCGCCAACCTTCCTTATCAAGGCCTTATTCTGGGGAAGGAACCCCCCAAGGAAGTTAAGCGACATGCCTAAAAGGACAAAGACGAGCGTAAACCCCGCTATGAAAAGAAGGGAATGGACCAACGTAAGCATGCGGACCCTACTTTGCGGGAATTCCTGCGTAAGCTCGTTAAAAGTGATGCCGGTTATGTACGACAGGTAGGAGGGCAGTAACGGCAGGACGCACGGAGAAAGAAATGATAAAAACCCTGCGACAAATGCCGCCGCCACAGTCACGGCTGTATGACCGCTTTCCATGTTTATATCCTTTTGTCCTCGACAAACGATTCTTTACAGGGCCGCGCGTTCAAAAATATTTCTTCCCCCAGGCCTGAAAAACACCTGATACTTGCGGTTCCCGTATTCCCTTTGCCAAGCGCGTACCTTGCCAGGATGGATACGGCTTCTTCAAAGGTACTTCCGGCATCCGCTCCTCTCAACAGGCAAACCGGACCCAATGGATCCTGGGCATGGAACATCACATCGTCCTTCCTCGCGAGTGCGGCAATCCTGTGGTTCTCCTGCGCATACCTGCCCACGACAAGTTTTGAGGTCGGCGATATCCTGAAATGCCTGCCATGCTTTAATAATTCGATATCGCCGGCATCAAAATCCGGTTTGTGCTTCATAAGATCGCGGAGTTTTGCGGCAAATTCTTTTTCGGTCAACACGCATCCCCCGCCTGAGGCAGGATATTCTTCTATCCCGAAACGCTTGGCAAGGGCCATCTGGGGTTTTCTGGACCTCCCGGACAGTGAGAGCAATTTTGACCTGTCGATGATACCTTTCTCTTCCGCCACCGTCTGAGGCATGAGCCTTGCTGAAAGCGGCCTCAGCAGGAATCCTTTCAACCCTGATTCCCTTTCAATTATCTTCATAGCATCCCTTCTTTGAGAAAAAGGCCTCTGCCCGAGGACTTCCCCCGTGAAAACAAAAGACGCTCTCCGCTCGGTCATATATCTTTTCGCCTTTTTCAACATGGATATCCTGCAGTCAATACAGGGATTCATCGCGCTTCCGTAACCGTAGGCGGGGTCCCCCAATACGTCAAAAAATTCAGCCGAAATGTCAATAACGGTCAAAGGCTTGCCTATACCTTCCGCGGCTTTTTGGGATGAGGCCATCACCGATTCCTTGAAAGCCCTGTCAAAAAAAACCGTCGTAAAATTAACGAGTTCTACGTCTATGCCCTGCTCCATTACGAGCTTGGCCGCTATTATGGAATCCAGGCCTCCGCTGAACAGCCCTATCGCTCTTGTTTTTTCTTCCATAGCCTTTCGATCCGTTCCTTCAATTGCTTCTCGAAACCTATATCCCCGGGTTCGTAATACACCGTCTTTACCGGTGTATAATCCTGTTTGACAAAATGCTCCTCAAAGTCATGGGCATATTTATAACCCTTGCCGTGTCCGAGCTCTTTCGAATCAAGGGAAGCGTCTTTGAGGTGGTCGGGGACTTCCATCACCCTGCCTTCTTCGACATCTTTTAATGCCTTATCTATCCCAAGATACGCCGAATTCGATTTAGGGGCGCACGCTATATATACGGCCGCCTCGGCAAGCGGGATCCTGGCCTCGGGAAGGCCCACAAACTCCGATATCTGCATTGCCGCATTCGCCACGACAATGGCCTGCGGATCGGCAAGCCCGACATCCTCGGCCGCACAGATAACTATCCTCCTGGCGATAAACCTCGGGTCTTCCCCGGCGTAGATCATCTTGGCCAGCCAGTAAAGGACGGCATCGGGATCACTGCCCCGCATTGATTTAATGAAAGCTGATATCGTATCATAATGGCCGTCCTCGTCCCTGTCGTATACCACCGCCTTTTTTTGTATGCATTCTTCCGCTACCCCGAGGTTTATATCTATAGAACCGTCCTTTGAGGCAGGCGTGGTCAAGGCCGCCAATTCCAATGCGTTCAGGGCGCGCCTGCCATCCCCCTCCGAAAGCTTGGACAGGAAGGCAGCAGCATCCCTCGAAAGCTTGACGGGCATATTACCCAGGCCGCGCTCCTTGTCCTTGAGCGCATTATTAAGTATAACGGAAATGTCCCCGGCAGCAAGGGGTTTCAGCTCGAATACAAGCGACCTTGAGATGAGCGGTGCTATGATCGAGAAGAAAGGATTATGTGTCGTTGCACCGATAAGGACAACCGTCCCCGCCTCAACATCCGGCATGAGCACATCCTGCTGGGCCTTATTGAACCTATGTATCTCATCAACGAAAAGTATGGTCTTTCTGCCGTAGATCACTTTTCGCTGCTTGGCTGCCTCTATCTCTTTCCTGAGTTCCTGGACATTCGATGTAGTAGCGTTAAGCTGGACGAAATCTCCCTTTGTGGCGTTGGATACGACATGCGCGAGGGTAGTCTTACCCGTCCCTGGCGGGCCGTAAAGTATAAGCGAGGTTATTGTATCGGATTCTATCGCCCTGGTAAGCAGTTTTCCCGGGCCTATTATGTGGGGCTGGCCAACAAATTCCTTCAGGCTTCGGGGGCGCATCCTCGAGGACAGGGGTTCTGTTTTTGAGGAGCGGCTTTTCTTTTCGAAGAGATCTTTGCTTTGAGATGTGTCGGGCATGGGACAAATTTTCCGATAATCGATAGCATTAAAAATTGCTCCCGCTGTGCCGTTCCATCCCGATAATTTTTGAACCTGAGCTTTCGCTAAGGTGGGTGCCCTGTTAAAGGCTTCATGCTCCCCGGCGGCCGGGGCCTGCAATCCGCAATTAAGGCCGGGCTCCCTATGTATTTTGGTGTTGGCTCAAAATACACCGTGACAGATCGAGCACAGCAGGAAAACCTTTAATATCTTAACGTATCTTGGCTCCAAACTTACGTACCAGCTCCTCGCGGACCTTACCGTCAAGGGAATTGACTTCCTCGTCGGTAAGGGTCCTGTCGCCGGCCCTGTATTCGACGGAATACAGGATACTCTTATATCCTTTCGGCACTTGCTCTCCGCGATAAAGATCAAACGGGGTCACGTTGATGGCAAGATCTCCGCACACCTGCTTTATGGTGCTTACTATATCCGAATTACTTGCTTTGTCGTCGACTATAAGCGATATATCGCGGACCGCAGAAGGGAATTTGGGCAGGCCCATGAATTTCCTGTCCATGTTTGCGGCGGCATAAACTACGGGGAGGCTGAGCTCGCTTGCAAACACAGAGTTCTTTATATCGAACTTATCAAGAAGAGTTTTATCTACCCTGCCTATCGTCCCGGCCTGCTTCCCGTTGACAGTCACCACGGCTGAAGCCGCCGGCGAAAGCAAAGGCAGCGGCTTAACCTCAAAAGAATAACCGCTTATGCCAAGCCTGGCAAAAAGGGATTCTATTATGCCCTTGATGTCAAAAATGTCAAAGGCCTCTTTCCTGTTCCAGTCTTTCCTTTTCATACCGCAGACTGCCATGGCCAATACCCCGTTCTCGCATGGAATATCACCGTTGCATGAATACGATTTGCCGAATTCGAATATCCTGACATCCTGCACTTTCCTGTTAACGTTATACGAGACGACGTCGAGCATCCCGCACAGCAACACGGACCTGAGGGCCTCGGATTCAGAACTTAGGGGGTTCTGGACCTTTAATACGTCCTCTTCGCGTATGCCCAGGGCCTTTTGGACGTAGGGGTCTTTGCACCTTAAGGAATAGGTTATGACTTCGTTAAGACCGGCTCCGGTAAGTACATCCCGGGCAGCTTCCTCTATGATCCTGTCACGGCCTTTCTGGCTTCCCTTGCCCCAAGTCTGTATCCTGGATATTGTTTCCGGTATATTCTCATAGCCGTATATCCTGGCTATCTCTTCGACCAGGTCTATCTCGGCCTTAAGGTCCCTCCTAAACGACGGGACCGAAACTGACAGCGCATCTTTGCCTGAAAGTTTTACTCCAAGCCCCAGGCCCTTGAGCATCTTTGCACACCTCTGGGCGGAGATGGAGGTTCCCAGGACCTTGTTGGCCCCGGCAACACTTAACTTGATCTTTATATCTTTCTGCTTCTTGGCGTATGAATCCGAAAAAAGCGAAACCGATGAAGCCTTGCATGCCTGCATTATCATAGCAGCAGCCCTCTCTGCCGCCTTCAGGCATCCGCCGATATCAACATTCCTCTCGAACCTGTATGAGGCCTCGGTTGAAAGCCCAAGATTCCTTGCCCCGCGGCGTATCAGGACCGGGTCAAAATAGGCGCTCTCGAGAAGTATCTTCTTCGTCGAAAACCCTATCTCCGTCTCCTTGCCTCCCATGATGCCGGCTATAGCTACCGGCTTCCTCTCGTCCGCTATCACCAGGATATTCTCGTCGAGCGGACGTTTTACGCCGTCTATCGTGACGATCTCCTCGCCTTTACGGGCCCTGCGGACTATTATCCTTCCGCCCTCGAGCTTATCGAGATCGAACGCGTGCAGCGGCTGGCCGTTCTCCATCATGCAGAAATTCGTGATATCGGCCGCGTTGTTGACCTGTCTCATGCCGACAGCCTCGATCTTAGCGGCTATGGACGCGTCCGAAAGCGAGACCTTCACCCCGTCGATTATCGCGCCCACATAGCGGGGACAGTCTTTTTTGTCCTCGACAGTTATGGAGGGCTTCGCTGCCTTCGGGGACTTCTTGAGGGCCGTCTTCGGGACCTTAAGCTTAAGGCCGTAGATAGCCTGCGCCTCATAGGCTATCCCGAGGAGGCAAAGCCAGTCCGGCCTGTTAGAGGTTATCTCTATCTCGTAAACGTGATCGCCGTTCTTCTGCTCGATCCCCTTGACCTCAAGCCCTGCCATGGTAAGCTTTTCGGCCAGCTCTGCGGCAGAGGCCTTGACCGGGATATACTCCTTAAGCCAGTTATAGGATACTTTCATTTGAACTGCTCCAGGAACCGCATATCGTTCTCGAATAAAAGTCTCATGTCATTTATGCCGTATTTAAGCATGGCTATGCGGTCGACACCCATCCCGAACGCGAAACCGGTATATTTACCGGAAGGATACTTCACGGCCTTGAATACGTTGGGGTGTACCATTCCGCATCCGAGTATCTCAAGCCAACCCTTCCTGCCGCAGACACTGCAGCCTTTGCCTCCGCATATAAAACAGGATACATCGACCTCAGCGCTCGGCTCGGTAAACGGGAAATGGTGCGGTCTGAACCTTACTTTGGTTCCGGCACCAAAGTAACTCCTTATGAACATGCTCAAGGTTCCTTTAAGGTCGGCAAATGTGACATCTTCACCCACTACAAGTCCTTCGACCTGATGGAACATGAAAGAATGCGAAGCGTCTACTGCATCCGGACGGTACACCTTTCCTGGGACTATTATTTTGAAAGGCGGTTTTTCGGTTTCCATGAACCTGACCTGCATAGGCGAAGTATGGCTTCGAAGCAGGTAGCGGTCCCTGATGTAGAATGTATCGAAAGCGTCGCGTGAAGGGTGGTCGAGCGCTATATTGAGCGCTTCGAAATTATAGAATTCCGTTTCGATCTCAGGGCCCTCAACTACCTTGAATCCCATCCCGAGGAAAGTTGAAAGGACCTCATCTATCGTCTTGGTAAGAGGATGTTTTGTGCCTGAAAGTGGCCTGAATCCCGGCAAAGTAAGGTCGGCGTGGTCCTTAGGCAAAACAGGGGATTTCGCGATCTCCGCCTGTCTTGCCTTAAAAACTTCTTCTATGCGGGATTTGAGGGCATTGAGCTCCTTGCCCATGTGCGGCTTTTCTTCGGCAGGCAACGACGCAATCTGGCCCAACAGCTCGGTGACGAGGCCTTTTCTTCCGAGGTATTTCGTCCTGAGATCATCGAGTGTCTTTACGTCAGCGGCTGCCTTGATCTCGGCGCCCGCCGCGTCTTCAATGGCCTTGATCTTCTCGATCATTTTTTACTTGGCTTTGCCTGCTTCTTCCGCCAGCTTGACGAATGTCGGGTTATCATTTGCAGCCAGGTCGGCGAGGATCTTCCTGTCCAGGTCTATCTTGAGCTTCTTCAGGCCGCTAATGAACTTGGAATAAGTTATACCGCAATTCCTGCATGCAGCATTTATGCGGACAACCCAAAGGGCGCGCATCTCTCTTTTATGGGCCTTCCTGTCGCGGTAAGCATATACCATGGCCCTTCTTACGGTCTCTCTAGCCTTCTTATATTGTTTAGAGCGACCGAGAAAATAACCTTTTGCCGCCTTAAGGACCTTCTTCCTGCGCTGTCTCTTTGCCGGCAGATATTTCGATTTAGGCATTTCTTTGTTCTCCTTCTATGTCTTTATTACGCGTAAGGCAAGAGCTTTGCTATCTTTTCATGGTCGCTCTTACTGACCAGATCCGATTTCCTGAGCGATCTCTTCCTTTTCTTTGTTTTGTTCGTCAAAAGATGGCCCTTGCCACCTTTGCGCCTCATTATTTTGCCTCTTTTTGTTATCTTGAACCTTTTCTTGGTCGCCCTGCGTGTTTTCATCTTAGGCATTTTATTTTTCCTCTCTGACGGGACCTGCTATTTCGGGCCTACAACCATTATGACGGCGCGTCCTTCTCTCAACGGAGGCTTCTCTATCTGCCCGATCTCCGCGATATCCGCTTTCAACCGTTCTATTACCTTATCCCCCATCTCCGGGTGCGCCATCTCACGGCCCCTGAAAATAAGCGTTATCTTGACTTTGTCCTTACGCTCCAGGAACTTCTTGATAAAACCCAGTTTAACCAGGTAATCGTGGTCCCCGATCTTAGGCTTAAGCCTGATCTCCTTGATATGCGTGGCATGCTGTTTTTTCCGCGCCTCTTTCTCTTTCTTCTCCTGCTCATACTTGTATTTGGAGAAGTCCATTATCCTGCAGACCGGAGGCCTTGCCATCGGAGCTATTTCCACCAGGTCCAACCCTGCTTGTTGCGCGAGTTTGAGGCCTTCTTCCGGAGGCATTACCCCCAGCTGTTTACCGTCCTCGCCAATGACCATTACCTCGCGTATCCTTATCCTGTCATTTACCCTTATCGACTTAGCCTGGAACTGGATTGCCGTGACCTCCTATTTTTTCTCTTTTACTTCCGTGACTATCTTGTCCGCAAAATCCGCAAGTTTCATGGGACCAAGGTCTCCCTTGCTCCTCTCCCTTACGGATACGCTCTCCGCCTGGGCTTCTTTTGCGCCCACTATCAGCATATAGGGCACCTTCTGAACTTCTGCGTCCCTTATCTTATGCTGCATCCTGCCGCTTTTGTCGTTTATCTCTACCCTTATGTCCCTGTCGCGAAGGATCTGAGCGACTTTTTCGGCATAAGCCATATGTTCATCGGATATCGGTATTATAACAGTTTGCACCGGAGAAAGCCAGACCGGAAAAGCCCCGGCATAGTGCTCTATCAACAGCGCAAGGGTCCTCTCGTAGCAACCTATAGAAGACCTGTGTATTACCATCGGGGTCTTTAGCGACCCGTCCTTATCAACATATTCCATCCCGAACCTTCCAGGCAGCGCAAAATCCACCTGCACGGTAAAAATCGTGTCTTCCTTGCCGTAAACGTTCTTGAACTGGATATCGAGTTTCGGCCCGTAGAAAGCAGCTTCCCCGTCCACTTCTTTATAGTCAAGCTTGATATCGTCGAGGATCTTCTTCATTATCTTCTGCGATTCTTCCCAGGCCTTGGGGTCATCTATATATTTCTCTTTGTTGCTCGGGTCCCACTTTGAGAACCTGTACCATATCTC
The DNA here is from genome assembly GCA_964484255.1 of uncultured Planctomycetia bacterium. Taxonomy (GTDB): domain Bacteria; phylum Omnitrophota; class Gorgyraeia; order Pluralincolimonadales; family Pluralincolimonadaceae; genus UBA6215. The sequence continues at coordinate 39,094 of CAZAEH010000010.1, forward strand.
GTTCTCTATGCCAAGGGTCTTCATGACAAACTTGATCAGGTCCAGGACCTTCTTGAACTCCTCCTCCAGTTGCTCCGGAAGGCATATGATGTGCGCGTCGGCCAGGGTAAATTGCCTGACACGGGTAAGCCCGTGCATCTCACCTGAGCTCTCATTCCTGAAAAGGACCGCATTTTCGCAGTACTTAAGGGGCAGGTCCTTGTAACTCCTGGTCTTGGATTTATATATCATGAACTGGAACGGGCATGTCATGGGCCTCAAGGCCAGGACCTCTTCGTCCTTGCTATTAATTATGAACATCCCTTCCCTGTAGTGGTCCCAGTGCCCGGATATCTTGTAAAGGTCGCTCTTTGCCATATAAGGCGTCTTCGTGAGAAGATACCCTCTTTTCTCCTCCTCGTCCTCCACGAACCTCTGGAGTATCTGGATTATCTTGGCTCCCTTCGGCATTATGAGAGGAAGGCCTTGCCCTACGGCTTCGTGGGTTGTAAAGATCTCCAACATCCTGCCGATCTTGTTATGGTCGCGTTTTTCCGCTTCTTCCTTGGCCTTAAGGTAAGTCTCAAGTTCTTCTTTTGTCGCAAAAGCTGTGCCGTAAATACGTTGCAGCATTTTATTCTTTTCGCTTCCGCGCCAATAAGCGCCGGTAGCGGAAAGCAGTTTGAAGGCCTTAATTTGGCCCGTCGAGGATATGTGCGGACCCCTGCACAGGTCTACAAAATCCCCATTTTTATACAGCGATACCTTTTCATCCGGGATATCCTTAATAAGTTCAACTTTATAGGGTTCTCCCATCTTTTCAAAGAGCTTTAAAGCCTCATCTTTGCCGAGCTCGGACCTTTCGAATTTCTGGTTTTCCTTTATGATCCTGGCCATCTCGGCTTCTATCTCGGGCAGGTCTTCCTCGGAAAACGGCTGCGGAGGATCAAAATCATAATAAAAACCGTCCTCTATAGCCGGCCCTATAGCCAGTTTTACGCCCGGGAACAGCCTTTTTACGGCCTGGGCCATCACATGTGAGGTCGAATGTCTTAAAGTATCGAGTTCCATAGTCAAAAATAGAGAAATGGTGGGCCTAAGAGGACTCGAACCTCTGACCTCTTCCATGTCAAGGAAGCGCTCTAACCAACTGAGCTATAAGCCCACGCAATAAACCTAAATTATAGCGATTATAGGGTGTTAAGTCAAGGATTATAGAACGGACGGAGGATATGCATAAAATAGAAAAAGGCTTCCAATTCCTGGAGCGGAAGGTTGGAAGCCTTTTTCGTCCTCCTACTTCTAAACTAACTTGCTTACTTCTTTCTTGAAAAACCAACCAAACCGATCAATCCCGAGCCGAGAAGCAACAAGCTGGCCGGTTCCGGGACGGTTTCTACCTCAGCATCGACATCATCAAAATATGCTGAACCAACCCCGTACCAATCGGTGCTGGACTGCTGGGCGCCATATGAAAACAGGGTAAAGCGTACCGCCTGCGTACCCTCGGGAGCCGCAGCTGAAGTCACTGAGAGATTCTGCCAATCTTCACCTGTTACCGTAGCAGATTCAAAAGTTGCCGTAGGCTGAACTGAAACGCTAGGGCTAGCGACATCAAAGAAGGCGATCTGCAAACCAGCGCTTGCGTAAGCATTGAGGTTCAAGGTGTTTACCATCGCGTTCAGAGAATAAACGCTACCTGAGGTTGCGGCCTTATTGACATAACGGCCACCCCAACCATCGCTGTTCGAATTCTGCACGATCGTTTCCTTGAGACCATAGCTGCCTGAATACTTGGCTTCACTGGTTACGGAAGCTGTGTGATAACCTATCTGCGTCCACGGAGTAAGTGAGCCGGTCTCAAAGTTGCTGTTGTTTACTATACTAGCGCTTGCGATTCCAGGTACAAGCATAACCGCCAAACTAACCAACACTATCAACTTCTTCATTTTACTTTTTCTCACCCCTTTCTTTTGTTTTTAAACCTGTTCAAGAAACCCAATCCAAACAAACCGCTGCCCAACAACAAAAGACTGGCAGGTTCAGGAACGGGCGCAGATTCAATAGTCAGATCGTCAAAGATGCCTCTCCCGTTCCCACTGCCAGAATTGTTTACTTCCCATACAAATGTCGCTTTTGCGATATCGGAACCGTAGCTCAACGGCGTTACTATGCCGATTTTCTCATTCCAGGCGTTATCCGCCAAATCAGATCCGGTAAGGTTACCGGTGGTCCAGGTGCCTACGATCGAATCATCAGAACGCTTGAACTCGACCCTCAATGAAGCGTAAGCGCCGTCCCTGAGAGATTCGTTTCCGGAAACATCATCATAGATATAACCGCCTACTTTAAGCGCAGCGGAAGGGTCTGAAATAACAACGTCCTGGTATCCTGCCGTGGCCGACCAACCGGCAGCAGAATAGTTACCTGAACGCCCCCAATTATTTATTGTAGCATTTGATTCGTTCCAGACACCCCATCCATTATTAAAACTTCCGGACTCGAATCCCGGGTCGGCTAAAAAGTTTGCGTTTGCGTAAGAAGGCAGGCATAACATTGAGGAAACGATCACGACTGCAACAACTATCCCTTTTACCATAACTTTGACCCTCCATTGATTTCGAAACGTGTTTATTAATCGAAAGTAATAAACTTTTTCGTTAACCAGTTGAATGATCTCGTATTTCAGAAATTACCGATGCAGTTTCGACACGTGTTTATAAGTCACTATAATATACCCTAATAAGATATAAGTGTCAAGAGAAAAAAATTGCGATTTTATGGTACTATTTATAGGTAATCTGGAAGAACCTTCACTACTTCCTTTATAAACTTCTTGCATCTTTCAAGCGCACCGGCTTCATCATCTCCTGACACAACGGTCCACACCCTTACTGCCGAGCCTCCGCTCTTGGCATGCTTAAACTGGTTCAACACGAAAAACAGTTGCTGTTTATAATAGTTCCCGGTCATTACATCGCCGGAAGTATACCAATCCAGCATAAGGACCTTATTCCTGGACACCCGGTAGACAGATTCATTTGCCGAAAAGGCCTCTTTCCCGCTAAGATCGATATTGACCTTTCCCCTGTACAGCATTTCATTATTACCGCTGCCGAGATAACAGTATTCCGGGGGATGGAAACTTTGCCTTTTCTGATCGGAATAAACAACCTGGATCAAAACCTTTTCGCCTTCGCTGTTCCTGTAAGAACGTATCAGGACTTTATCGGTGCCGAGTATTTCATATACCCTTTTAAGGTATTCCTTGTCCTTAAATTCCACATCGGCTCCCTGCCAACCGGCCAATTCCATGGGGAAAGAAAGTATCCTGACATCCCTGGCCGGCGCCCTTTTCAGGGAAGAAATAAATAATACGGCCGTCAAACAGGAAAGAAGTATTCCTATAGATATAAAAGTATTTATCTCTTTTTTGCCCACGATAACATCCTTCCGGCCAGTATAAGGCCGATTATAGCAAAGACGTACAGAAGGAAAGCCAGAAAATCATGTACAAATTTACCTGTGGCGACCTGCGCATTATACGCATAAGCAACCAGCAGCAGGAGGACTATCCTTAGTATATTAGCTGCTAAAGCTATCGGTATAGATAACAAAAACAGCAATATCTTCCTTACCGCCGAAACTTTTACCAAATAGGCGTAAAGAGCTCCTAATGCCGTAAGCGCTATAAGGGACCTGAGACCGCTGCAGGGGTCCCCTACGGTAAGGAAAGTGCCCGGCTTCAGGTATACTATACTGCCTTCCCTGACAGCCGGTATACCCATCAGCTTGATTATATAAGTAGCCGCATTGGCAGCCATCATCTTCATATTAAAACTTATATTTATAATGAAGACCTGCGGCAGGGGTATCATGAATATAAGGAACATTATCGCAAAAGCGGCTTTCTTCGTGATCCCGGCACCATACAAGTACAGGGAAAACCCGAACAACGCCAAGATTATAGAAAACCCCGAAACAAAATTTATTTCAAAGAAATAGGCCGTAAGATGGACCAGAAGGGCCGGCAAGATAAGGGCCAACCCGATGGAAAGGGGTTTTATGTCGCACTTTTTAAACTCGCCGCGTTTTATCCATAAAAGGTAGACAAATACAAGCGGTACGAGATACCCGTGCGAATAATAGGTGTCCGCTTCTTCGAAGCGTGCGACCATCCATATGAAAGTGGGCCAATATACTGCCGCAAACAGTGCGCCTGCTATAGCAGGGCCTAACTTGGACATAAGCTTCATTTGGTTTTCTTAAGCACCGTCAATTGGTTTTCCGCGAGTTTGGCAAAAGGGGTATCACTGTATTTCTCTATGATATTCTTGTAGTTGATCTCGGCTTTATCCGGCATGTTCAATTTCTGTTCGTATATGATCGATTCCACAAAAAGGGCTTTAGGGGCTATCGCCAGATTCCCATAGGACGAGACCAGGGAATCGAGATAATCAACCGCCTCATTCCATTTCTCCTGGGCAGCATAACATGTTACGGCAAGGTCCAGGGCAGCCAAAGCGGCGTACGTATTCGGGTCTTTTGATATCACATTACGATATTTTTCGATCGCAGCAGAATAGGCAGCTGAGGCTTCCTCGTTCTTGCCTTTTAACTTATAATATTCGGCTATATGGACCGGTACCTGCAGGGCCGAGCCGGTCTCTGGATAGCCAGAGGTTATTTTATTGAACGCCTCGAGGGCTTTCGGCCAATCATCACCCTTTTCATAGGACATGGCTATCATGAAAAGCGCCTTAGCGCACATGTCCTTGTTTTCCGGGTAATCTTTTAATATGACGTAAAATTCGTCCCTTCCTTTCGACAGGTTACCCTGCATGGCATACAACTGCCCGATATTGAACTGAGCCTGCGCGCTGTTCGGCCACATGGGATACCTTATCGTTATCTCCCTGAACTTGTCTATTACCCTCTGGTAATCTACGGGCGATACGGCGTCCTGTGATCTTAGGAGCTTGTTATAATCTCTAGAGGCATGCCAAAACCTCTTCTCGGCCGAATACCTGGTTGAATCACAGCCTCCCAAGCAAGCCGTAAGCAAAAATACGGCACATAGATATCCTGCTGCCTTGAACATGCGTCAGTTGTTCCCTTTTTCGGTTTCTTGCTTCAATATGAAAAGATTGGCCGCACTTAAGAATACCAGCGAATCGGTAACAAAGGATATCGCTATCCCCGCGCCTAATATGACCAGCATCATCTCGGGCACGGTCAAATTCATTATGCCTTGCTGTTTCTGTTTGGCGAACATAAACAATACTTCAAGCAGCCTCGGGACAAAGACCAGGCATACGGTCGTAAGAAAAAGTTTCTTCGCCATGCCGAAAGATCGTGATATCGCCGCTATAAAACCTCTCCTTTCGATTATTATCGCAGGGTAAGAGTAGATAAAAAGGACCTCCACTAAAAAAACTGCCGCTATGCCGACATATGACAATATGTACACCAACGTTATGGCTGCAGGGGTAGGTTGCATGGTTTTCTTTATGATAAACGACGGGCCATTGAGCACCAAAGCGGAAAGGACGGATACCACGACCCATACCCACAGTAACGGGAAATACCTCCTTACCGCCCTGTTAAAGCTGCCGAACAACCGGATCTCTTCACCCGGGGAAAGTGCCTGGGAAACAAGTGACATCGCCATGCCATACATTATTACGCCAAAAATGACCATAGAGACCGTTTGGCCGTAATAAAAAAGCGTCGGCAGCAGGTTGAAGTTATACGGGTAATGGAGAAAAGCCGGTCCGAAAAAAGTCTTTACCGGTTCAGCGAATATCAACGAAAGGGGCGGGCGGGGATAGTAGAACAACACGGTAAGCACAAGTCCTTCGAACAATGCTTTCAAGAAAAAAGGCACCAGTACGCTCGGGTGCCTGCTTATCATCCTTAAAGTTACGGACCAAACAGCCTTAACCATTATCAAAGGACTTCTTTATCACTAATATCTTTTTTTTGATATCAGGTTCCTGCTTCCCGTCATCGACGAATGATACGCCAATATGGTAATTACCGGGATCATTGCTTATGACCGGGCGGACCCAGTTGACCTAGGCAAGCGCATCCACAGGTTCAAGGTCGTTTCCCGGTATAATGTTCAGGGTAATGTGCATCTCCGGTACGAGATCTTTGTTGAATTCTTCCTCTCCGGAGTTATCTTCTTTAAGCCTGCATCCGGAATTATGGACCCAGCCAAGGCAATTTGAACAGGTTTCGCAATCCCACGAACGAGGCCACTCGAGCAAAGCCCCCCCCTCGCTTAAGTTCTTTGCCCTCAACGGGATACTGCCTGAAATATCTATCTTCTTCTGGGGATCTACAAGCTTTCCCTTGATAGCAACATTAACTTCGACACGTTTAAACTTTCTGCGTTCCAAATTATTTCTCCTTGTCCTGCTTTAAGTTAAGGTTAGTATAACACAAAAGTAAACCGTGTCAACGGTTTTTGTTGCTTTTATGCCGTAATAATTTGCTTTTCAACCCCCTTTTTCAGCACGCTGTTCCTATATTCTATAGGAGATGTTTTCATGTATCTTTTGAAAACTTTACTGAAATAATTCGGGTCTTGGTATCCTACAGCATAAGCTATCTGGTTGACGTTCAGGTTCCTGTTCTTGAGCATCTTCGCTGCCGCTTCCATCCTGATCTTGGTCAAGTATTCGATGAAAGTGATTTTAAGCTCATCTTTAAAAATATGGCTGAAGTAATAGTGGCTCAAAGCCACTTCGGAAGATACCTTTTGCAGCGATATGTCCTTGTCATGATAATTCTTTTTTATAAAAGCCACGGCTTTTAGCACTGCTTCCTGGTTGCGCGAAAATTGTTTATCCGATTCCGAAACCACGAGAAAATCAAATTCATGCTTGAAGATGTAATTTATCAGGATCGATAAAAGCTCTGCGGCGCTCTTTACCTGCTCTCTCCTGATCCCGGAATTGTCAGTTTGGGCGGGACACATCATTATAACGCCTATCGCTTTTTCCTCTATCACGATAGGTATAAATGCTATCTGTAATTTATTATATTCCGCAAAACAGGTCCTTTTCGAACTGCCGGCACTTGCGCACGACCTGTTGACAAGATCGAGAAAAACCTGGTCTTTCTTCCTGGAGGATATCAGTGACTTGCATGAGTGTCCGGCATATTGCGGGATAATGACGGGCTTTCCCTTAAGGTCGATAAAGGAGAACTCCATCCCTGTAAGCTTCAGGAAAGCGTTTTCCACGTCCTGAAGGACCTTTGTGCTGGCTATGCCTTTAATAGCTAATGAGCATTCCATATGTCACTAAAATTTACTATATTTGAGCAATTTTGTCAAGCAAATAACTCACCTGAAATCCAGGAACCCAGAATCCTTCATCCATTTATAAGTCACAACGATAACTATCGCAAGCGCTGCGATAGCATACAAACCCTTTATCCCCTTGAAACTCAGGGCTATCATGCCGAAACATGCCGAGAGAAAGTAAAGGGACAAGACTACCCTTCTCTGGGATTCTTCCCTGAACAATAGCTTATGATGGATGTGTTCTTTATCCGCCTGGAATATATGCCTCTTCTTCGCCAGTCTCCTGACGACGGCAAGGGTCGTATCTATTATGGGTATACCCAGGGCTATGACCGGGATAAAAAGGG
>CAZAEH010000011.1:0-8893 GCA_964484255.1 uncultured Planctomycetia bacterium
GGGTGGATATCGTGCCGCCCATGATCGCAGAGAGGTTCAAAAAGGGATGAAAAAATATATCCTACTCAATCCGGGTCCGGTGAATATCAAGGAGTCCGTCAGGAAATCGCTTATGGCGCCGGACATGTGCCATCGGGAGCCCGAATTTTCCTCATTACTGCTTGGCTGTTCAAAAAAGCTCCTGCGCGCGTTTTCCGTAAAGGGGTCCTATGAAACCGTTTTCTTTACGGGTTCCGGGACGGCCGCGCTGGAAGCCGCCGTCTCATCGTGCGTTAAAGACGGAAGGAAGATATTGGTCATCAACAACGGCATCTACGGCGGCAGGATAGCCGAGATCGCAAGGCGCCACAATATCGGTATAGTCGATCTTAAGTCGGATATTATGCGGACACCTGATATGGTCTCCGTTGAGAAGAGACTAAAGTCGGATCGGTCAATAGCTGTTGTGGCGATGGTCCACCATGAGACCTCCACCGGTATATTGAATCCCGTATATAAGGCGGGAGCCCTTTGCAGGAAATACAGGAAACTCTTCCTGCTGGATTCCATAAGTGCTTTAGGGGGCGAAGAACTTGACCTTAAAAAGGCGAATGTAGGCCTTTGTGTGGGAACGGCGAATAAATGCATAGAGGCCGTACCGGGTATCTCGTTCGTGCTGGTCAGCAGGACCGCGCTTGCCGTGATCAAGGATGTTCGCCCGAGGACGTTATATTTTGATATCCCTTCAAACCTTAAAAGCCAGAAGGCGGGCATACCTCTTTTTACCCCGGCGGTCCAGATATTCTTCGCGTTCGAACGCGCGCTGGACGAGCTGATAAAAGAAGGCGCCGCCCGCCGCATAAACAGGTACAGGAAGATGGCTGCTCTCCTCAGGAAGGGTTTTGAAACTGCCGGTTTCGAATATTTGATAGACCCGGAATACCATTCAAATACGATAACGGCTTTCCTGATCCCCCGCGGGATGACTTACGAAAAACTCCATAAAGCGTTCAAGTCGAGAGGGTTCATCATATACGCGGGCCAATCAAAACTGAAAGACAGCATATTCAGGATAGCGAACATGGGCCAAATCTGCCGCGCAGATGCCCAAAGGATAATAAAGATCGCCAAAGGTCTGGTGAGGGTATGAAGGCCGTTATACTTGCCGCCGGCATAGGCAACAGGCTGAAGCCGTTAACGGACAACATGCCCAAGTCGCTAATAAAAATAAAAGGAAGGACCATACTTGAGAGGATGCTTGACCGCCTTGTTGCCGCGGGCATAAGGGAGGTCAGCCTTGTGGTAGGGCATAAGAAGGAGATGATCTCCGCGGCGGCGGGAGGCAGGTATAAGACAGCCTCGTGTAAATACCTGGTAAATCCGGACTACAGGCTCGGGAGCATATTATCATTATGGGCCGCGAGGGAGGAGATCGGCAGGGACGACATTATCCTTATGGATGCCGATGTGGTTTTTGAGGAAGAGGTCTTGAAGAGGCTGCTTGGTTCCAGGAACCCCGACTGCTTCCTTGTAGATAAAAGTTTCAAGGACAGCGGGGAGGAGATGAAAGTGGTCCTTCTCGGGGGAAAGGTCGTTCAGATAGCCAGGAAGATAACCCGCGAACACGATGCCGCCGGCGAGGGCGTAGGTTTTTGCAGGATATCGGCGGGTAGCGGCCCGGAACTTTTGAAGTCCCTGGAAAAGAAGATATGCCTGAACCGACTGTGCGACTACGAGATGGCGCTCGACGACCTTGTCGGGAAGATACATGCCGGCGCCGAAGAAGTGACGGGGCTGAATTGGACCGAAATAGATTTCCCGGAAGATATACAAAAAGCAGAGACGATCGACACGGACCGCTGAATAACCGGAGGCCATCATGAAGAGCATTAACAGGATCTTGAGTGAACCGCTTTCCGCCTGGCTGGCAAAGACAAGCCTTCATCCAAATTCGATCACGATAATGAGCGGGGCTTCCGGCCTCATCGCGTTCCTTATGTTCACCTTCGGCAACACCTTTGGTTTTATAATCGGGGCTGTTTTCTTTGAGCTCTTCTACGTACTCGATAATTGCGACGGGGAAGTCGCCAGGGCTAAAGGGCTATCTTCGCATTTCGGCAGCTGGCTCGATACGCTTGTCGATTATATTGTCCACGTTATCGCTTTCGGAGGTATAATGCTGGGTCTCTATCGCCAGCATGAGAACCCGGTGATATTCATCGCGGGAATAGCGGCGATGGCGGGCATATTCCTTTCATTCTTTGTCGTGGTCCTGCAAAAGCTGAAGAACTACGGATTAGCTGTCCACGGCATGCCTAAGACGCCTGACGGTTCGGAGAGGAAGACAGGGCCGCTGGATAAGCTCATAGACGTTCTTTCCGTCGGGGATTTTTCGCTGGTGGTCATAATTTTCGCGTTAATAGGCAAAATGGAACTGCTTCTTTGGCTGGCGGCGTTCGGAGCCAATATATTCTGCATCGTATTGCTGGCGGTTAATTTCAAATACCTTATCGGCCGCGGATAGATGAAAGCGTTCAAGGGTTTTATACTGCTTGTAGCCGCAGGGCTTTTCGTCTGGATAATATTCAAATCAGGGCCGTCCCTGATACTCGCGCAACTGGTCTCGCTTAACTGGCGCATATTGGCGGTAATCCTTGCATACCTTATCATATATTATTTTGACACTACAGGATGGCGTTGGGCGTTCCGTAAAGAGGTAAGGCTTCCTAACCTGTGGAGGTTTTTCCTGGCAAGGCAGGCGGGCGAGGCCATAAATTATACTACGCCGACTGCTTACATCGGCGGGGAGCCCGTAAAAGCCCTGGCTTTAAGACGGCGCGACGGGGTGGAGCTGGTAGACGGGCTTGCGAGCGTTGTTATAGCGAAGACGTCGCTGTTCCTGAGCAAAGTGGTCTTTCTCCTGACCGGCATAGTGGTTGCCATAAGGATCTTCAGGTTCGAGGGTATTGTTGCCACCGGGATACTTTGGACTTTCGGCGGTGTCCTCGCGCTTCTTGTTGTTTTTCTTTTTCTCCAAAAAAAGGGTTTGTTCATGCTGGGCCTTAAGATGGCCCGTAAGTTCAAGCTGAACGAGGCTTTTGAAGGCAAGAAGGCGAGCCTTGAGGAGATAGACAGGGTCATAAATGATTTCTATTCCCGGGAGAGGCCGCGATTCTTCCTTTCGTTCCTTTTCCACCTGCTTGGATGGTTCGCCGGCCTTATAGAAGTATATCTCATATTGTATTTCCTTGGTATCCATGTGAATTGGGCCAAGGCCCTTGTGATCGAGGTTTTCTTCAAGACGGCTAATTCGGCGTTCTTTTTCGTCCCGGCCGCGCTCGGTGTCCAGGAGGGGGCCGGATATGCGGTGCTTGCCGCTCTCGGGATCGGCGGAGAGATCGGAGTCGCTTTGAGCATAATCAAGCGCATACGCGAGATAGCTTGGGCCGGTTTCGGCTTAGTCGTATACTGGAAGACCCCAAAATGATACTTGTTACCGGAGCTAACGGTTTCGTGGGTTCCAGGGTGGTCCGCCTGCTTTTAAAGAGAGGCGAAAAAGTGCGTTGTTTTGTCCGCAAGGATGCCAACTTCGTGAACCTGGAGGAAGACGGCATCCGCCGTGATGTGGAACTGTTTTACGGCGATGTGCGTGATTACGATTCCGTTAAGAGAGCGATAGGGGCGTCTAAAGCGGTTTACCATATCGCAGCATATGCCCATTTGTGGTATCCTGATCCTGCCGCGGTATACGACATAAACTGGAAGGGTTCCAAGAATGTCTTCCAGGCTTGCCTGGAGGAGGGGGTAGGGAAAGTAGTATATACGAATACCGCTGCTATAATGGGCGGGGGCCCAAAGAACAGCCCGTGCAATGAGCAAAGTCCGGCCCCGGAGATGGATAGAATGCCGGGGCATTATACCCGTTCCAAGCTTTTGGCGTACAGGGAAGCGCTTGATTACTCAAAGAAGGGGCTTCCGGTTACGATAGTAAGCCCGACTACCCCCATAGGGGACGGTGATCATAAACCTACGCCTCCCGGGAAGATGATAGTCGATTTCCTGAACGGAAAGCTCCCGGCATATATCGGTACCGTTATAAATTACATTGATGTTGATGACGTTGCCGCCGGCCACCTTGCTGCGGAGGTTTCCGGGAGGACGGGCGAGCGTTATATATTGGGTGCGCATAACCTTTCTCTCGAGGAAGTTTTTTCGATATTGAACCGGATGACGGGCATACCGGCGCCGAAATTCCGGCTTCCGGTTTTACCGCTTTTGCCGATAGGGTTTTTGTGTGCTAAGGTCTCGGAGAACATAACGCACAGCGAGCCGCCGGTACCGTGGGAAGGCTTGAGGCTGGCTGCAAAACCCTTTGCCTTTGACTCTTCCAAGGCAATAAGGGAACTTGGTTTACCGCAGGGCAGCATAGAAGATGCGTTCAAGAAAGCCGTGGAATGGTTCTATTCCAAAGGATATGCAAAACGGAGGGAGTAAATGAAGATATTGACCCCAAAGAAAATAGGCTGTTGTTTCGGCGTTAACCGCGCCGTAAAGTTGACCGAGGATACTCTGCGAAGCAGGCCGCAGGCTTATATAAACGGCGAATTAGTACATAATGACGTGATAACTAAAAAGCTTTCCGAAAAAGGACTTACCGAGATAAAGAGCATAGGCCAGATAAAAGGCGGAACGCTTATAATACGCGCCCATGGGATATCCCCGGACGAAAGGGCCAGGGTCGAGGAGAAGAAGATAGAGATAGTCGACGCTACCTGCCCGATAGTCAGGCAGGCGCAGGTCTCTGCGAAGAAACTGGAAGAGGAAGGTTACCAGGTGCTGATAGTCGGCGACAGTTCGCATGCCGAGATAAAGGGGATACTCGGCCATCTTAAGAACGATGCCCTGGTGGTCGCCAATTCCAGGGAGGTGGACCAGTCGAAACTCAAGAACAAGGTCGGCATGATATTCCAGACCACCCATTCGATAGAGTTGTGCAGGGATGTTGTGGCTGAAGTGATGAAGGTAGCCCATGAGATAAAGATCGTGAATACGATCTGCGCGGATATACGCAAGAGGCAGGAAGAGGCGGTCAGGCTTGCCAAGAAGGCGGACCTTATGATAGTCGTAGGCAGCCACCATAGCTCCAATACGATAAAGCTCAAGAAGCTCTGCTTAAAGTATAACGGGAATACCATACAGATAGAGGGGGCCAAGGACCTGGACCCCCGGAAGTACAGGAATGCCAAGTCCGTGGGAATAATCGGGGGAGCTTCCACGCCAGATATCCTTATTGAGGAAGTGAGGAAGAAGCTCAAGAGCTCCAAGAAGGCATGAGGAAGACAGCGGTCATATTTGCGCTTTATTGGGAACTCAGACCTTTTGCCAGGAGGCTCGGTATGGGCTTTGCAGCTTCCCTTGCCCCGGTCTTTACGGCCAAAGACGGTGAGGTCATACTTGCCCGCAGCGGGATGGGAACTGATAATGCCAGGCACACGGCCGAAAAAGTCATCAAGGAATATAACCCGGATATAGTGATTTCTGCGGGTTTCTGCGGGGCCCTTGTCAAAGACCTCGGCGTAGGAGACATAATCGTCTCCGATCTCAGGGACCGTAAACTTTATTGTTCGCCGAAACCCCTGTTCACCTGTGAGGAGAAGACCGAGGTCTTCCGCAGGGAAGGTTCGATAGTCGTTGACATGGAATCCTCCGGAGTAGCGGAGGCGGCTATGGCTGCGGGAGTGCAGTTCCTCGCCGTTAAGGCTGTGAGCGATACTTTGCTGGATGACCTGCCGCGGTCTCTGCTCTGGCTGCTTTCCCCGTCGAGGCTTATGCGTTTCAGGGAGGCTTCCAGAAAAGCGTCGAATAACCTGTCCGGATTCCTCTTGGAGTATATCAACAAAGGAGCCACATCGTGAAGATAGTACCTGCGGTATTGACCGATAAACCGGAAGAACTGGAAAAGATGGTGCGCCAGGCGGAGCGTTTTTGCGATCTGGTGCAGATCGATATTATGGACGGCATCTTTGTGCCTTCCAAGAGCATATCGGCGGCTGACTTGGCGAAGGTGAAAACGGGCCTTGAGCTGGAGATACATTTAATGGTTGTGGACCCGTCCGCTTATGCCGAACCTTTCAAGAAAGCCGGGGCGAACAGGATAATCTTCCATTACGAGTCAAAGGAAGACCCCGCGTCAGCGATAAAGAACATACGGGCCCTCGGGATGCAGGCCGGTATGGCGATAAACCCGGAGACGCCTGTCTCGGAAGTTGAGCGGTATTTTAACGATATCGACGTACTGCTGTTCCTTTCGGTGAACCCCGGTTTCTACGGAAGCAAATTCATACCCGAGGTATGCGATAAAGCCCGCGCACTTATAGGCAGGCCGGGCAGGCCGACAGTAGCCATGGACGGCGGCCTGAAATCCGACAATATCATCATGATAAAGGAAGCGGGAGTAGACCTGGCATGCGTGGGCAGCGGCGTATACGGCAAAGGGGACCCAGCGGAGAATTACAGGCTGCTTACCGGGAAACTGGAATAATTTATTATAGACAAGCGTTATTTCTGTGATATAATTTAACCAACAAGGAGGGTCGAGATGCGCATATTAATCACATTAGCATTATTGGTCTCCCTTACGCTGTTTTTCGCGGCGCCCGTTTCCGCGGCTGATGCCAGCGGGCTTTTAAGGACAGGCCTTATAGGCGCAGCCACAGGCGCTGCCGCATCAGGAGCTTCGGGCGGTAAAGCCGGTAAAGGCGCCCTGATAGGCGCGGGAACCGGTATAGCGGCGAATGCCATAGCCGATGCCCTTATACCCGGCGAGAACAGCGCTCCCCAGCAGGCCCCGGCGCAGCCGTCTTCTTCAGCCGGAGACTCGAACGGTTTTGAAAGGGGATATAATAAAGGATACGAGGCCGGTTACCAAGCTGGTTACCAAGCGGGTTTGAATAAGAGGTAACCTTATCCCGGATTTAAGTTTAAAAATAGCCCTTTGATGATTGAATCAGAGGGCTATTTGTTTTATAATAATACCCGAAAAAAAGGTGGCCTATGAACAGGAAAAGGATAAAGGGCGAGACGGTCGGCGCGATAATGAAAAACGAGTTCCTGTCTGTCCCGGAACATTTCACCATAGATGAAACTATAAAACATTTCCGCACCGCTTCCCTGGAAAAAGTCTCCAAGCCTTCATATATATACGTTGTGGATGCGTCCGGGCATCTTGTAGGCGTATTGCAGATGAGGGACCTTCTCAGCCATGCCCCTACCGTAAAAGTAAGCGATATAATGCTCAAGAACGTTATAAAGGTTAATGCCTCCATGGACCAGGAAGAGGCGGTAAGGTATTTCATCAAGCACAGGTTCCTGGCGTTGCCTGTGGTAAATAACGAGCACAAGCTCGTAGGGATAATCACGGCAGATGAAATGGTCGATATCGCCGAACTCGAAGCGGAAGACGATATCGCCAAGATCGTCGGTACGGGTGTCGATGAAATAACTTCACGGTCTGTACGCCGGATAGTCAGGCTCAGGCTGCCATGGCTTACCATAAGTATCTTTAGCGGGCTTATATGCGCTTTTATTACGGGATGGTTCCAGCATGAGCTGAAATCCGCGATCGCCCTGGCCCTTTTTATACCTATAGTCCTTGGTCTTTCGGAGAGCACGGGCACGCAGTCAGCCACTATTGTGGTCAGGAACATGGCCCTCGGCCGTGCGTCATTCAAGGATGTAAGATGGCTGCTCCAAAAGGAGATACTCGTGGGCATTGTCGTAGGGTTGATCTGCGGTGTATTCGTCGGGGGCGTAGCTACTTTATGGCAGGAGAGCTCGAGCCTTGGCGCGGCGCTCGCTTTTTCGATGTCCGCATCGATAATCCTTTCGGGTGTTGTCGGCTCGTTCCTGCCTTTTATATTCCGTCTTTTGGGTTTTGACCCGGCCCTGTCGTCCGGGCCTATCGCCCTGGCGACTTGCGATATAATCACCCTGCTTATATATTTCAGGATAGCCGGCTTCTTTCTGGCCGGTTGACGGCAAACCTTAGGAGGTACCGATGAAAAACAACTTCAAGATAGAAGTGTTCCCCAATAAACATAAAGGTTATGAGGTCGATATAGAGATACCCGAATATACCTCTGTATGCCCAAAGACGGGCCTTCCGGATTTCGGTACGATAAAGATAAGGTATATGCCGGACAAGTCCTGCATCGAGCTGAAATCCCTTAAGTATTACATAATAGGCTACCGCAATATGGGCATATTCTATGAGAATGTGGTCAACAAGATACTCAAGGATGTCATCGACGCATGCAAACCGAAGTGGTGTATCGTGACCGGCGAATTCAGTGCACGCGGAGGCATCAGGACCAACGTAATAGCTAAATACCGGATCAAATAGTGAGGATAACCACGAAAAAAGGCGATAAGGGCGCGACCAAACTTTGCGGCGGCAGGCAGGTCAGCAAGTGCGACCCCAGGATAATAGCCCAGGGAGCCCTTGATGAGTTGGTGTCTTTCCTGGGATTGGCGAAGATAAAGGCTGCCGACGAGGCGATAGAGGCGAAGATAGGCCTTATCCAGAAAGACCTGATGAAGATAATAGGTTCGATATCTGCGGGAAGCCATTGCAAATCTCCTGCGGTTACGGAAAATGATATCAGGATGCTTGAACAGTTCGGCGACGAGATAGAAAAAAAGTCCGGGATGCCCTCGGGTTTTGTGCTCCCGGGGGAGAACGAGAGTTCGGCCCTGTTGCATATCTCAAGGGCCATAGCCCGGCGCGCCGAATGCGCAACGATAGGATTGAGCGGTAAAATGAAGATACCCCCCTGTACACTGGCTTACCTAAACAGGCTTTCCGACCTGTTGTTCATCTTTGCGTTATATGAGGCAAAAATCTGATATGCCGACG
>CAZAEH010000011.1:8903-44555 GCA_964484255.1 uncultured Planctomycetia bacterium
CGGCATGTTCGGTTTCCTCGCGCGCAGGTATGACCTGTTTAACCTGTTGGCGAGCCTCGGTATGGACCGCGGCTGGAGGGGGAAAGTATCGGATATAGTCAGGGACGGCTCGCGGGTACTCGATCTTTGCGCGGGCACAGGCGACCTTTGCCTGGAGATAGCCAGGAAGCATAAAGGTTGCAGGATAGAAGCCCTGGATTTTTGCCCTGAGATGCTGGAAGAGGGCAAGCGGAAGGCGCTGCTTCAGGGCGCGGGCCAGGCCATAAACTGGACCCGCGGGGAAGCCGGTAAAATGCCGTATCCCGACGCGACATTTGATATTATAGTATGCGGGTTTGCCTTGCGGAACCTGTCGAACGAACTTGACGGGGTCTTTTCCGAATGCCGCAGGGTCCTCAAGGACGGCGGGACCTTGGTCGCGCTAGACCTTACAAGGCCGATCAATCCGTTGGCGAAGTTCCTTTACAGGGTGTATCTCAGGGTTGTTATTCCTGCCATAGGTTTTGCGTTATACGGAAGGATATCCCCGTTCCGCTATTTAGCGCGATCAATCCTGGATTTTTACAGCCCGGATGAGGTAAAAGCCAGGTTGGCCGGCGCCGGCTTCTCGGAATGCAGGTATGAGACGCTTGCCTTCGGCGCGGCCGGAATATATTCAACGGTAAGGCGTTAAAGGATATGAAGAAGATGTTTATATGGTTAGCGGCGCCGCGGCCCCAGTTCTTTACGGCAGCAGTTATACCGGTCGCGCTTGGCGCAGCTATAGCTTGGGACCGCACGGGCTCCGTGAATTGGGCGAATTTCTACCTGACCATGGCAGGCGCCGTTCTTTCGCAGGCCGGCCTGAACCTCACCAACGACTATTATGATTTTTTGAGCGGGGATGATGTCATCAACAAGACCCCTACGCCTTTCAGCGGCGGGAGCAGATTACTTCCTAACGGGGTCCTTAAACCTGCGCAAGTGCTTACGGCAGGCATCACCTGTTTTTTTCTTACGGCTGCCATAGGATTGTACCTGGTCTATGCTATGAAGGGTTACCTGCTTTTCCTGTTCGGAGGCATAGGGATATTCCTGGCGTTTTTTTATACCGCATCACCGCTGAAGATAGGGTATACTAGAATGGGTGAGGCAGCTACGGGGATAGGTTTCGGCCCGCTGATGGTCCTCGGTTCATATTATGTCCAGACAGGCAAATTGGCGTGGGAGCCCTTTTTTGCTTCCCTGCCGGTAGGGATACTTATAGCGTTAGTGCTTTTTATAAACGAGTTCCCGGATTATGAAGCGGACCTGGCGACCGGAAAGAGGAATACGGTTGTCTCGATAGGGAAATCCAGGGCTTCTAACATATACGCATGGCTAATAATGTCGGCCTATGCAGTCCTTGCAGCCGGTGCGGCTGCGGGGGTTTTCCCCGTAACTTCGCTTACGGTGTTCCTGACCTTGCCTTTTGCCGTGAAAGCGGCCGTTACGGCCAGGTCCCATTATGGAAAGATAAAAGAACTTCTGCTGGCGAACGCGTTGACCGTTATCGTGCATTTTTCTTTCGGACTGCTTTTTACGCTGTCATACATGTGGGGGAGAAAATAGGAGGAGCACATGGTGATTAGGAAATGGGCGTGGGGTCTTGTATTTTCTTTGATTTCAGCATCCTTCATGGGCCAAGGCTTCGCGCAGGAAGCAGCCGGGAACAATATGCTTTTGCCGAGGGCCATGCAGGGGACTTGGAGCAATAACGGCGGCACGGCAAAACATGCCTATGTTTCCCAGGGCGCACGTGTCGAAGGCGTCCAGGCAGTACAGGTGGAATATGATGTGAACGGCCAGGGGCAGGAGGCGGGTTTCTGGTTCGGTCTTATCGGCAGGGACCTCAGCAAATTGGGTGACGTGAGTTTTTGGGTCAAAGGCGGGAACGGCGGGGAAGTGTTTACCGCAGGCCTTAAGGACAGCTCGTATTTTGAGGATAAGTTCGATATAAAAAATTACCTTCCTTCCGGGGTTACCACCGAATGGCAGCAGGTGACCATACCGCTGTCCGATTTCACGTCCGTAAAGAACTGGTTCAATATGGATAATTTTTCCATAACGTTCCGCAATGATTACGGACAGCCTTCGAAAGGGACCGTATATATCGACAGCCTTACCTTCGGCGGAGAGAGGAGCGGGGTAGAAAAACAGCCCGTGTTAAAATGGGAGTCGCCCGAACTTTCTGCAATGACGGATGAGCAATTCCTGGACCTTATAGAGCATTCGGCATGTATGTTCTTCTGGAATGAGGCCAATCCCGAGAGCGGCCTCATAAAGGATAACTGTTCGGCTTTCATGGAAGATAATGCCCCGATGGCCAGCATTGCATCCGTGGGTTTCGGTTTACCCGCCTTGTGTGTTGCGGCAGAACGCGGCTGGCTGCCCAGGGACAAGGCAGAGGAGAGGATAACCGCTACGCTTAAGTTCTTCAGGGACAAGGCGGAATGTGTCCATGGTTTCTATTATCATTTCCTCGATATGAATACCGGACAACGCTGGGGAGATTGCGAGCTTTCGTCCATAGATACCGCGCTTTTGATGGCCGGGGTGGTATTTACCGGCGAGTATTTCAAAGGCACCGAGATAGAGAAGATTTGCAAGGAACTCTATGACAGGGTCGATTGGGCATGGATGATGGATAACGGGACTACCCCGAGCATGGGATGGTTCCCTGACAAAGGTTTCCTGCCGTACAGATGGTCGGGTTATACTTCGGAGCATCTTGTCCTGTATTTCATGGGCATAGGCTCAACTACCCACCCGATGTCCCCCGATTCATGGAGCGCGTTCAGCAGGGGGATGAATACCTATAAGGATTACAGGTTTTCGGGCCCGCCCGCGCTTTTTACCCACCAGTATTCACATTGTTACGTGGATTTCAAGGACAAGGAGGACGGGTTCATGGATTACTTCAAGAACTCCGTTCAGGCCACTCTGGCGAACAGGCAGTGGTGCATAGATAACATGAACCGCAGCAAGACCTACGGGCCGGATTGCTGGGGCTTGACCGCATGCGACGGTCCCGACGGTTACAGGGCTTACGGCGCTCCCAACGGCGACAATGACGGTACCGTAGCTCCGACCGCTGCCGTCTCATCCATAATATTCACCCCGGAACTCTCGATAAACGCGGCAAAGTACATGTACTCGAACTACAAGGACAGGATCTGGGGCAGGTACGGCTTTGTCGACGCATTCAACTGGGACAGGAACTGGGTCTCCAACAAGTGCATAGGTATTGACCAGGGACCTATCGTCCTGATGATAGAAAACTACAGGACCGGTCTTATATGGAAGACTTTCATGAAGAACGAGAATATCAGGGCCGCAATGAAGATATGCGGTTTCACAAAACCCAAAAAGGTCCTTGATACCGTCGACCTCTCCGGTAAGTGGTACTTCAGGACAGGTGATGATTTCAAATGGGCCAAGATGACCTCCGCTGACAAGGACTGGAAACAGGTCTCGGTGCCCGCCGGATGGGAGACGCAGGGTTTTGACAATTACGACGGCTATGCCTGGTACTGGCACAGCTTCAAGCTCCCGAAAGACAAGAAGGACCTCTGGAAAGAAAAAGGTGCCAAGATAATACTCAGGTTCGGGGGGATAGACGACTGCGATATGGCCTTCTTCAATAAGAACCTGATCGGCCAGAGCGGCCTGTTCCCGCCTAAACACCAGTCGGTTTGGGAAAAACCCAGGGAATACGTGCTTCCTATCAATACGATAAACTTCAAGTCGGATAACTATATAGCGGTAAGGGTCTATGATTCCGCCAGGGTAGGGGGCATATATAAAGGACCCGTAGAGATAAAGGTGGTCAAGGAAGAAGCAATAGAATAGATGGGAAGGAAAAGAGATCATTTCGAGATACCCGATTGTGCCTGGAAGAGGCCTCTCGGGGATGTGCCCGCAGATTGCGCCAGCACAAGCCCGGACAGGGGGATCGCCCTGGGAGGTTTTGGTGCGGGCTCGTTCATGTATTCGATATCCGGCTCTTTCGGCCCGTGGGCGTTGAAATGCGGCTCTTATGACCAGGTGTGGCTGGACCAGGCGGCGTTCCATATACGCGAAAAGATCGGCACCGGCCGTGAAAAGATCAAGACCCTGTCGACCAGCCCTTACCTGAAATCCAAGTGGGAAAAACTCAACAAGGGTGACGCTGAATATTATGCCCTTCAGCCCAAAGGATGGGTCACATACGACTGCTTCGAGCTTGATGTCTCGCAGAAGTTCTTCTCCCCGGTAATAGCGCATAATTACAGGGAGACCTCTTATCCTGTGGCCGTGTGGCAGTTCAAGGTCTCCAATCCTACCGGCAGCAAGGCGGAAGCGTCCGTTATCCTTACCTGGCAGCATCCCCCGTTTGGCGGTTCTCTGCCCAGGGAAGGATTCGCGAACAGCCTCAGGCAGGAGGACGGTGTCACTGCAATTGTCATGAAGGCCGACCATCCGGACAATGTTCCCGAGACCCAGAATTCCGAATGGTGTATTGCTGCCGCGAGATCAGCGGGGGTAAAGATCGACCATGAACTCGATTGGAAGAAGGACAATTCGCATTCTGCCGCGGCCATAAACATCAGTTTTACGCTGAATCCAGGCGAATCCCGCACGGTGCCTGTAGTGATCTCATGGGATTTCCCGGTCGTGAAATTCGGGGACCCGTATAGGACCGGGACGGAGTGGTGGAGGAAGTATACCGAATATTTCGGCAGGGATTCCGCTCAGTCATTTAATATCGCCAGGACCGCTCTGGACGAATATGCCAAGTGGGAAGGTCTCATTGATGCCTGGATGGAACCAGTGATAGCCGGCAAAAAATATCCCTCCTGGCTTAAGACCGCGGCCTTCAACGAGCTATATTATACACAGTTCGGCGGGACTTTTTACGAGTCGGGGCTGAAGTCGGGCCATGACAGGGAATACATGGGGCTGCATGAGGACGACCACAAGTTCTTCGTGATGGAATCCATGGGTTATCCTTTTTGCGAGACCTTCGATGTCCGCCACTACTGCGCCGTATTGACTTTAAAATTCTGGCCGGAGATCGAGCGTGATATACTAAGGTGTTTTGCCGACGGTATATTGTATTTCGACAGCCTGCACCAGACCCCGCACGATTTCGGCATGCCGACGGAAGACCCGTTCTTCAAGTTCGATACCTACGGGACGAACAAACTTCACTGGAAAGACCTGCACGCGAAGTTCATACAGCAGGTCGCAAGATATTACCATGTCTACCGGGACAAGGGGTTCCTCGATTACTGTTGGCCGGCCGTCAAGATGACATATGAATACATGAAGTCGCAGGATACGGACGGCGACAACCTCCCAAACAATAACGGTTCGGACAATACTTATGATGCGTGGGGGCTTTACGGGACAAGCCTCCTGTGCGGGGGGCTTTGGGTCGGCGCTCTCGAGGCCATGGAGATGCTTGCCCGCGCGGAGGAAGATCCCGTTTCAGAGGAAGTCTCGGACATCCTGGCCAAGGCCAGGGTGAGCCTCGATAGGCAGCTCTGGTCGGAGGAGAAACAGTACTACAGGATAGATACTGCCGGAAAACATTCCGACGCGATAATGGCCGACGGCCTTAACGGGCAGAGATATTGCGAGGTTATGGGGCTTGATGACATTTTACCCCGTGCCCGGATGATAAAATACCTCAAGAAGGTATACGAGATGTGTGTCGTGCCGCTGAGCGATTTCAATGCCGACGGCGTGGGGGATTGCGGGGCCATGAACAGCAAGAACGCCGACGGTTCGGATATAGATATAAACATGGCCAGGGAGATATGGCCGGGCTCTACCTATTTTCTCGCCGCGACCATGTACCGCATTGGCCTGAAGGAAGAAGCGTTAAAGACGGCTTACGGATGCTATTACATGGTATACGGCTGCGACAGGAGCGCTTATTGGTTCAATACACCTGAAGCGTGGCATGACGGCGGGCATACCCCCAGGCCTACCGGACCCGAGCAGTACCAGCGTGCCCGGGCGGTATGGGAATTGCTGTTAGAGATAGACGACCCTTACAAGAGCTCAAGGACAAAACATTTAAGGTAGTTCGATTCGGGGAAATTCAGCAAGATCGGATGGTCCGCCGGCTGCAGGCGTTTTTCGATAAGTTTTGCTTTCCTCCTTGATTCCCAAAGCGATTCATCCATGATCTCCAGGAACTGTCCCTCGGAGAGGTTATGGGAGCAGGAAGATGTCATAAGGTATCCGCCTTTTTTCAGGAGTTTCATCGCCCTGAAGTTGATATCTATGTATCCCCTGGCGGCAGCCTGGAGATCCCTCTTGGATTTCGCGTAAGCCGGAGGGTCGAGTATTATGAAGTCAAAAAGCCTGCCTTCATTCTGGAGGGCCCTGAGGACTTCCGGCACTTTCCCCTCGACAGCTTTTATGTTATGCATACCGTTGAGCGCGGCGTTCTCTTTCAATTTTTCAATGGCCAGCCCGGATGAATCCACCGCGGTCACTTCTTTTGCGGATAACGCCGCGTGGAGGGAGAAGAGCCCCTGGTAGCAGAAGCAATCGAGGACCGAACCCGACGAATATCTCTCGGCGGCTATGCGGTTTTCCCGCTGGTCAAGGTAAGCCCCTGTCTTTTGCCCGTTCATTATATCTACGAGATACCTTACACCGCCTTCCTTTACATCGAAAGGCGCGGGGGTCTTGCCGTAGAGTGTCTCTTTGGCCTCCGGCAGGCCCTCGAGTTTCCTTGTGGAAGAATCGTTCCTGGCGGTTATGGAGCCGGGTTTTAACAGGTCAACGAGCGCTTCTACGATAACCGGTTTGATCCTGTCCATGCCCAGCGAAAGAGTCTGGATAGACAGGTGCCCGGCATATTTATCTATGATCAATGACGGCAGACCATCCGATTCGGCGTGCGCGATACGATAAGCGTCCGAGCCGCTTACTTTTGCCTTCCGGGATTCGATGCACCCGGATATCCTGCCGCGCCAGAACGAAGCGTCGATACGGATGTCCTCGTCCGTTATCATGCGAAGCGATATCTTGGACCTTTCGTTGAAAAAGGCCTTGCCGAGGAATTTCCCGTTATTATCGGTGACCGCTACTATGCTGCCTGAAAAGGAAGGGTCATATTTTTCCAGGTCGTCCCTGTATACCCAGGGATGGCCTGTCCTGTTCCATGCCGTGCCCTTCTTGGTAAGTTTGACCGCGGGTTCGTCCATGTGAAGATTTTAACAGCCTGCGGTCTGCGTGTCAATCTTAGCGGGTTGTGCTATAATATGCCTGCAATGAGAAAAGAAGGGAAGATAAGGCAAAGCCTTAAAAACTCTTTCATTGACGGCGCGTTCTGTTCGGCAATGATAGGATTTACCGAACAGTATATAACCCCTTTTGCCGTTGCGCTAAAGGCCTCGAGCGAACAGATAGGCATGCTTACCGCTTTCCCGAACCTGGTTGCTTCGCTCATCCAGCTTAAGTCGGCTGACGTGACAGAGCACATGAAGAGCCGTATGCGCATAATTACCATATTCGTTTTCCTTCATGCGATGATGTTCCTGCCGATAGCGCTTATCCCGGTGCTTTTCCCGGGCAACAGGGTATTCTGGCTTATAGTATTCGTGACGCTTGCCGCATCTTTTAACGCTTTTCCCGGGCCGGCGTGGACAAGCTTAATGTCGGACCATATCCCCGCCCGCCGGAGGGGAAAGTATTTCGGCTGGAGGAACAGGGTGCTCGGCATCATAACGATATCCTGCGCCTTCATCGCGGGTTTTATCCTTAATGTATTCGGGAAAGATAAGCTATCCGGGTTCATGGTCATAATAGGCCTCGCTTTCCTGTCGAGGTTCACATCCTGGTATTTCCTTAAGAAGATGTTCGAGCCTGCGATAAAGGTCACGAAAGAGCACTATTTCACTTTTTGGGATTTTGTCAGGAGGTTCCGGGAATCCAACTTTGCCAAGTTCGTATTTTATGTGGCCAGCATAAGTTTCGCGGTCAACATCTCCGGGCCTTTCTTTGCGGTATATATGCTCAGGGACCTTAACATGAATTACGCGGCATATACGGCAGTCGCCATAAGCCCTACGATAGCCACCCTCCTGACCATGGGTATCTGGGGCAGGCATGCCGATGTTGTCGGTAATGTGAAGATAATACGCCTCACGTCGTTCTTCATCCCTGTTATACCGGTCCTGTGGCTTTTCGGGCACAACTTTGCGTACCTGGTTATAATACAGATCTTCGCGGGTTTTATCTGGGCAGGATATAACCTTTCGGTCTTTAACTTCGTATACGATGCCGTAATGCCTGAAAAGAGGACCCGCTGCGTCTCTTATCTGAACGTGATAAACGGTTCCGCTATTTGCGCCGGGGCGTTGTTGGGCGGCTTTCTCGCCAGGGTGCTTCCTCCTATATCGGGTTATAACCTGCTTACCTTGTTCGCGTTATCGGGCATGCTGCGCGCGATCCTCTCGATCTCATTCCTTCCCCGCATAAAAGAAGTCAGGCGCGTTGAAAAAGTCAGGAGCATAGACCTCTTCTTCAGCATTACAAGGCTGCGTCCCATAGAAGTAGAAGGAGAGATGGACATATGATCTTACGATTTTTCCTCATAGCGTTGACAACCGGCGTTTAGTGGTCTAATATTGTCTTATAGGAGGTTGTCATGAAAGCCGCCAGGATATATTCCGTTATATTCATCCCGACACTTGCCCAGTATGTGGTAACACTGGAGGAGACGGACGGCTCCAGGCTTTTACCTATATGGGTAGGTGTAGGCGAGGGGACATCTATCGCTGCGGCCCTTGAAGGCGAAAAGTTCATCCGCCCGCTGACCCATGACCTTGCGGTCAGCCTCATAAGTTCACTGGGAGGCGCGATCGAGAAAGTGGTCATATGCGACGTGCGTGATAATGCCTATTATGCCAGTATATTCCTTAAGAAGGCGGACAGGACGCTGGAAGTCGATTCCCGCCCGTCCGATGCTATGGCCCTTGCCGTCAGGACCAATTCCCCTATATTCATAGAGGAGAAGGTCCTGGAGCTTTGCCCGGTGATCAACAAGCCCATTACAGGCGATGAGGTAAAGGCTTTCGAAAAAGAGATGGAGAACCTCCATCCGGAAGAGTTTTTTAAGAAACTCGACGAAGAGGGCGGCAAAACCGAAAGCGGCATGGAATGACGGTCATAACTAAAGAGGAATCAAGAAAACCGTCTTGCGCGGCAGGAGAGGTCATCCGCTTTGGAAAAGATATTTGCGGGGATTTTCAGGCCGCCATCTCTAAGGAATGGATAGAGACTAACGGCCTCGGGGGCTATGCGTCCTCTACTATAATCGGGGCAAACTCCCGCAGGTATCACGGTCTTCTCGTCGCGTCCGCCAGGCCGTCGTTCTCGCGCATGGTCATGCTCTCCAAGCTTGAGGAGACGCTTGTTCTTAAGGATGGCAGCCGTTACAACCTTTCCAGCAACAGGTATCCCGGCATAATACACCCCGAAGGCCACAGGTACCTTGAAGAATTCAGGCTTGACCCGTTCCCCATATTCACTTACCGTGTCGGAGATATCGAAGTCGAGAAGGCGGTGTTCATGGTGAGGGGGGAGAATACCACTGTAATAACCTATAAGATATTGAGGTCCCCCGGATACCTGGAATTACTGGTGAGGCCGCTTGTGGCGGCCCGGGACTACCATTGGCTGTCGATCGAGAATTCAAGTTTCGACAAGAAAGTGGAATGCCTCGAGGGCTATATTAAGATGAAGCCCTATAACGAATCCCCTATACTGTATCTGGCGAACAATGCGGACAGGTTCGAAGCTGCCGGTTATTGGTATAAGAGTTTCGAGTACCAGCGTGAGCGTGAAAGGGGGCTGGAATTCCGGGAAGACCTTTACAGCCCAGGAGAAATGGGTTTCCTGGTAAGGGAAGGGGACAAGGCTTATGTGGTCGCTTCGACGGAAGGCCGCAAGATGCGTTCGATAGAAGTCCTTGAATCCAGTGAGGTTCTCAGACATAATGAGATAGCCGAGGCGGTCGGTGTCCGCGACAGTTTTGCCGTGAGCCTGGCCAACAGCGCGGACTCGTTCCTTATCAGGAGGCCGGATGGCGTACCGGCGATATTGGCCGGATACCATTGGTTCTGGGATTGGAGCAGGGACGCGCTTATATCGCTTCCGGGGATAACCCTCACTCTGGGCAGGCATGAAGAGGCCAGGGAGATACTTCTGTCTTTTGCGAAATACTGTGACGAAGGAATGCTACCGAACAGGTTCCCCGAAAGGTCTAAGGAACCCGAATATAACAGCGTAGATTCCTCGTTGTGGTACTTCTGGGCGGTGCATAAGTTCCTCGAATATACCAATGATTATGATTTTGTTGAATCGAACCTGCTCGATTGCCTTGAAGAGATAATAAAGTATTACATAAACGGGACGCGTTACGGTATAAAGATGGACCGTGACGGGCTCATATCCACCTCAGACCCCGATATCCAACTAACCTGGATGGATGCGAAGATAGGAGGATGGGTGGTGACACCAAGGAACGGAAAAGCAGTCGAGGTCAATGCCCTCTGGTATAATTCGCTTAAGATAATGGAAGATATATGCGATAAACTTAACCTGAAATACAAGCATGAATGTGCCCGTCTTGCCCACTTGGCCAGGAAGAGCTTTGAGATGGTCTTCTGGAACGAAGGCGGAGGCTATCTTTATGATTGCGTGGGTGAGGACGGCGTCGACAGGACCCTGAGGCCGAACCAGGTGCTGGCCCTCAGCCTCCCTTACAGGATAATAGCAAAGGAGAGGGAGAAAAGGGTCCTTGATATCATAGGCAAGGAACTCCTTACACCTTATGGATTGCGTTCTCTTGCTCCAGGGGACAGGAATTACAGGGGCATATATTCCGGAGACCAGAGGATGAGGGATGCCTGTTACCACCAGGGGACGGTATGGCCGTGGTTGCTTGCGCATTTCATAGAGGCATATCTTAATGTTTACGGCAGGAACAAGAATACCAGGCAGGAGGCCAGGAGGTTTCTCCTTCCTCTGATAAGCCACCTTAAGGAGGCCGGGCTCGGCACTATATCCGAGATATTTGACGGCGACCCGCCTTATAACGCCAAAGGCGCGGTATCCCAGGCGTGGAGCGTGGCGGAAATATTAAGGATATACAAGGAAGGCCTGCAATGAGGACAAAGGTAAGGAGCGGCGGTATAAACCCTACCGATTTCACTTTCGCGGTGATAAAACTTTTTGCCGCCTCAGGCGCTCTTCTATGGGGGGTATACCATCCTTTCCCTCCGCACGACAAGGTAGCCTTTCTTTGGCTGATCGCGTGTTTTTTCATTTATAATTTCTTCATATACCTGAGCATATTCAGGTTGCCCGATAAGGCGCCGCGTATATACCTTATAGAGTTCCTGCTGGACCTTGTCTTTCTTTCGGTAGTCGTACCGATGACCGGCGGAATGAATTCCACTTTTGTCCTCGGTTACTTCCTTATCGCGGCCGCGCAGTCTTTCTATTACGGGCTGGTAGGTAGTTTTTTTATCGGGATCATCACTTCTTTTGTGTATATATTATCTTGTCCGGTATGCCTGCATAGCATACATTGGACCGATATTTCCCTCAGGGTGGCCTTCCTGCTCCTTTTCTCCGTGATGCTCGGGTACCTGTCCGACAGGGAGAGGAGGATGCACCGGCAGCTTGTAAACGCGGAGCAGCTCGCCGCTATCGGCATGATGTCTTCTCAGCTTGCCCATTCTGTAAGGAATCCCTTGAGCACTATAAGCCTGAGCGCGGAGCTGCTTTCGGATGAGGTCAGGAAATTGAACGGGGACAGGTCGGAAGCCGATACCCTTATTAAATCGATTATCAACGAGGTATACAGGGTAAATGACGTCGTGGAGGAGCACCTGAGTTTCATGAAGAGGTCCAAGGCCTCTTCCGGGAAGTCCGGGATCAACGCCGTTTCGGAAGCCCTGATAAAATTCCTCGGCAAGGAGGGCGAAAGGAAGGGGATATCTTTCGTGAAGACCCTTGATGAAAACCTCCCGGATGTTGCGATAGAGGAAAGCCATCTCAGGCAGGTACTGCTCAATGTCCTCAGGAACTCTTTTGACGCGATGCCTTCGGGCGGCACGATAACGATAACTTCCCGCGGGCTTAAAGGAGAGGCTGAGCTCGAGATCGATGACACTGGAGAGGGCATACCGAAGGAGTACCTCAAGAGGGTATTCGACCCGTTCTTCACGACAAAGGACGTAGGTACCGGCCTCGGGCTCTATATAGCCAGGGATATAATCCTTGAAAGCGGGGGCGGGATATCCTGCGATAGCAGGAAAGGCAAGGGCACTACCGTAAAGATAAGGATACCTTTCGCTGTTTAGAAAAGGAGGAGGACCGTAATGGCTAAGATACTGCTGGTTGATGACGACACGGAGTTCGGGATCGCTCTTTCGAAGATGTTAAAGGCCGAGGGCCATGAGGTGTCCGTGGCGCTTAATACCGAGGACGGCTTAAAGGCGATACGCGCGGGAGGATTCAACATTGTCTTTGCCGACCTTTCCATGCCGGGCGAAAACGGCCTGGTCCTTCTCGAGAAGGCCAAAAGCGAGTTTCCCGGGCTTCCCGTGGTCATGGTTACCGCCTTCGGCGACTGGGATACCTACGCCAAGGCCATAGAAAAGGGCGTCTCGAAATTCGTGAACAAGCCGGTGAAAAAAGAGGAGATACTTCAGATAATCAAGGAGGTCCTGGGATAATTTTGGTTGACTTTTTTGTCCCTTCCTAATAGAATACTTCCATCCCACCTTTTCGTTGTCGGAAAGGCATGTCCCGTCTTGCGGGATTTCTTTAACAACCAAAACTAAAATTCTAAGGAACAAAACATGAACTCAGAAGGGTTGGACAAGCTATTCTCTCCGCGTTCAATCGCCGTGATCGGCGCCTCGCAGCACAAAGGTAAGATTGGCCACGACATACTCCACAATATCAAGGAATTCGGTTTCAAGGGGGAGGTCTACCCGATAAACCCCAAGGATAAGGAGTTGATGGGGTACACATGCTATCCGTCGGTCCTCGATGTCAAGGGTGAGATAGACCTCGCGGTCTTCGCGATACCGTCGTCGCTGGTATTGGGCATAATGGAAGAATGCGGGAAGAAGGGTATAAAGGCTGTCATAGTCATAACAGCGGGTTTCAAGGAGACCGGGCCTGAGGGTAAGAAGCTTGAGACGGACCTTGTTGATATAGCCAAGAAGTACGGCATAAGGGTCCTCGGGCCGAACTGCCTGGGTTTCATGAATACCGCTTGCAATGTCAACGCTTCCTTTGCCGCTATCTCCCCGCTCCCCGGGGATATCGCGTTCTTCTCACAGTCCGGTGCCCTGTGCGCGGCCATCCTTGACTGGGCCGTAAAGGAGAAGATAGGTTTTTCAAAATTTGTCAGCCTCGGTAACAAGTCGGATGTTTCGGAGACGGCGCTGCTGCGTTATCTTGCCGACGATCCCGACACGAAAGTAATACTAGGATATATAGAGGACGTAAAGGACGGCAAGGAGTTCATGAAGATAGCCAGGGAGGTCACGGCCAAGAAGCCCGTCATAATCTGCAAGTCCGGCGGGACCAAGGCAGGGGCCAAGGCTGCTTCCAGCCATACAGGGAGCCTCGCGGGTTCAGAGGTGGCTTTTGACGCGGCTTTCGCCCAGACCGGCGTCATACGCGCCGCGTCGATAGAAGACCTTTTTGATTATGCCGTCGCTTTTTCTTTCCAGAAACTCCCGCAGGGACCGAACCTCGCGATAATAACGAATGCCGGCGGCCCGGGTATCATAGCCGCGGATGCCGTTGAGCGTTCGAAATTCGCGAAGGTAGCGCCGATAAGCAAGGAGACAATAGAAGCGTTCAGGGCCTCGCTTCCTAAAGGCGCCGCGCTTAACAATCCCGTCGACGTCATGGGGGACGCCGACGACCAGAGATATAAGATAGCGGTAAGCGGACTGTTGA
Source organism: uncultured Planctomycetia bacterium (assembly GCA_964484255.1). Classification (GTDB taxonomy): domain Bacteria; phylum Omnitrophota; class Gorgyraeia; order Pluralincolimonadales; family Pluralincolimonadaceae; genus UBA6215. The sequence continues at coordinate 22,917 of CAZAEH010000011.1, forward strand.
AAGACCCCAATGTCAACGGTCTTATAGTGATATTGACGCCGCAGAGCAACAGCAAGATAAAAGAGACCGCCGACGTGCTTGTCGAGACCAAAGGCGGCAAGCCTATTTTCGCGAGTTTCATCGGCGGAAAGCTTGTCGATAAGGGCAGGGATATACTCCAGGACAACAAGATACCGAATTACCGTTTCCCTGAACGCGCCATATCCTCGTTCAACGTTATGGTTAAATACAAGAACGCCCTTGACCTTCCGAAAGAGAGCGCCGGTGAGTTCCGGGTTGACAAGGCGAAGGTGAAGAAGATCCTCGATGATGCCGCTAAGTCCGGGCAAAAGGAGATACCGGAATATACCGCCCGAGATATTATAGAGAGTTACGGGTTCAGGCTGCCTAAGAGTATTCTGGCCAAGAGCGCCGCAGAGGCGAAAGCCGCGGCTGATAAGGCCGGTTATCCGGTCGTAATGAAGATCGCATCCCCCGACATACTCCATAAGTCGGATGTCGGCGGAGTGAAGGTAGGCCTTAAGAACGCGGCGGAAGTAGAAGCGGCCTTTGATGAGATAATAAAGAGATCGAAAGCCGCGGTTCCCAACGCGAATATCCTCGGTGTACTGGTGCAGGAGATGATAGCCGGCGGCAAAGAGGTCATCCTCGGCATGTCGAAAGACCCCCAGTTCGGGCCGATGCTAATGTTCGGCCTCGGCGGTATCTACGTTGAAGTGCTCAAGGATGTATCTTTCAGGATCGCCCCGATAATCCCGCGCGAAGCAGATGAGATGATCAACTCGATAAAATCGATAGCTTTATTAAAAGGCGCCCGCGGAGAGAAACCCGCGGATATAGATTCCATAAAAGAGGGACTGCTAAGGCTGTCCCAGCTGGTGACGGACTTCCCTATGATCAAAGAGCTTGATATCAACCCGCTTAAGGTCTTCCCCGCAGAGGGAAAGGGCGGTTCGGTCGCTATCGACGCCAGGATAAGCATAGAACTAGAAAAACAATAGATGACCCCAACAGAAGACAGGAAGACCCCTCTTTACGCGGCGCATGCGCGCCTGAACGCGAAGATCGTGTCTTTCCACGGCTGGCTTCTGCCTATACAGTATACCGGCATTATCGAAGAGCACACGGCTACACGCACTAAGGCCGGCATTTTCGATATCTCACACCTTGGCAAACTTGAGATCTCCGGCAAGGGAGCCCGGTCGCTGCTTCAGAAGGTATTTACCAATAACATCGATAAGGCCAAAGAAGGCGGGATCGCATATTCCCCGTTATGCAACGAACAGGGGGGCATTCTAGACGATGTTTTTATTTACAATTCCGGCGGGAACAGGTACATACTCATAGTCAACGCCTCGACGTTCGAAAAAGACCTTGCCTGGATCATATCGCATAATAACGGCTCTGCCGTAAAGGATATTAACGATTCGCTTGCCGGCATTGCCTTGCAGGGGCCGTTGTCTGAAGGCATTTTGTCGGGATTTTGCGATGCCGATATCACGGGAATTAAACACCGCCGTTTCGTCGAGACCAAGGTTTGCGGACATTATGCCCTGATTTCCAGGACCGGATACACGGGCGAGGACGGTTTTGAGCTTTTTGTCCCTGCCGCGAATGGCGTAGAAGTATGGGATGCCTTACTGGATGCCGGGAAACCTCACGGCCTGCTTCCGGCCGGCCTTGGCGCGCGTGATACGTTACGCCTCGAGGCGGGTTGCCCGCTATACGGCAACGATACCGACGAAACGAAGACCCCTTTTGAGACGAATATAATGTGGGCTGTCGACATGACCAAGGATTTCGTCGGGAAAGAAGCGATCGCCGAACACATTGCCCGCGGCGCAAAGGAAGTACTGGTGCCGTTTGAGATGGTCGACAGGGCCATCCCCCGTGCCGGATGCAGGATCGAAAAGGAAGGCTGTGCGATAGGGGCGGTTACGAGCGGGTCTTATTCGCCTACACTTAAAAAGAATATCGGATTCGCTTATGTTACGCCGCCTAACTCGGCCGCCGGTACCGGGATAGACATAATCGTCCACGCGGATATTAAGAAGGCCGTTGTTGCCAAGGCCCCATTTTACAGGAGAGCAAAATAATGGTTGACACAGGAAAACTGCTTTTTGCTAAGACGCATGAATGGCTCAGGGTGGAAGGGAATATAGGGTATGTGGGCATAACCGACCATGCCCAGAAGGAGATAACGGATGTGGTGTTCGTGGAGCTTCCCAAGGTCGGCAAAGAAGTATCTAAGGAAGGCGAAGCCGCTGTAGTCGAATCAGTGAAGGCGGCGTTTTCCATATACGCACCGGTGTCGGGAAAAGTGATAAAAGCAAATGATGCGGTGGAAAAGGACCCCTCGATAGTAAATAAGTCCCCGTATGACGACGGCTGGTTCTTCGCGATAGAGATGAAAGACCCGGAAGAGGCGGCGTCACTTATGTCGCTTAAAGATTACGAGGAGTTCATAAAAAGCGGAGCCCATTGATTGAAATATTCGCCACATACAAGTAAAGACAAGGAACAGATGCTAGAGGCGATCGGAGCCGCGTCGGAAGAGGAGCTGTTTTCCGCCATACCTTCGGAGCTGCGCCTGGGGAAGGTCGATCTGCCTGATGGGATCTCGGAGATGGAGCTCAAAAGGTCCGTCATGGAGACGGCCGGTGATAATTATTCCACCAATAAGCTTATATCTTTCCTCGGCGGCGGCGCTTACGAACATTATATCCCGCAGGCGGTCGAAAGTATAATATCACGCGGAGAATTCCTTACCGCTTATACCCCTTACCAGGCAGAGGCCAGCCAGGGCACGCTCCAGTCGATATACGAATACCAGAGCCTCATATGCGAACTTACCGGAATGGATGTCGCCAATGCTTCTATGTATGATGGTGCTTCCGCGCTTGCAGAAGCCGCCCTGCTCGCAGTAAGGGATACAGGCAGGAAACAGGTTGTCTATCCCGCGTCCCTTCATCCCGAGTATAAACAGGTCATTAGGACATATATGGAAGGCATTAAAGTCGAGTTTATAGAAATCCCCCACGCGGCCGGTGTTTATGACCAGGAGGTTCTTGAAAGGCAGGTTAGCAATAACACCGCGTGTGTCATAGTCCAGAACCCGAATTTCTTCGGATGCGTCGAAGATTGCGCGGCCATAGGGCAGGTATGCCACTCCAAGGGCGCCCTGTTCATAGCATGCGTAAACCCGATCTCGCTCGGGCTGCTCAGCTCCCCGGGCGAATACGATGCGGATATCGCCGTCGGTGAAGGCCAGCCGCTCGGTATCCCTCTGGGCTACGGCGGGCCGTATCTGGGTTTCTTCGCCGTGAAGGAAAAATATATGAGGAAGATGCCGGGAAGGGTAGTCGGCATGACAAGGGACACGGAAGGCAAGCCGGGATTTGTCCTGACCTTGCAGGCGAGGGAACAGCACATTCGCAGGGAGAAGGCCACCTCTAATATATGTTCCAACGAGGGCCTGATGGCCCTGGCCGCCACGGTCTATCTGTCGCTTACCGGCAGGAAGGGACTGAAGGAGGTCGCCAGGCAGAACCTGCTGAAGAGCCACTATCTTGCCGGGCAGATATCGAAGCTGTCCGGCTTCGAACTGTCTTTCGGATCGCCGTTCTTCAATGAGTTCGTGGTAAAATGCGGCAGGGACCCGGAGAAGATAATCAGCGACCTTTTGAAACACGGGATAATAGGAGGCCTGCCGTTGGGCAGGTTCTGTCCCGACATGAGGAATTGCATGTCTATATGCGTTACCGAGACCAAGTCCAGGGCAGATCTTGACAAATTTGCCGAAGTATTGGGTAAACACTAAAATGGAAAAACTTATATTCGAGGCAGGTTCTGAGGGCAGGAGCGGTTTTTCGCTTCCTAAGCTTGATGTGCCTGAAGCCCCGGAAAGATCGTTCGTCCCTGAAGGCTTTTTACGCAGGAAAGAAGCGCTGCTGCCTGAAGTGAGCGAGCTGGATTGTGTCCGTCATTTTACGAGGTTGTCGCGGCTTAATTATTCGGTAGATACGAATTTTTATCCTTTGGGTTCCTGCACGATGAAGTACAATCCCAGGATAAACGAGAAGTTGGCGTCGCTGCCGCAGTTCTCGGCCCTTCATCCTTACCAGCCCGAGAGCAGTGTCCAGGGCATGCTGAAGCTCCTTTACGATACCGAACAGATGCTCTGCCGTATATGCGGGATGGATGCCTTTACCCTGCAGCCGGCCGCGGGCGCGCACGGTGAGCTTACCGGCATGCTTATAGCCCGCGCGTACCACGTTTCCAAAGGCAACGCCCGTAAGAAAGTGTTGATACCTGATTCCGCGCACGGGACAAATCCCGCCAGCGCCGCGCTATGCGGTTATGAGGTCGTGACCGTCAAGTCCGGCAAGGACGGGAGGGTGGACATAGGTTCATTAAAGGACGCGGCGGGCCAGGATGTGGCCGTCATGATGCTTACCAACCCCAACACACTGGGTCTTTTTGAGAAAGATATAAAAGAGATAGCAGCCGTAATCCACGGTTGCGGCGCGCTTCTGTATCTCGACGGCGCTAACATGAACGCCTTGGCGGGAGTGGCCAGGCCGGGTGATATGGGTTTCGACATCTGCCACGTGAACCTTCATAAGACTTTTTCCACTCCGCATGGCGGAGGGGGCCCTGGGTCCGGTCCGGTCGGGGTAAAAGCCGCGCTTGCCGATTATCTTCCCGTCCCAAGGATAAAGATCAAAAGGAACAAGTATACCCTGGACGGCGATTGCAAGAGATCCATAGGTAAGGTAAAGGCTTTTTACGGCAATATAGGGGTGATCATCAAGGCGTACTGTTATATCAGGTCGCTTGGCGCCGAAGGCTTAAAGGATGCCGCTTTTGAGGCGGTGCTTAACGCCAATTACCTTAAAGCGAGGCTGCGCGGTAATTATACCCCTGCCGTCGACGGGGAACCCTGTATGCATGAGTTCGTCCTTACAGGCAAGGACAAAAAACCCATGGGTGTCAGGACCCTTGATATAGCCAAAAGGCTTCTCGATCACGGTTATTACGCTCCTACCATATATTTCCCGCTCATAGTCGAGGAGGCGATAATGATAGAGCCTACCGAGACCGAATCAAAGCAGACCCTCGACGCTTTTGCCGACGCCATGGTAAAAATAGCCGGCGAGGCGGCATCAGATCCGTCCCTTGTAACAAATGCCCCGCATACTACGCCGGTACGCAGGCTCGATGAGGTTGCGGCGGCAAGGGAGCTCAACCTGAGATGGAAAAAGACTGGCGACTGATAATAGACGCCGCCTTAGAGCCGGAAATGAACATGGCCGTGGACGAGGCCATTATGTTGATGATGGCCGACGGCCTGTCAACGCCCACTTTGCGCATATACAGGTGGCTTGAACCCTGCGTGTCCCTGGGCAGGTTACAACGCGCGGAAGACGTAATACCTGCGGGAACGCGCGTTGGCGTAGTCCGCAGGCCTACGGGAGGGGGTTTGGTGTCCCACGGGGAAGAAGGCCTTACCTATTCGCTTATATACAGGGAATCTTCCGGGTGCGTCGACAGGGGCGTAGCCGCCTCATACCTGCAGGTACACGAGGCGGTAGTTTCGGCCCTGGTCTCTCTTGGGGCGCGTGCCTATGTATACAGGCCTCCTTTGGCGCCCGATAAGCCTTCCGGCGCGTGCTTTGAGTCTCCGGTAGCTTCGGATGTCATGGCGGACGGCAGGAAGGTCGCCGGAGCCGCCCAAAGGCGCAGGAAGGACGTGGTTTTGCACCAGGGGGAAGTCAGTTTATGTCTTGACGTCCTTAAGAAATGGTCGTATAATGTTATTCAAACCGCATTCATAAACAGCTTGTCCGAACGCTTGAACGCCAGGTTCATCGAAAGCCGGATTTCGGAAAAGGAAAAAAGACTGGCCGGGGAACTGTTTGTGGAGCGCACTGAGGAGGTGAACAGATGAAGGCCAAGGTAGACCCGAACCTTTGCACGGGATGCGAGCTTTGCACAAACATATGCCCGGATGTATTTGAGATGAAAGGTGATACAGCTTCGGCTAAAGTAGATCCTGTACCGAAAGCTGCTGAGGAGACCTGCAAGGAAGCCAAGGACAGCTGTCCGGTTGAGGCTATATCCATAGAATAATAAAAAGGAGCCAAGTAATGAAAAAGCTGGCGTTGGTGCTTGTTGTAGTGTTTGTTGCTTCGGCTATGTCTATAAACGTTTTTGCGGCGGAAGAGAACGGTTTTGTTAAGTTCTGGCGCGGGGTGTTCCAGTGGCCTTTCAATGCCGCTAAGGACAGCGCCAAAGCGGTTGGTGATACCGGAGTCAAAGCCGTAAATACCGTAGCCGATGAGGGTAAAGCCATCGGAGGCACGCTGACCGGAGAAGAAGGTTCGGCTGAGAAGATGGTGACCAATCCTGTTACCGGAACGGCCGACACGATCAAGACCGGAGTTGTCGGCGCAGGCGAAATGCCCGGCAAAGCCACCGAGGAATCCTGGCCCGCCGATAAGTAACATCGCAGCGGAACTAATCCAGACAGATAAGCCCGGGACCTTCGCAATTCCCGGGCTTTGTCTCTAATCAAATAAAAAATATATGGGAAAAACTATATCGGAAAAGATCCTTTCCGAACATTCCGGAAGGGACTTAAAAGCAGACGATTTTGCCATTGTAAATGTAGACCTGTGCCTGTTACAAGACGGCACCGGCCCTTTGGCGGTCAGGCAGCTGGATAAGCTGGGAATAAAAGAAGTAGTGAACCCGCAGGGCATAGCGGTATTTCTGGACCATGCCGCGCCTTCGCCAAGAAAAGAGCTTTCGAATGACCATATAACGCTCAGGAACTTTGCCCGTAAGACCGGTTGCTACCTGTTTGAGGTCGGCGAAGGCGTTTGCCACCAGATCATGAGTGAACTTTTTACTTCACCGGGCGATGTGCTCGTAGGGGCCGATTCCCATACCTGCACGGGCGGTGCCCTTGGGGCGTTTGCTACCGGCATGGGTTCTACGGACGTAGCCGTTGCGATGGGTCTCGGCAAGACCTGGTTACGGGTCCCCAGGACCATAAAAGTGGCGGTCACTGGTAAATTCCAGCCGGGTGTTTTCGCGAAAGATTTCATATTGTTCCTTATCGGCACGCTTGGTGCCGAGGGCGCTACATATAAAGCCCTTGAGTTCACTGATGACGCTATGGAGTCGCTTTCTATGCCGGAGCGCCTTGTCATATCGAATATGGCTGTGGAGGCAGGCGCTAAAGCGGGCATATTCGCTTCGGATAAGGTGACCAAGTCGTATCTTAAACAGCATGGCAGGGAAGACAAGTTCAAGCCGGTCCAGCCAGACAAAGACGCTAAATACGACAGGGAAATAAATATTGAGGTCGATAAGCTTGTTCCCATGGTGTCGATGCCTCACACGGTGGACAATACCAAGCCGATAGACAAAACGGGAGAGATAAAAGTGCACCAGGTGTTCATCGGTTCGTGCACGAACGGCAGGATCGAAGATCTCAGGATCGCGGCGGAGATATGGAAGGGCAAGAAGAGAGATCCTGATACCAGGGTAATAGTGACCCCGGCTTCCAAGGAGGTCTATCTCCAGGCTGCGAAGGAAGGGCTTGTTGAGATATTCATAGATTTCGGTGCGACGGTCACCACTCCTGGATGCGGCGCCTGCGTCGGCGTCCATGGAGGAATACTTGGCGACGGGGAGAATTGTGTTTCTACGTCCAACAGGAATTTCCTGGGTCGGATGGGCAATCCTAAGGGTTTTGTCTACCTGGCTTCTCCGGCTACGGCCGCGGCTTCAGCAATAAAAGGGGAATTGACTGACCCCAGGGAGTATTTTTAAATGGTGCTTCACGGAAGATCCTGGAAGTTTGGGGATGATATATCGACGGACCTCATAGCGCCCGGAAGGTATTTTCACCTGCGTTCAGACCTCCCGGAGCTGGCAAAACACGTCCTTGAAGATGCGGATGCGGAATTTGCCAAGAAGGTAGCCAAGGGAGACCTTATAATAGGAGGCAGGAATTTTGGCCTGGGATCTTCAAGGGAACACGCTCCGACGATAATAAAATTGGCAGGGGTCTCATGTGTAATAGCAAAGTCTTTTGCCAGGATATTCTTCAGGAATGCAATAAACATAGGGCTGCCGGTTATCGAATGCGATACCGACAAGATCGCGGCAGGTGACGAGCTTGAGGTGGACTTGGAGAAGGGCGTCATAAAGGACCTTACCAAAAAAATAGAATTAAAATTTGCGCCGCTTCCAAGGGCGATGACCCGGATATTGGGCGACGGCGGGCTGGTAGATCATATCAGGAAACACGGGGATTTTAAGATTGAGTAATATGAAGGTAGCCGTGATAGGCGCCGGACAAGTTGGAGGCACCTGCGCGCAGAGGATAGTGGAGCGGAAGCTGGCCGATGTCGCCATTGTCGACATAGCCGATGGATTGGCGAAGGGCAAGGCCCTTGACTTGGCGCAGGCAAGTTCCATAGAAGAATACAACTTCAAGATAGAGGGAAGCTCGGACTACTCAATAATAAAGGGCGCCCGCGCGGTAGTGGTGACCGCAGGCCTTGCGAGGAAACCGGGCATGACGCGCGAAGACCTGCTTGCAAGGAATGCAGAGATCGTATCCGGTATAATCGGGAACGTAAAGAGGTATTGCCCGGATGCCGTTATAATAATAGTAACCAACCCCCTGGATATAATGACGTACCTTGCCTGGAAACTGTCGGGTTTCGAGAGCAGGAGGGTATTCGGCATGGCCGGGGTCCTTGACACGGCGCGATTAAAGTATTTCATATCGGAGAAACTTAACATCCTGCCGTCCGAAGTCGATGCTATGGTCCTTGGCGGGCACGGGGATTCGATGGTCCCGCTCATGGGATCTACGAAGGTGAAGGGCGAGCCTATAACCGGGTTGCTGTCCAAGGAAGAGATAGATGCCCTTGTCCGGAGGACGAGGGAAGGCGGCGCCGAGATAGTGTCCCTGCTCAAGACCGGCAGCGCCTATTACGCGCCTTCTAGCGCGGCCTGCGAGATGCTTGAAGCCGTGCTTATGGATAAATCCCTTGTAATGCCGGCGAGCGTATACCTCGACGGGAAATACGGATTGGATGATGTTTACTGCGGTGTTCCGGCCATGATAGGCGAGGACGGCATAGAGCAGACGCTCGAGATAGCGTTATCCTCGGAGGAATCCGAAGCGCTTAAGAGATCGGCGGCGCAGGTGAAAGAAGGAATAGAATACCTTAGAAAATCCCGGATGATATAACGGGGAGGGACCGATGACGAGAAAAGGCGAGATAAAATTCAATAAGAAGACCAATACCCTCGAAGAAGAATATTACAGGTACGAGCTCCAGGATGTGGATGAGCCGAACCTTTTCCGGGAGATATACAATTACTCGGATGTCCCGAAAGTAGTATTCAACCACCGCATAGTCCCGATGAACCCTCCGGACGACGTATGGATCACCGACACCACTTTCCGTGACGGCCAGCAGTCCCTGCCGCCCTTTACCGTAAAGCAGATAGTGGACCTTTATACGATGATGCACAAGCTCGGGGGCTCAGACGGGCTCATACGGCAGTGCGAGTTTTTTCTCTATACCGAAAAGGACAAGGAAGCCGTCAGGAAATGCATGAGCCTGGGATACAGGTTCCCGCAGATAACCGGCTGGATAAGGCCCGTTAAGGAGGATTTCAAGCTGGTAAAAGAGATGGGCCTTAAGGAGACGGGTATATTGACGTCCGCTTCAGATTATCATATATTCCTCAAACTGAAGAAGACCAGGAAACAGGCGATGGATATGTATCTCGGCGTGGTCAAGGCCGCTCTTGACCTGGGTATTATCCCGAGATGCCACCTTGAGGATATAACACGCGCCGATTTCTACGGGTTCGTGGTGCCTTTTGTCCAGGAATTGATGGAGCTGTCAAAGGAATACGGCATACCTATAAAGATAAGGGCCTGCGATACGCTCGGCTACGGGGTAACTTACCCGGGGACCGCGCTCCCGCGCAGCGTGAAAGGGATCATATACGGGCTCGTAAACCTTGCCGAAGTCCCCCCGGAACAGCTCGAGTGGCATGGTCATAACGATTTTTACCACGGCCTTATAAACGCGACGACCTCATGGCTTTACGGTTGCTGTGCCGCGAATGGGGCGCTTCTGGGTATAGGTGAAAGGACAGGCAATACCCCGGTCGAGGCGCTTGTAATGGAATACCTCGCGCTTCGCGGGGTAAAGGACGGCATAGATACGACCGTTATCACCGATATAGCCGAATATTTCGAGAAAGAGATAGGTTACGAGATCCCTAATAACCAGCCTTTTGTCGGCAGGGGTTTTAACATGACCAGCGCCGGGATCCACGCTGACGGGCTGATGAAAGACGAGGAGATCTATAACGTCTTCAACACTGAGAAGATACTCAAGAAGAAGGTCGCTATAGCGATTAATGACAAATCCGGGGTTGCCGGCATAGCCAAATGGCTTAACCTTAACCTAGATCTTAATAAAGAAAAAGAGGTCGCTAAGGATAATCCCGGGGTCATTAAGATCAAGGAGTGGGTAGACGCGGAATACGCGAAGGGCAGGACCACGTCCATATCGAAGCAGGAGATGATAAGGAAGGCCAAAAAGTTCCTCCCTGATCTTTTCGGGGACGATTCCGAAGAATAATCTTTGTTCCAGGGGCAAATTTTGAACGACCTCGAAGATATAATAAGGCCTGTAAAGGCCGAACTTACCGCGGTAAAAAGCAATTACGCCCACCAGCTGAAATGGCAGGCGGAACCGATAAAAGGCATAGGTAAATACCTTTCCAAGACGCACGGGAAATTTTTCAGGCCCATGCTCGTGCTCCTTTCAACCAAGATGGGCGACGCCGCCAAGATGGACAAGGCAATATCGGTAGGAGTGGCGATAGAACTTATACACGCCGCTAGCCTTGTGCATGATGATATCATAGACGACGCCGTCCTGCGCCGCAGGCAGAAGACCCTTAACAGTAAATGGGGTAACGCCATATCCGTAATAGCCGGGGATTACCTCCTGGCAAGGGCTTTTGACATCGTGTCGAAGATAGAAGAGCCCGAGATAATGGAGGTCTTCTCAAAGACCGCCGCCCGCATGTGTGAAGGTGAGCTCGCCCAGCTTTCCAATACCTACAATTTCGGGATGACCGAACAGGAATACCTCGACATAATCAAGCGCAAGAGTGCGTATCTTATCTCCGATTGCTGTGCCGTCGGCGCCATGCTCGGCGGGCTTAGCGGGGAGAAGATAAACCGCCTGGCCACGTACGGCCTTTACCTGGGCATGGCTTTCCAGATAGTCGATGACTGTCTGGACCTGATCGGCGAGGAGAAGAACCTCGGGAAGTCCGTATGGCAGGACATAGACGAGGGTAAGCTTACCCTCCCGATAATATTCATGTTAAAAGAGGCGGGCCGCAGGGAAAGGGTAAAGATCATAGACCTTATTACCGCGGGGGGCAAGTCATCCCACCGCATATTGAAGCAAAGGGCCTCGACTTCCGGGGCTGTATCCCGCTCGAGGACCATAGCTTTCAATTATATCAGGCTCGCCAAGAAGAAGCTCACCGAATCGGACGGCATGCTGAGGAAAACGTTCTACGACATCGCCGATTACGTCCTGGAGCGCAGGAACTGACAGTTCCTGCATTCCCCGCCCTATTTCAAAAGGTAGTATAATAAATAATTACTATATAAAAACAATATATTTCATTTGAACAATCCCCGATTTATGCTAAACTTATATAACCAATCACCTTATAATAATAAAATGAAAAGAAAAAATACGACAAAGGGGCATCTTTTTGTCTTCGTCGCTTTTATGTTAACTTTCATGGTTACATATATAATGGCGGGGATGATAATTTTTGAGGAAGGGAATATACTATTTCCTTCGCTCTGGTTAGCTGGTTTTTGCGTTCTTGTATATAATGTTTGTCTTGCGCTGACGCAGGCGATATTTTATTTTTTTTCAAGTGCGAAGATACTATCTGAACACAGGCCGAGTAGCAATCCTATGACTGCCGTTGTGTATCCTGTCAAGGACGAAACGTTCGGTTTATATGAGAGGATAAGATATACCGTAGAGAATAACAACGAAGAGAATGTGCATTTTTGGGTTCTTAGTGACTCTAAAGGCCAGGTTCTTGAATATGAAAAAGATATAATTGAAAAACTTCGTACGGAATTCAAGGATGTTACTGTTAATTACAGAAACCGCCCTGATCCCGTAGAGAAGAAGCAGGGCAATATAAGCGATTGGATCGGGGATAAAGGTAAATATTACAAATATATGATAGTGTGTGATGCCGACAGCGTAATGCCTGCGGGCACAGTCCAAAAATTCATAAATAAAGCGGAACATCCTGATAATTCTGATATAGCTATTTTTCAGGGCGGGATAAGGGTAATACACGCCAAGACTTTTTTTAGTAAATTTATAGCGCTTGCGACAGAGTCTTCTCAGAGGTTTAATGTAACGGCGGTCTGGAGGATATTTGAGAGGTCTATGTCGGTTGGACACGGCAATATCATACGAATCGAGCCATTCTCCAGGGTCAGGCTTAGAAAAGGAGTTATATGCCATGACATATGGGAGACCGCATATCTTGATCAGATGGGTTACAGAACATGTTTTTGCGAGGATATAGTCAGCTATGAAGAAGTTCCCGGCAACTATCTCGAAGCGAGAAAAAGAGACAGCCGTTGGGCAAAAGGGACTTTTCAGGCATGGAGCCTGCCCTTTTTGCCGGGTATATCCTTAGCTACAAGATATCATATCGGCTATTGTGTTTATTCCTATCTTGCACATGTACTCCTTCTTCTTTGGCTTATTTCCGGGTTTTTCTGTGCTTCCGAAATCAGCGGGCAATTATTGAGTTTTCAAAGATATGCTTTTATTGGTTATTCCATGATAGACCTCGAACTTTCAACCATGCTTATAGGCTCACTTCTTATAATGGCTTTTCATAAGCTAGTTGCCTGTCGTTCCATGAAAGACGTTACAAATTTGGTTTTGGAAGTGTTATTCTCTACCCTTGTAGCATTGAATAACGTTTTTTATATTACAATGGACCTGCTATTGATGCCTTTTAACAGGTTTAATTGGAAACCAATGAAAAAGAATCCTCTTGAGGGAATTACTTTGCTTGAGACAGTTAAGAGCCTTCTTCCCGGGACCTTATTCGGTTTGATATGTGTTTATCTCGGGCTGAAGTATTCAACCCATTGGCTGATAATCAGTTCCCCGTTTATAATCAGTTTTGTCGCTGCAGTACCCGTGGTTTACCTTACCGCAATGAGGAGCGAATGAAATGAACGAAAAACCCGATTTATTTAAATCTACCGAACAAGAGAAGAAAAAAATAACAAGAGAATATAACAGGAAATTTCTGATATTTATCGTTGTTATCTTGATTTGCGGTTTTATACCTTTCGGAAGGAGCATAAGCGGTATCGCGAGAGTGGTCCCGGAAAGGTACTGTTATATTGACGCTTTCCAGCCCGGGATAATATCGGGTATTTTTGCGGACGAAGGCAGTGTTATAAAAGAAGGGGATGATTTGCTGGAAATAAAGAACCTGGAGCTTGTTTCCGAGCTCGATACGTCTTACAAGAAAGAGATAATTTTAAGCGAGGAGACCAAGAAGCTGGAGGAGGAGATAGCTTGGCATAGGAAGGTCTTGGACAGGAATCTAAATCTTTATAATGACGAAGTTATCGCCCCTGCCGAGATGGAGCTGACCCGCCTTAAGTACAATAACGCGCGCCATGAGCTTGAAATAAACAAACAGGAATTCGATATCCTGCTGAAGAGAAGGGAATACCTGCTGAAATGCGTTGAAATGACGCGAGTTAAAAGCCCCATGAGCGGGATTGTTGTCGGGAAACTCAAGGATAAATCGGCTTCAGTGGTCGAAAAGGGTGAAAGAATATGCCAGGTTGTTGACAATTCCAAATTTTTATTGGAGTTTCCGATAGAGGAAAAAAAGATCCAGTACGCAAAAATCGGATTGCCGGCGGCCATAAGATTCTACGCTTTTCCTGAAAAGATATATAAAGGGGAATTAAGGGAGATAAGACCGATTTTTTGGGAAAAAGAGGACAGGTTGATAGTAAAGGAGAATGTTATAAACGTTCTTATAGATTTTAAGGAAGAAGTCCCAAAAGATCTGCGGACGGGGATGAGCGCTTTTGTGAGTATAAATACGGGCAAAACCTGTTTTTGGAAGACGATCAAGGATAAGCTGATATATATGCTTTCAAGCTGAAATTATAATGAATCAAAACTATAAAATTATAACATTATCGGCGGTCATTTTTATTTTATTGGCGGCGATCCCGGCAAGAGATGTTGTCGCGGAAAAGTTGACGCTTAGACAGGCTATAGATATTGCCGTAAAGAATAGCCCCGATATAGATATAGCGAACCTTGAAAAACAAAAATCCGATTACAAATTCAAATCTAAATCTGCAGAGATGTTCCCGAAGATCAGCAACTACAGCAGGTTTTCCAGCGATGAATATTCAAGCGATTCCGCCAATAAAGGTTGGCTTGTAAGCGAGGAGATAGTCCAGCCGATATGGAAGGGCGGGCGGCTCTATTATACGAAAGAATTATACAGGAATCTTAAAGATATTGCTTCCGTAAAAGCTCTGATAAAAGAACTCGATGTGGCGTTTGAGGTAAAAAAGGCATTTTTCGAAACAGTGAAATATTCCGAACTGATGAAGGTTAGCGAAGAGATAGAGAAAGTAGTAGGCAGCCACTATGAAAATGTTAACAAGATGTACAAACAGGGGCTTGTCCCAAAGGTTGATGTTCTCAAAACAAAGTCGATTCTCGACAAAGCCCAGCTTGAACATGTTCAAATCCTCAACGGATATTATTTATCCAGAAACCATCTTAATTATGTATTGAATGTTCCGTTGGATACCGATTACGAAATCGAATACCCGCCTCGCAATCTGGATGTAAGTCTTACCATGGAAGAAGCGACAAACATATGTCTTGCCAGGAATCCCGAGGTTACCTGGATTGTGCTCAAAGAGAAGAACGCCGGGACGGAGACCGCGATTACCAGGGCAGAGCTTTTACCCGAGATAGACGCATACGGTAAAATAGGTAATAAATTTGATTCGTCCGAGGACGGAACAGAAAAATCCGTAGGAGTATCAATAAATTTTGATATATGGGATTGGGGCAGAAATTATAATGAGATGAAGGCATCTCAAATCGAAGGATTACAGGTAAAGAAGGAATGCGAGGCGGAAATCAACAGGCTTGCTCTCGGAGTGAGGAATTCTTATACCGATTACGACATTTCGCTTAAAAAGATTGTCGCCGCCAAACGTTTCTTTAACAGTATTAGCGAGGAATTCAGCAAGCAGCTTTCGCGTTTTAATAATGGGCAGGCTACCAACCAGGATGTGCTTGACGCGGAAGCGCTTTATGCGAAGGCCGGATATGAATTGATGGAAGCGTATGCTTCATGCGGTTTGAAGAAAGGCGCGCTTGAACGTGCTATAGGTGTGGGGGATATGTCGGAAGTATCCAATCGTCCTCCGGATTTTGAAAACGATATGGAGTTTATCTCCTATATAGAAAACAGGGCGTTTTTGTTTTTTGCTTGCGAACAAAATAAGCACACGGGTCTTTTTAGGGACGCGTCGGGAGGAGGCGATTCCAGCATAGCCTCCACCGGTTTTGGTCTCGCCGCTCTTTGCATCGGGGCGGAAAACGGTTGGCTGCCTGAGGAGGAAGCAAGGACGCGCGCTTTAAAATGCTTGGAAACGCTTGGCTCGCTTGATAACAGGAAAGACGGTTTCTTTTATCATTTTTTGCAGACGGATACGGGCAAAAGAGCGGGCTCGGCAGAAATATCTACCGTAGATACCGCTATACTTATGTACGGCATAATCGCCGTTTCCGAGTATTTTGGCGGAAACGTTTCAGAACTCGGATATAAATTGGTAAGATCCGTGGAATGGCGCAAAATGGCCGGTCTTGATAACAGGATATTCATGGGATGGACACCCGAAGACAAGATGATGAAGGCGAAATGGAATTACTATACCGATGAGATATTGTTGATGTCGGTGCTGGCTTTAGGGACTGATGACGAAATTTCCGAGGAGGTTTTTTACACTTTCACCAGACAAAAAAAATCTTACAAAGATTCCAATCGGTTTATAGTAAGCTGGACCGGTTCGCTCTTTACCTATCAGTATGCGAATATCTGGCTTGATCTCCGGTATATGCGCGATAAAGAAGGCATAGACTGGAATGAGAATTCCAGAAGCGCAATAAAGGCACAGATAGCGTATTGCGCTGATAACTCCGGGAAATACTCGAGCCTAAAGGATGGCGCGTGGGGGATATCCTCGTGCGAGACCGAAGACGGTTATACTATGGCCATGGGGGCGGTTCCTTGCGGGCAGACCATGCCCGAGTTCGACGGGACCGTTTCCATAAGCGGATCCGTCGGCTCTATGATATTTGCACCGTTCGATTCCATGAATGCCGCCAAATATTATTATTCGCGGCCTGAATTATGGGGCAGGTATGGTCTTAAAAACGCGTTCAACGACGACAAAAAATGGATTTCCGATACATCTTTCGGAATAGACACCGGCCTTGTGCTTCTTTCCCTGGAAAATTTCAGGAGCGGGCTTATCTGGAAATTGATGGGGCGGTCTCCCATAATTAAGAAGGGGATGGAAAGGGCCCGGCTGAATAGGCAGACGGTTAAAGAAGCGGTTCTGCGGCAGGTTAATCCCGCGATTTCTTTTGATGCGAAAACCGAATTTTCCCGCATGGAGGGTCTTTCAGCGGCAGATGATATAGGATCGGCAAAAGAATATTTTAACGAATCTGATAAAATGTATAAAGATATAGCAAATGCCATTTCCTCACATGATCTCACAAAATTATCACCTTCAAGCAGAGCGGATGAATTATTTACTCTGCTTGTGATATCATTAAGAAAGCCCGGATTTCTTCCGTCCGATAAGACAAAGCAGGATTATCTTACCTCGATAAAAGACTCGTTCTTATCCGAAGATGTTAAGAAAAAATTTATTGAGGATGTGGTTTATTTGAGCGGCGCCGGTTACGAGGAAGCCGCGAATTCGCTTATTTCAGGATTAGTCTCGGAAGGAGAGGATAATATTTATTACCGCGAAGCCGGAGAATACGCTTTAAAATCCGGCAAACCTTCCGTAGCTTACATGTTTTTTTCGAAGTATCTCGCGGCCGTTTATGATTCGGAAGGCCAGGATAAGTGTGCCGCTGAATCTAAAAAACTCGAGGATCTCTTTTGCGAAGGTTATCCGTATTATTCTGGATGCCTTGAAATTATCAGGTTAAAAATCGCTCTTGATAATGCTTCAGATCAATCCGGAATATTGGGAGCTATAAGGGATAAGGCTGCGGCTTTATACAGGCAGGGCTCGACATCCGAATCTATAGAACTATATGATTTGGTGTATAATAGCTCAAGGGACGCGAATATCCTCTTGACCATAGGAAACATATATCTGGAAAGCGGTAAATATGAATCGGCACTGCGCAAGTACCGGGAATACCCGGATTCGGACGATAACCCGGAGGTATTGTTTAAAATGGCTTTATGCGACCGTAAGCTGGGAGAAAATTCCGCCGCGTATTCGCTTTTCAAGAAGATAGAGCTGCAATTTAAGGATTCGGATTATTATGATGACGCGCTTTATTATATGGGCACGTTAAACAGGGAAGCGGGCTTGTTCGAAGAGAGCGAGAAATATTTCGAAAAGCTCAGGTCTGAAAAACCCGGAAGCGAATACTTGATCCGGGAATAAGGAGATAAAATGTTGCGAATGAATCGTTATATAATCCCGATTATTATGTCGATTTTTTCTTTATATATTTTTATTCCGTCAGCTTATTCCTCGCCAACTATTCTTTCCTCGATAGAAGCGAAAGACGCGGGGAATAAGGCGGGCACAACAGAAGCTCCGGCCGTTTTTAACAAAATGCTGGACAATATAAAGACATACGAGGGGTTTTCCTCAGGAACGATTACGTATAGTCCGGATACGATAAAAAATTTTGAAACCTCCAATCCTGATTTGACGAGTATTTTAAAAAACAACGGTATATCTGTAAGTACATATTTGAACTATCGTGATACACAGATCCAGGGAGAAAGCGGAAAACAGGCGCTTAATGACTGGATACTCAGTTTAAAACAGCAAACGGATGATTCTTACAAGAGAACGGCCCAGGCTTTACTGGACAAGGTGATCGAGGAGATCAGGGACTATGATATATCGGCTAATGTATATGTAAGTATGAAACTATCCGATACGACTGAGTTAATGAGTAGCAACCCCGAGCTTATAACAATACTCACGAATAACGGCATATCCTTAAGTACGTATTTAAGGTATCGTAACTCAAAGTTGCAGGATGGCTGGACCGAAGAGGAGCTTGACGCCCGGATAGTCAATTTGCAGAGACGCATTGACGGGACAACATATTCATCGGGCAGCTCGGTTAATGTCTCGCTATCTTCCGGGAGCTCCGGCGGCGAGGATGACAGCAGTAGCGGGAAGAGCCAGAGCGGAACGGCATACTATAGCCCAAGCTATTCCAGCGCACAAGAGCAGGGCGGGGACTATTATGGTATTTCTCTTGACGGATACGTTGAACAATACGGTTTACCCGCAGGTTTTACATATGGAAATCTTCAAGAGCTTGGCATATTTGATGAGACAGAAAAAAATATAACCGATGTTGATGAGCCTGAGCGAGCCGGTCCGCAAAACAATGGAGAAACGGATAATGGGCAAACCGAGACGACCGAGCAGACCGCGGAGCAAACAGATGAAACAGGGGATTCGGCCGGACAGGACATAACGGCTGAAAATGAAACTACCGACGAAGTTGCCGAGCCGGTATGCGTGCCGGACGGTTATTTCTATTCTACCGAACGCGACCTGAACGGCAATTATCCCTGTCATAACCTGGCGCGCCATTACAATAGCATGAGGCGCATGGACAGGGGATTCGGCAAGGGCTGGAGCGCCGATTATTCGTGTGACCTGACGGTCGGGACCGGTGGCAGGGTAGTTGTCGTGACGCCGGACTGGAAGGAACTCATCTATGAATTCGACAGCTCAAGGAACAGCTATGTTGCCGTGAAACCGTCGAATTTTGCCTCATTGAAGCAAGACGGTGGAATTTTCACACTGGAATATCTGGATGGTGTGAAATACCGTTTCGAACCCGCGGGCAGGAAGGGCAGTTACAGGTTAACTCGGATGGAAGACCTTGAGGGCGTCAGGTTTGTTTATTCGTACGGCAATATAACGGGTTTTCTCGAAAAGGTTGCGGATAGGTTTGGCAACTCCATCTCGTTTGAATACAATGATGTTGGCCATATAACTAAAGCGAAAGACAGCGCGGGCAGGGAAGTAACCTACGGATATTCCTCATTGACCGGCGCGGTCACCGGCGTCAAACGGCCCGACGGCTCGTTCATCAAATATTCGTATGATTCTCGCGGAAACATGTCGGAGAAGGTATTTGCTGACGGGACGATACTCGTAACCACATATGACAATTCACGAAGGGTACTCAAGCAGTTCCTCGATAAGAAATTGGTCTACGAATTCAAGTATAACGATAAAGATAACAGTATCGGGTATTTTGAATCGGGCCGACTCGTAAAGAATTACCATTATAACGGTAAGAAGTGCCTTACGAAGATTATTTCCTTCGACAACGGCACGGAAGAGAAGATCTATAATGACAAAGAGCTCGTCGTAAGATACATAGACCAGAAAGGCCGCGCCACGGAGTTTGCCTATGACGACAATGGGAATATCGCCCAAAAAGTACTGCCTAACGGCGCGAAAGAGGCGTTCTCTTATGACAAGTACGGCCGCCTCGTAAAATACACAAACCCGTTGGGTCATTCGACGGAAGTGTTATATAACGGCGCCGGCAAGCCGGAGAAACTGACGGACGCGGATGGCAGCGTTACGGCGTTTTCTTATGACAATAACAATTACCTTGCCGTTATGGCGCTTCCCGATGGCGGCAAAATAAGCTATGCAAGAGACGATAAAGGCAATGCCCTTTCCGTTGATAATAACGGCATTGTGAACAAATACGAATACGACGCGTTCGGGAACGTGAAGAAAAAATATTCAGCGTCAGGGCTCGTTACGGAGTATGCCTATAATCCGGATAATGAACCGGTCAGGGTCGTCAAAAAAACGCAGACGAGCTCATATGAAATGTCCTACGAATACGACGCCTTCGGCAATATCACGAAGATAACGGATCCGCTCAAGAGGGTGACCTCGATAAAATGGGTGAAGGGTTTCTTCAACAGGATGGAAGAGGTCACGGACCCGTCCGGCAATACCATAAAACTCGGCTATGACGAAACGGGGCACTTGATATCTAAGGCCGACCGTAATAATAACGGATGGAGCTATACGTATGACCCGCTCGGCCGCCTGACCGCGGTCGAAGACCCGGCAAAGAGCAGGATGTTTGCCCGATACGACCTTGCCGGGAACATTATCTCGCAGACCGATTTTGACGGGGTGAGGAAGGAATTCGACTACGACGACCTGAACAGGATAACCGCTGTCAGGACCGAAGGCAGGACGGACAGGAAGGTAGAATATGACCTTGCCGGGCGCGCCGTCAGGATCATCGACGCCAACGGCAATGCGACCGCCTACAAATATAATAAGACCGGCAAGGTAATTGAAACGGCCGATGCGGAAGGCATAACGACTGTCTATTCCTACGACAAAGGTGGCAGGCTCGCTTCCGTTATCGACGGAAACGGCAATGCAACAAATTACGCCTATAACAAACTCGGCCGGATAGAGAGTGTCACAGACCCGCTCGGCCGCAAGACGGCATATTTTTATGATTCCGCCGGGCGGCTCTCCGAGAAAACCCTGGCCGACGGAAGTAAGATAACATACGCTTACGATGAATTCGGCAGGACGGCGAGGATAACCTATCCCGGTGACGAAGTCATTTATACCTATGACGCTGTCGGCAACGTCCTTTCAGCGAAGAACAACGTAACGGAAGTAACCCGCAAATACGATGCGCTGAACAGGGTGATAGAGGAGACGGATTCCTATACCAATAAGAAGATTGCCTATTCCTACGACCCCGAAGGCAACAGGACCGCCCTTGTCCTTGACGAGGGATATAAGGTCTCCTACGTCTACGATGCGCTCAACCGCCTCTCGCAAATAAACCAGGGCGAAGAGTCGTTCAAATATAACTATACGCCTGGCGGCAGGCTCTTGTCCAAGCTCTATCCGAACAATACCGCCCAGAACAACTCCTACAATAAATACGGCCAGCTCGAGAGGATAGAAATTACCGGTCCCGGGAACAAGGCCATAGATTCCTTTAGGTATACCTATGATCTCGCGGGAAACATAGTAAAGGAAGAGAACCCCAGCGCGGCCAAAGAATACTCCTACGACAGGATATACCGCCTCATAGCGGAAAAATCCGGCGCCGTCACGGCGTCTTATTCCTACGATCCGGCGGGCAACCGCGTAAAAGA
>CAZAEH010000012.1:0-42414 GCA_964484255.1 uncultured Planctomycetia bacterium
CCATGGCGGTCCTGGCCGATAAAACCATGGCACATGGCCCGATTGAAGCGCTTTTTACCATTGATGAGGAAACGGGTATGACCGGTGCATTCAACCTGCAGTTTATAAGAGCGACCCGCAGATAAGGCAGTTAATAGACATATCGACCGAGCTTGAAGGCCTGAACCGCCACGCCTCAACCCATGCCGCGGGGGTCGTGATATCGGACAGGCCGCTTACGGATTATGTCCCGTTGTTCAAGACCTCCGAAGGCCAGATATCCACGGGATATGAAATGAAGTCCCTGGAAAAGATAGGCCTGCTCAAGATGGACTTCCTGGGCTTGAGAACGCTCACGGTCATCGAAGAGACCGTAAAGACCATAAAGAGGACTAAGGGCCTGCAGTTGGACCTGGACAATATACCCCTTGACGATCCCAAGACTTATGAACTGCTCTCCAATGCGGAATCGCTCGGCGTGTTCCAGCTTGAAAGTTCGGGTATGAGGGACATACTCCGCAAGCTCAAACCTACTACTTTCGAGGACATAATAGCCATACTCGCCCTTTACAGGCCCGGTCCTATCGGAAGCGGCATGGTAGAGGACTTCATAAAGAGAAAACACGGCGAGATACCAATCAAGTACGACCATAAACTGCTGGAACCCATACTCAAGGAAACATACGGCACTATAATATACCAGGAACAGGTCATGCGCATTGCTTCATCGCTGGCAGGCTTCTCCATGTCGCAGGCCGATTCCCTCAGGCGAGCCATGGGAAAGAAAATACCGGAAGAGATGGAACAGGCGAGGTCGAATTTCATAACCGGCGCTTCAAAGAACAGCATAGATAAGCGCACCGCCGAGAAGATATTCAACCTCATAGAATATTTTGCCGGGTACGGCTTCAACAAATCCCATTCGACGGCATACGCGCTGATCTCATACAGGACCGCTTACCTCAAGGCAAATTATCCCGTTGAGTTCATGAGCGCGCTGATGACATCTGAGCGTGATAACATAGATAAAGTGGCTTTCTACATTGAAGAATCACAAAGGATGGACATACCCATCCAGCCTCCCAGCATAAACGAAAGCTTCTCGAAATTCACCGTATCCGGCAGCTCCATAAGGTTCGGCCTGGGTGCGGTAAAGAACGTAGGTCAGGGAGCCATAGATTCCGTGGTAAACTCCCGCAGCATGTCCGGAAAATTTAAGAATCTTTATGATTTCTGTGAGAGGGTGGACCTGAGGCTGGCAAACAGGAAAGTGCTTGAAAGCCTCATAAAATGCGGCGCGTTCGATGAATTCAGCCTGCACAGGTCGCAGCTTACCACAATGCTCGATGATTGCCTGGAGTGCGGAGCCAATATGCACAGGGAGCGCGCGAGCAGACAGTCGACCTTCTTTGAGGAGTTCGGTCCACACTCAAAAGCACACCCGGCCAGAAGGAATGAACCTCCGAAGATACCCGAATGGCCGGAGAGCCAGCTCCTTGCCTTTGAGAAGGAGATGCTGGGTTTCTATGTCACGGGGCATCCCTTGGCAAAATATGACAAGCTCATACGTTCATATTCAACCTGTTCGGTAAAAGACCTGGGGAAAAGAAGGCCCGACGAAGAGGTCAACATCGGCGGAATCATATCGAAACTTAAATTTACGATAACTAAAGCTAAAAGCGAGAAGATGGCAATAATGGGCATTGAAGACCTCACGGGCGAGACGGAAGTCCTTGTGTTCCCCAAGGCCTTCGCAACTACCGAAAAACACATAAGAAAAGATGCCATAGTATGCGTAAAGGGCAGGGTAAGCCTGAGGGAAGACAGGCCAAAGATCATCGCCAACGATATAATCCCCCTGGATGAGGTGCAGAAGAGATATACGCAGGCCGTAATAATCAACCTCGACGCGGGCATTGGCGAAGACTCCATGACCAGGCTCAAGACCGTGCTCGAGTCCCACCCGGGGACCGCTCCGGTCTATCTCCACTTCAAGATGGCCGACGGCAAGAGGTTCGAGATATCGGTGGAAGAAAAACTTAAGGTCGAACCTTCCGACATCCTGACGACAGAAATAGAGAAACTACTCGGTGACGGCGTCGTAACATTCAAGGCTTGACAAAGTGCCGAATAACTAACTATAATAGTACTAATAATTTACGGATACTTTGTTATAACTTTAAGGAGGACCGGCATGACAAAGAAAGAGATAGTCCTGCAAATATCCAATGAAACAGGACTGAAACAGGTTGATGTAAAGCTTATCGTCCAGAGGACTCTCGATATGATAGTCGAGGCCCTCTCCAACAACGAGACGGTGGAACTCAGGAATTTCGGCATATTCAAGGTAAAGTCACGGCGCGGGAGGACGGGAAGGAACCCGCGTACCGGCGTAACGGTCCCCGTACCACCTAAAAAAGTAGCCGTATTCAAGCCGGGATTAGTAATGAAGCAGAAGGTCAAGTGACCGGCCTAAACCTGCCAAATTTCCCTTGATGAAAGAACAGATAAGAGCGCTACGGGGGACAAAAGATCTCCTTCTTAAAGAAGCCAGGTTATGGACGACCCTTGAGGCGAGAGCCAGGGCCGTCTTTAATGCTTTTGGGTATGAAGAGATACGCGTCCCTATAATCGAGGAATCTTCCCTGTTTGTCCGGTCCCTGGGAGAAGGAACGGACATCGTAGAGAAACAAATGTTCACCTTCGTTGACCGCGGCGAGCGGTCAATAACCCTCCGCCCGGAAGCTACGGCATCCGTAGTCAGGGCCTACCTTGAGAATAACCTTATCAACGAGATGGGTTTCACAAAGCTCTTCTACATGGGCCCTATGTTCAGGGCTGAAAGACCCCAGGCAGGCAGGATGAGGCAATTCCACCAGATAGGCGTGGAGGCAATAGGCTCATACAGTCCGTACCTGGACGCGGAAGTTATCGCCCTTATCGCATCAGTTTTGGACTCAATCGGAGTGACAGGATATTCCATAAAGATCAATTCCCTTGGCTGCCCATCGGATAAGAAGAAACTGGCTGAGGCGCTGCGCAAGGCCGTAACAAATAACATGGACAAGCTCTGTGATGACTGCAAGGTCAGGTATGAAAAGAATGTCCTTCGGATACTCGATTGCAAGAACGATACCTGCAAGAAGATACTCAGGGATACGTTCAAGGGAACGGGAGAATGCCTGTGCCCGGATTGCCTGTCGCACTTCGAGACCGTAAGGAAGGCGCTTGACGGCCTGAAGATAAACTATATCGTAGATCCTTATCTTGTAAGGGGACTTGACTACTACACGAAGACTACCTTCGAAGTGACCCATAAGAAACTTGGGGCGCAGGACGCGATAGGCGCCGGCGGAAGGTATGACAACCTGGTGGAGGAGCTCGGGGGGCAACCCAAGGGAGCCTGCGGTTTCGCCATCGGAATAGAGAGGACCGTGATGGCGCTCGCCGAGATGCCGGAACTTACCGATGGCATAAAAGTATTCTTCGCCACCATGGGCGAGGAAGAATACAAGATCGCCTTCAACATGGCTATGGAGCTTAGGGCGCAGGGGATATCCTGCGAACTTGACTATGAAGGAAAGTCACTTAAGGCACAGATGAGGGCGGCGGACAGGCTCGGCGCCAGGTATGCCGCCATAATCGGCGGGGACGAACTCAAGAACCATTCGGTCACGCTGCGAAACATGTCCACAAAAGAACAAAAAGCCGTCCCGGAAAGGGACTTTATATCAGAGATTGAAAGGATCTTTTCCAATATATGAAGAGAACCCATACTTGCGGTGAATTGACTTCTGCGGACAACGGTAAAAAAGTCACCCTTTGCGGGTGGGTCCACAGAAGACGCGACCATGGAGGGCTGATATTCATTGACCTGCGCGACAGGTATGGCCTGACGCAGATAGTCTTTAACCCTTCGACGTCAAAGGACCTGCACGACACGGCCGAAACCCTTCGCAATGAATTTGTAATTATGGTTGAAGGGGCCGTAGCCATGAGGCCGAAGGGGACCGAGAACCCCAAGATCAAGACCGGGGAGATCGAGATAGCCGTCGGGGCGCTCACTATACTCAACACCGCTCAGACGCCTCCGTTCGAGGTCGAGGACGAAGGGCAGATCTCGGAAGAACTCAGGTATGCCTACAGGTTCATAGACTTAAGGAGAAAGTCGGCACGCGACAAGCTCATAATACGGCACAAGGTCTGCCAAGTGGCAAGAAGCTTCCTGGATAATGAGGGTTTTATCGAGGTGGAAACACCTATACTCACAAAATCCACCCCCGAAGGAGCCAGGGATTACCTGGTCCCCAGCCGTGTAAACACGGGAAAATTCTTCGCGTTACCGCAGTCCCCGCAGCTGTTCAAGCAGGTCCTGATGGTATCGGGACTTGACAGATACTTCCAGATAGCAAAGTGTTTCCGCGACGAAGACCTCAGGGCGGACAGGCAACCCGAGTTCACCCAGATAGATATCGAGATGTCATTCGTGGACGTAGACGACGTACTCGATATAACCGAGAGGATGATAAAAGAGATATTCAAGTCGGCCATAGGCATCGACCTCAAGACCCCGTTCCCGAGGATAAAACATAAAGAAGCCATGGACAGGTTCGGGACGGATAAACCCGATACCCGTTTTGGGCTGGAGCTTTCGGACATAACCGAAACGGTCAAGGGAAGCCAGTTCCAGACATTCGAAAAGCTGATACAATCGGGCGGGATAATAAAAGCCCTGAACTTGAAAGGTAAATCGGACATATCAAGAAGCGAGATAGATACCCTTACGGAGATCGCCATAAAAGGCGGCGCAAAAGGACTGGCATATTTCAAGGTCACAGACACCGGCCTTGATTCGCCCATATCAAAGTTTTTCCCGGAGGCCCAACAGAAGACCCTCATAAAGAAGATGGGCGCGGGAAAAGGCGACATGATATTCGCCATAGCCGATAAAGCGGCTGTCGTAAATTCTGCGCTGGCGCACCTGAGGATGTCCCTCGCCGAAAAATATTCGCTTATCGACAGGGACAGGTTCGATTTCCTCTGGGTTGTGGAATTCCCGTGGTTCAAATATAACGATGAGGAGAGACGCTGGGAAGCGGAACACCATCCGTTTACGGCTCCATATGACGAGGATAAGGAATATATAGAAAAGGACCCGGCAAGAGTAAGGGCAAAGGCATACGACTTGGTACTGAACGGCGTGGAGATGAGTTCGGGCTCCATAAGGATCCATGACAAAGAGATCCAGCAAAAGATATTCAAGGCAATAGGACTTGGGGAGGAGGAGATCAAAGCTCGGTTCGGTTTTCTGTTGGAAGCCTTTTCGTATGGCGCGCCTCCCCATGGCGGCATCGCCCCGGGCCTGGACAGACTGGTGGCCATGATGACCGGCACCGACAGCATAAGGGATGTCATAGCATTCCCGAAGACGCAAAAAGCGGTCTGCTTCATGACCGGTGCGCCTTCCGAAGTATCCGGCAAACAACTCAAGGAATTGGGGATTTCCATAAACGGACAAGCTCTAAAAAAATAGGAGGAGGGGAGCATGAGGAAATATGCGGTGTCAGTCGTAATGCTGGTAGTGGCAGCATCCCTCGCGGGATGTTCGGTGAACACAAAGATGGTCACCAGGGAAAGGGTTGACCAGGACTTGAGCGATTCGTCCGGGAACCGCGGTTACCTTACGGGGACAGCGCCTTCGGCCGGAGAGAGAAAGACAACCAGGGAATACCTGGAAGTCCAGGTAGAGGTCCCTTCGGTTGAAAAAGAGAGCAGGGTAAGGAGCACAACTAACGAGACCGCGGTAACGAATTATGAAACAAGCTCTTCTTATGAACCCGTAGTAGAAGAGATAGAGGTAGCGGCGGAAGAAGAGTTCACGGATTACAAGGTCCAGAAGAACGATACCCTCCAGAAGATATCAATGAAGTTCTATGGAACGACCAAAAAATGGAAAAACCTATTTAACGCCAATAAGGATATCCTCAAGTCCCCGGATAGGCTACGTCCCGGCATGACCATAAGGATACCCAAGGCCGGTGCGGTCATCATAGAGGAAAACGAGTACATAAAATAGGTTGTTATGGACAAAACCTTTAAGCTGGTAAGCAACGAGGAAGCGCGCGTCCTGTTCGGAAGGCACGATGAGAACCTTAGGACCATCGAGAGAGAGTTCGACGTCAAAGTCACCGCCCGCGGGGAAAACCTCACTATCGGCGGCGACGGCAAAAAAGTCGAAAAAGCCTCCAGGCTGTTCGAGCAGCTGCTCGACATTATCAGGATGGGCCGCGCTGTGCACCAGCATGAGATACTCTACGCCATTAAGGCCCTGCAGGGAAGCAACGACATAGACCTGCACTCTATTTACCTCGACAAGATAGAGATAATGTCCAAGAAGCTTTTCGTCACACCGAAGACAGCCGGACAAAAAGCGTATGTGGATGCCATAAGGCAGTTCGACATAGTCTTCGGTATAGGGCCGGCGGGAACCGGGAAGACCTACCTTGCCATGGCTATGGCCATAAACGCGCTTAAGCTCGGCCATGTAAGCAGGATAGTCCTTACCAGGCCTGCGGTAGAAGCGGGAGAGAGCCTGGGCTTCTTGCCGGGGGACCTTGAGGAGAAAGTATCACCTTACCTGAGGCCCCTCTATGACGCGCTTTACGAGATGATGGACCTTGATAAGGCAGAAAGGTTCCTCAGCAGGGGGGTCATAGAAGTAGCGCCACTGGCTTTCATGAGGGGAAGGACGCTAAACGATTCGTTCATCATCCTGGATGAAGCACAAAACGCCACGGCAGAACAGATGAAGATGTTCCTGACAAGATTGGGTTTCGATTCCAAAACCGTTATAACCGGCGATCTTACGCAAAGCGACCTGCCGGGGGGCAAAGCGGTCGGCCTGCTCCAGGCACAGGAAGTGCTGAAAGATATAGAAGGAATAAAATTCACTTACTTTACTGGAGATGACGTAGTAAGGCACGAACTGGTCCAGGACATAATAAAGGCCTACGAGAGGTACAACGGAAAACAATGATATACAAAGAGATGTTCAAAAGATCCAGACCTTTGCCCAGGGATATATCTGCAAGGCTGCTTATAGCCATAGGCACCTGCATAGCTCTCGTATCCGTGGTCTACCTGGGAAAGACACCCTACGGCGGCCAGCCCCAGGTCGGAAAGGTCGCGGACAGGGACATCTACGCTCCAATGGACTTCTCGTTTAAGGCAGGGGTAGATAACGAAAAAACGACCGAAATGAAGAATGAGGCCGCGTTGGCGGTAAAGGATGTCTATGACATCGACCCGGCCGTATACGATGCCGCTTCCGAGAACATCAAAGCGGCCTTCTCGGCTGTTAAAGAGGCCAAGGCCTCGGAGAACCTTAATTCGGAAGAAAGGCTCGCACGCCTGAAGGCATTGAACAAGTTCGGCCTGTCGGATGCCGACCTTAAAATCCTGCTGCAATCACCGGATACCGACAAAGCGGAACCGATAATATTGAAACAACTCGGTGACGCATTCTCCCAAGGCATAATTTCCGCCGAGGAGAAGGAAAGCCTCAAGAAGCAGGGCAAGAACGTTATATGCGTGAGAAATATTACCTCGAAAACGGAATCTGACACAGAGGTCAAATCCCTTAAGACACCTTCAGAACTTTCGGCTTCAGATTTCAACGAACAGGCCATAGCAGACAACAAACTGAAATCCACCGTAAGGAACATGGCCATAGGTTCGCTCTCGACTAACCTCAAATCCAACGCCGTAGAGACATCCTCCCGCAGGGAGAAGGCGATAGCCGCCGTTCCCGACCAGGACAAATATATAGACGTCCTCACGGGTGAACAGATAATAAGGAAGGGCGAGAAGGTAACCGCTTTCCACCTGGCTAAATTCGAGGCGATAAGGATATTGTCTGTATCGGAGAAAAAATTTGCCTTGTCCATATTCGGCATAGCCCTTGTGGTGATAGTCCTGGTGATAATACCCGCTATGTATTTCAAATATTATGAGCCCGCGATCTATTCAAACAACAGGCACCTGTCTCTTATTGCGGCGATGGTCGTGGTCATGACCGCGATAGGAAAAGCCATATCCCTTTCCGGGGGTCCCGCATATCTTGTCCCGGTAGCAATAGGTCCCATATTGATAGCATTGCTGTTAGGGGTCAGGCCGGCCATAATAATGGCCTTAGTATCAAGCCTGTTGGCCGGGCTTGTGGTAGGAGAACGATTTGATTCCTCCTTAACATTCATTGCGGGAAGCGTCGTGGGCGTATATATGGTAAGGTCGGTCCGCAACAGGTCCGAGCTCTTTAAGGCAGGCGTAATGGTGGGGATTGTCGGGGCTTTCTGCGCGATAGGCCTGGGCATCCTGAACAACCTGGAGAGCGACATCCTATTCAAGGACGCGGCGATGTACTTCATGAACGGCCTCGCGGTGGGAGTCATAATAGTCGGGACCCTGCACATTTTTGAGTCGCTTTTCCATATAACCACCAACATATCTCTCCTCGAGCTGGCCGACCCTAATAAACCGCTTCTCAAGGAACTCATACTAAAGGCCCCGGGGACATACCATCACAGCCTTATAGTGGGTAACCTTGCCGAATCCGCCTGCGATGCCATAGGGGCCAACGGCCTGCTTGCCAGGGTCGGGTCATATTACCACGATATAGGCAAGGTGGAAAAATCCGAGTATTTCGCGGAGAACCAGATGGTCTCCGAAAGCCAGCACGATAAACTGGCGCCGACCATGTCGAGCCTGATAATAATTAATCACGTAAAGGACGGCATCGAAAAAGCGAAAAAAGCCGGACTGAACAAGGCATTAATAGA
This sequence comes from uncultured Planctomycetia bacterium, assembly GCA_964484255.1. Classification (GTDB taxonomy): domain Bacteria; phylum Omnitrophota; class Gorgyraeia; order Pluralincolimonadales; family Pluralincolimonadaceae; genus UBA6215. The sequence continues at coordinate 8,817 of CAZAEH010000012.1, forward strand.
TTTCATAGAACAACACCACGGGACCGGCCTTATTTATTACTTCTACCAGAGGGCCCTGGAATCCGTGGAAGACCTCGCCAAGCTTGAGGAAGAAGGATTCAGGTATCCCGGACCTAAACCGCAGACCAAGGAAACGGCAATAGTCCACCTGGCTGATTCGGTAGAAGCGGCATCGCGCACCCTTCAGAACCCGACCCCTTCCAACCTGGAAGAACTGGTCAGGAGGATAATCAACAACAAGTTCATAGACGGCCAGCTTGACGAATGCGACCTGACGCTCAAGGACCTCAATACTATCGCCGCAACCTTTACCAAGGTATTGACCGGCGTATACCATACAAGGGTCCAATACCCGAATGGCAAAGACAAGAACGGAGCGTAAGGACCGTACGGTCATATTGACGCAGGACGCGCGATTACCGTTCTCAAAGGAGACTGCGAGAAGATATGCGTCAAGGATTCTCAGGGAATTAGGTTCGAAGAGGGCAGGTGTAAGTATACTCTTCCTGGATGATAAGGGCATACGCCGCCTGAACAGGAAGTTCAAGAACAGGCGCGCGGCTACGGATGTCCTGGCCTTCGAAACAGGGGATATAGCAATATCGGTCGATACCGCCGGGAAGAACGCCAAGAGGTTCGGCACCGGCATATCCGATGAGCTTAAATTATACATCATACACGGCATACTGCATCTCTCTGGATATGACGATACTTCACCCGGAGCCCGTAAAAAGATGAGGAAGAAAGAAAAGGAACTTCTGGACAGAACATGAAAAAACGCGGCATAACCGATTCCTTCAACTACGCCATAGAGGGGCTCAAGCACACCCTTAAGACGCAAAGGAACATGCGGATACATTTTGTTGTTGCGGCTGCGGTAATCTTCCTTGGCATTATGCTTAACCTGAATACAACGGAATTCATAATGCTCCTTAGTGCGGTCACGCTGGTGATCGTAGCCGAAATGTTCAACACGGCGCTTGAATTTGCGGTCGACATATTCACCAAGGAATTCCATCATATGGCGAAGATGGCCAAGGACATCGCGGCAGGATGCGTCCTGGTATCCTCCATCTACGCGCTGGTGGTAGGTTACCTTATATTCTTCAAGAGCATTAAGATAATAAACCTCCCGGACGCAATGCTGCGTATCAGGCAATCCCCATGGCATGTGACATTCATATCGCTTGTATTCATCATGGTCCTTGTCATACTCATAAAACTACTGTTGCACAGAGGCACGCCTTTCAGGGGAGGATGGCCGAGCGGACATTCGGCGTTCGCCTTCTCGGTATGGACCGTTACCGCCTTCCTGGCCAACGACATAATAATAGTCGCCCTTGTTTTTATCATGGCGGCATTGCTGGCGGCATCAAGGGTAAAAAAAGGGATACATACCACTTGGGAAGTGATCGCGGGCGCGGCGATCGGGATATTGACCACGCTTTGGATATTCCAGCTTTTATACAGGTGCTGATATGTTTAAATCCGTCAGAAAAAATTTCATAACAGGGCTCGCGGTAATACTTCCGGCCATAGTGACCGTCTGGCTCGTCAAATTCATCCTGGACAAGACGAACATGATATTTCTTGAGCCGATAGTCAAGTCGCTAAAACCGTTCATACCCGACAGCATCGTGCTGGTAGCCATAGCAAAGATACTCGTCTTCATATTGCTTGTGGTAGCTATAGCTATCATAGGCTTTTGCACAAGGGTCCTTATCGTAAGGAATTTCTTTTCGCGTTTTGAGAACAAGATACTGCAATTCCCGATGATAGGCAAGGTATACGGCGCCATGAAAGAGATGAGCCATGCCTTCCTCGGGCAATCAAAGGGGCTCTTTACCAGGGTAGTGCTGGTAGAGTTCCCGCGGCAGGGAGTTTATGCTATAGGCTTCGTCACATCGGAGGGCAAGGGGGAAGTGCAGGACAAGACTATCGAGAAAGTCATAAACGTATTCGTCCCGACAACACCTAACCCGACCTCAGGGTTCCTCCTGCTAGTACCGGAGAAGGACCTTATAAGGCTCGATATGAGCATAGATGAGGGGCTTAAACTTGTCATATCCGGAGGCATAGTTCCACTCCCGGAAAGTATTTCCATAAAGAAGAAGCATGGCGATACAGGCAACTGAGGCCGTCGTCCTTAACAGGAAAGACCTCAGGGAAACAAGCATTACCGCCTCTTTCTACTCAAGGGACTTCGGGAAGATAAAGGGCGTGCTTAAAGGTATACGCGGCGACCGATCGAAATACGGGAGCCTTGCAGAGCTTTTCAGCATAAACAATATAGTGTTCTATGAAAGATCCAAGGGCGATTTCCAGAACATAACCCAATGCGACCTGGTAGACGGTCTCTTCGGGTTACGGAAAAACCTTTTTGCCATAGCTTACGCCTCTTATATGGCCGAGTTGACGGATGAGCTGACTGAACCGGCCGAGAAGAACGCCGAGATCTATGACCTGCTGACTGGCAGCCTAAAGCTGCTTTCAGCGGGGGAGGAAGCCGGAAAGATAGCCCGCATCTTCGAGCTCAGGCTGCTTTCATTGCTCGGTTTTGCGCCTACTACAGAAGGGTGCTCGGCTTGCGGGAAAAAACTTGCAGTAAAAGGCCCGGCGTCAAAAATAAAGTTCAGCATGCGCAGGGGAGGGCTCCTGTGCCAGGACTGTTCAAGGCATGACCAGTTCGCGCAAGAGATCACGATGGGAACAGCGCAGACATTGAACCATCTCAAAAGCGCAAGGCCCGGTTCGCTCATAAAATTCAGGATATCAAGGTCGATAGAGGGAGAGCTTAATTCGCTCATAGAAAAGATCGTGGCTTCCCATATAGAAAAGCCCCTTAAGTCAAAAAAATTCATAAAGGAGCTGCAAAAGCTAAAGAGATGAAGAAGAAAAAGATAATGACCTTTCAGGACCTCATAATGGGGCTGGAAAAATATTGGGCCGGAAAAGGCTGCCTTATAGCGCAGCCGTATGACATCGAGGTCGGGGCGGGCACGTTCCACCCCTTGACGTTCCTCAGGAGCCTGGGCAGCGATCCCTGGAATGTCGCTTTTGTCCAGCCGTCGAGGCGTCCTACCGACGGCAGGTATGCAGATAACCCTTTAAGGGCCCAGCATTACTACCAGTACCAGGTGATCCTTAAACCGGCCCCTGAGAATGTCCAGGCGCTCTATCTCGAAAGCCTCGAGAGTCTCGGGATAGACCTGAAGAAGCACGATTTCAGGTTCGTTGAGGATGACTGGGAATCGCCGACCCTGGGCGCTTCAGGTCTCGGCTGGGAGGTATGGTTAGACAGCCTGGAGGTAACGCAGTTCACCTACTTCCAGCAGGTGGGGGGCATTGAACTGGACGTGATCCCTTGCGAGATAACCTACGGCCTTGAAAGGATAGCGATGTTCATGCAGGGGCAGTATGATTTTTACAAACTCATGTGGGACGAGAATCACACTTACGGCGATATACACAAAAGCGACGAAAAGGAATGTTCGCGCTATAACTTTGAAGTAAGCGATCCGAAAATGTATATGGACCTCTTCACCGCTTATGAAAAAGAAGCAAAAAGGCTCATAGCGGAAAAACTGGTCACCCCGGCATACGAGTTCACATTAAAGACATCGCACGCATTTAACATGATGGATGCCCGCGGGGCCATAAGCACCACGGAGCGGCCGACATATATCGCCAGGGTAAGGAACCTGGCAAAATCATGCGCGGCGCTCTACTTGGAGACGATCAACGACAGATGAAGAATAAAGAGAACGCCATGAAAGATTTCCTGCTTGAGATAGGTTGCGAAGAGATACCTGCGGGTTATTTGCCGCCGGCGGAGAACCAGCTGCGCTCGCTAATAGAATCAGGGTTGAAGGAATCCAGGATAGGTTTTGGAAGTATACGCTCTTTCTCGACACCCGTAAGGATAGTGGTGCACGTAGAAGATATCACGGCCAGGCAGGAAGCACAGCGCGAGAAAGTCAGCGGTCCATCTAAAGAGGCCGCATTCGACAAGGACGGCAGGCCCACACAGGCATGCCTTGGGTTCCTGAAATCGAAAGGCGCGCAGATAAGCGATATAAAGATTGAGACCACCCCTAAGGGCGAATACCTTTTTATTGAGAGGGCCAAGGAATCCCTTCCCACAAGAAAAGTCCTTTCGGCCATACTGCCCAAAGCGATAGGGTCCCTGAGATTCCCGAAGGTCATGAAATGGCAGACGGGCGGGGCCAAATTCGCCAGGCCTGTAAGGTCAATACTTGCCTTTTACGGCGATGAAGTGATCCCGTTCAAGTACGGGTCTCTTGATTCCTCCGACCATACCCGCATGCCAAGGTATAAGAGTGCGGTCATGAAAACGGCAAAGGTAAGGTCCGTAAACGATTATTTCATAAAACTGAAGGGTTGGGGAGTTGAACTGTCCGGGGACAAAAGGAGCTCAAAGATATCCGCTTTCCTTAAAGACGCTGCTAAAAAGGAAGGGGCATCTGATGATTTTAACATGGCACTGCTCGAGACGGTATCATACCTGTCGGAGGAACCCTCGGGTTTTATAGGGAAGTTCTCGAAAGATTACCTGGACCTGCCCGCTGAGGTCCTTGAAAGCTCCATGGCCAAGAACCAGAAGATATTCCTTTTAAAGGACTCAAAGGGAAAAGCCCTGGCATCTTTCGTTGGGGTACTTAACGGCAAACGCAAGGACATATCCCTGATACGCAATACCTTCGAGGCCATACTCAATGCTAAACTCAAGGACAGCATGTTCTTCCTTAAAGAAGACCTTAAGCTTAGGCTCGAGGACAGGATAGACCTTCTCAAAGGCGTGGTCTTTCAGGCAAAACTGGGCAGTGTGTACGACCGGACAAAAAGGCTGCAGGAACTGGTCCGCTACATAGCCGGGGAACTCAAGCTTTCCGAGGACAACAAAAAGAAAGTCGAGATGGCAGCCCTTCTTTCAAAGACAGACCTCGTAACGCAAATGGTCAAGGAGTTCCCTGACCTGCAGGGCGTAGTAGGCCGCGAATACGCGAAGAGGACAGGGGAGGACAAAGAGGTCGCCAGGGCCCTTTACGAACATTATCTTCCGAAAGGGCCGAACGATCCGCTGCCCTCAGACAGTATATCGGCCATCCTGGCGATAGCCGATAAGGTCGATTCCATAGTCGGGTTCTATTCCATAGGGCTTGTGCCCACCGGCAGCGAAGACCCTTACGGAATACGCAGGGCTTCCCTGGGACTGCTCAAGATACTTGTCGAAAAGAAATATCCGCTTTCCCTGGAGGACCTGATAGACAGGTCTTTCGACCTGTACGGGCAGGCTTCGGCCTTCGACAGGGCCAAGGTAAGATCGCAGATAATAACTTTCCAGAAGGAAAGGCTGAAGAATATTTTGCTGGACAAAAATTATAAAGATGATATCATAGACTCTGTTTTGTCGCCCGGCATCGGCAAGTTCGACCGGCTCGGCAAGAAGCTTGAAGACCTTTCCTCTATATCCCAAGCCAAGTATTTCCTGGAGGCCGCAAAGGTGGCAGAACGCGTCTCCAATATACTCAAAGGCGCAAAGGATTTCAAGGCAGAGGAGATGAAGGTAAATCCGGATCTGTTCAGGGAACAGCTTGAACATGAACTCTGGGATATTTACGCAAAGAACAGCGGCAAGATAGAAAACAGGATAGAGGCGGGTGATTACACCGGGGCGACGAAACTTTATGCGGAAGCGTTCTCCGGGCCTATCCATCTGTTCTTCGAGAAAGTAGTCGTCAACGCGGACGACCAGGCCTTGAGGGCCAACAGGCTTTCATTACTTAAATCAATCCAGGCCGTATACATGAACAAAGCGGCCGATCTTTCAAAGATTAAATTACAATAACGAAAGGAGCAGCTTACTAAGATGGGGAGCAGAAAGGTTGCGGCAAAGGTGAAGTCAAAAGGATCTAAGAAATATGTTTATTCGTTCGGCGGAGGTAAGGCCGACGGAAATGAAAGTATGAAGAATCTCCTGGGCGGAAAGGGCGCCAACCTGGCAGAGATGGCAGGGCATAAGGACCTTAAACTTCCGGTACCGCCGGGGTTCACTATAACTACGGAAGTCTGTACCTATTATTACGCGAACAAGAGGACCTATCCGGCGGCGCTTAAAGGCGACGTGAACAGGGCCCTTGCGCAGGTAGAGAAGATAATGGGCCGCAAGTTCGGCGACCCGTCAAACCCGCTCCTGGTTTCCGTCCGTTCGGGTGCGCGTAAATCCATGCCCGGTATGATGGAAACGGTCCTCAATGTCGGAACGACCGAAAAGACCATACCAGGCCTTATCAAGCAGAGCGGTGGGAACACCCGTTTCGTTTATGATGCGTATCGCCGTCTTATAATGATGTATTCGGATGTTGTCATGGAAAAAGCCGCAGGCATCGAGCCTGCCGACGACATGGGCATCCGCAGGCAGCTCGAAAGGATAATGGACAAGCTCAAGAAGGATAAGGGCTACACCAGCGATACCGAAATGACCGCAGATGACCTCAAGGTCCTCTGCAGCCAGTTCAAGGCCAAGATAAAGGAAGTCCTCAAGAAAGAGTTCCCGGACGATCCGATGGAACAGCTTTGGGGCGGCATAGGCGCCGTGTTCGCATCATGGAACGGAAGGCGAGCCATAAGCTACCGCCGCATCGAGGGTATCCCGGACGAATGGGGCACCGCTGTAAATGTCCAGACCATGGTCTTCGGGAACATGGGTGATGATTCGGCCACGGGCGTCGCCTTCACTAGGAACCCCGGTAACGGAGAGAACGATTTCTACGGAGAGTTCCTGATCAACGCGCAGGGTGAGGATGTGGTCGCCGGTATAAGGACGCCGGCTCCCATCAACGGCTATTCGAAATCCGAGCATAATAAATCTCTCAAGACGCTTGAAGAGGTCATGCCCAAGATATACAAGGAACTGGCCGATATCCGTAAGCGTCTCGAAAAACACTACCATGACATGCAGGACATCGAGTTTACTATCGAGAAGGGCAAACTCTTCATGCTCCAGTGCCGTTCAGGAAAACGCAACGGCCCTGCCGCGGTCCGCATGGCGGTCGATATGCTTAAAGAAAAACTCATATGCAAGGAGACTGCGGTCTCCCGTGTGACACCGTCGCAGCTGGACGAGTTGCTGCATCCTATTATAGACCCCAAGGTCGAAGCTGCGCACAAGCCGATGTCCAAAGGCCTTCCGGCCGGTCCGGGCGGCGCATGCGGGCAGATAGTATTCTCCGCGCACGATGCTGTCGAATGGAAAAAACAGGGCAAGAAGGTCATACTCGTCCGCGAGGAAACTAACCCCGAGGACGTAGAAGGCATGAGGGCAGCCGAGGCCATACTCACGGCAAGAGGCGGCATGACATCACACGCGGCGCTGGTAGCGCGCGGATGGGGAAAGTGCTGCATCGTCGGCTGCGGATCACTGCACGTCAACTATGAGAGCAAGGAAGTCAAGGTCGAGAGCGGAAAGGTATTGAAGGAAGGCGATTGGCTTACCCTCAACGGCACCAAAGGCAATGTATATGAGGGCAAACTGCCTATGATGGACGCCTCGGAAGAGAACCAGTTGCTGGAATCGTTCCTCAAGGTCTGCGATTCCATAAAGAAACTCGGCGTCAGGACAAATGCCGACACTCCCGAAGATGCCAGGAAAGCGCGTCTCTTCGGCGCCGAAGGCATCGGGCTCTTCAGGACCGAGCATATGTTCTACGGAAAGGGTTCGGACGAGCCTCTTTTCATCCTCAGGAAGATGATCGTTTCCAATACACTGGATGAAAGGAAGAGGGCCATAGACGAGCTCTTCCCGTTCGTAAAGAAGGACATCAAGGGCACCATAGAGGCGATGGACGGTTATCCGGTAGTTATCAGGCTACTCGATCCGCCCCTCCACGAGTTCGTTCCGCGCGAGAAGGACAAGCTTGAACAGCTCGCGAAGGACCTCGATATATCCATGGATGAACTTTCAAAGCGCGCTGAAGGCCTGCACGAATCCAACCCGATGATGGGCCACCGCGGCGTACGCCTCGGTGTCACATATCCCGAGGTAAGCGAGATGCAGATACGCGCCATCCTCGAATCAGCCGCAGAGTTGACCAAGGAAGGCAAAAAGCCTTATCCCGAGATCATGATACCGGTCGTCTGCGACGTGAAAGAACTCGAGGACCAGCTTGCCATAGCTAAGAGGGTCTATGCCGAAGTGCTGGCAAAATATAACCTCAAGTCGATCAAGCACATGTTCGGCACGATGATCGAGATCCCGAGGGCCGCCATTGTCGCGGATAAACTCTCCTCGGTCGCACAGTTCTTCTCGTTCGGAACGAACGACATGACGCAGATGGGCTTCGGTTTCTCGCGCGACGATATCGGCGGGTTCCTGCCGGACTATCTCAAGAAAGGCATACTGCCGGATGATCCGTTCCAGACGATAGACCAGCAGGGTATCGGAGAAATAATAAAGATCGGCATCGAGCGCGGCAGGAAAGGCCGCAAGGACCTCGAGGTAGGCATCTGCGGCGAACACGGCGGAGATCCGCGTTCCATCGAGTTCTGCCACAGGGCAGGCATGAATTACGTAAGCTGCTCGCCGTTCAGGGTCCCGATAGCAAGGCTCGCTGCAGCACAGGCTGTATTGGCTAACAAAAAATAACAGCGAGGCAAAATGGATCCCATAAAGGCGTATCTTAAGGATATAGAGAAGATACCGCTTTTGACAGCCGCGGAAGAGATCGAATTGGCCAAGTTGGCCAAGAAGGGCGATGTAAAGGCGGAGAAGAGGATGATACAGTCCAACCTTCGCCTTGTAGTGAGCATCGCCAAGAAATACAGCTACTTCGGCGTGCCGTTGCTGGACCTGATCGAAGAAGGGAACCTCGGCCTCATGAAGGCCGTAAAGAAGTTCAACCCCAAGAAAGGGTTCCGTTTTTCTACGTATGCCGCATGGTGGATAAAGCAGTTCATCCTGCGCGCGGTGGCGAACCAGGGCAAGACCGTAAGGATCCCGGTCTATATGATGGAGCTCGCAGCCAAATGGAAGAAGGTAAACGAAAGACTTTCCCAAAAGATGGGGAGAAAGCCGACTTCCTCCGAGATCGCCAAGTCCATGAAGATCTCCGTAAAGAAAGCACAGGAGCTCGACAGGGTCATGACCCAGACGACTTCCTTGGAGGCACCCGTAGGAGAGGATGACAGCGGGACCATGATGGACCTCATAGAGGACACCAAGAGTGTATCCCCCACCGAGGAGCTCTCCAACTACCTGCGGCAAGAGAAGGTCTCGGACCTGCTGGGTAAAATGAGTAAAAGGGAACAGGAGATCCTTAACATGAGGTTCGGCCTAAAGGACGATACAGCCCATACCCTTGAGGAGGTCGCGGAGAAATTCAAGATCACGAGGGAAAGGGTAAGACAAATAGAAGAAGCCGCCCTGAGGAAATTAAGGAAGAATATGACCTCCCAGGAGATGCAATGACGGGGAACCTGGACAGGATCGTTGCTGAACTCAAGGGTATTATCAGGGACATACCGGATTTCCCCAAAGAGGGCATCATATTCAAGGATATCACAACACTTCTTAAGGACGGCAAGAAGTTCCGTAACGCGATAGACCGGATCTCTGAAAGATACAGCGACAAGAAGATAGATAAGGTTGTGTGCATTGAGGCAAGGGGATTTGTCTTTGGCAGCCCCATAGCTTATAAGTTGGGCGCCGGAGTCGTCCCAATAAGGAAAAAAGGCAAACTTCCGTATGAAACACATAGCGTCGAATACGACCTGGAATACGGCAAAGATTGCCTCGAGGTACACAAAGACGCGATATTGCCCGGGGAGAACGTGCTCATAATAGATGACCTGCTCGCTACGGGCGGCACGATGAGCGCCGTATGCGACCTGGTCGAAAAGAAACTCGGGGCCAAGGTAGTAGAAGTCGCGTTCTTAATAGAGCTGACTTTCCTTAAAGGCCGTGATAAGCTCAAAGGCCGGAAAGTCTTCTCACTTATAGAATTTTAGCGTTGGGCCTGTAGCTCATCTGGATAGAGCAGCGGTTTCCTAAACCGCGTGCGGGAGGTTCGAGTCCTCTCAGGCCCACCATAAATATCATGATAGACTTCCATACGCACACATTGCTTAGCGACGGTGAGCTGCTCCCGACCGAGTTGGTCAGGAGGGCTGTTGCGATCGGCTACAAGGGTATCGGCCTTGCCGACCACGTAGACGTTTCGAACATAGACTTTGTCGTTCCCAGAATAGTAAAATCCGCAAAAAACCTGACCTCAAACAAGATAAAAGTTGTCCCGGGCGTGGAGCTTACACATGTACCCCCCAAAGACATCGCCGCTTTAGTCAAATATGCAAGATATAACGGCATCAAGCTTATCATAGTACACGGCGAAACTATTGTAGAGCCGGTCATCCCGGGCACAAATGCCGCAGCATTGGATACCGGCATAGATATCCTGGCCCATCCCGGCTTGATAACACTTAAAGAGGCAAAAACGGCTGCAAAGAAGGGGATATACCTGGAAATAACCACCAAAAAGGGCCATTCGTTAACTAACGGGCATGTAGCCATGACAGCCTGTAAGGCAGGCGCAAAATTGGTCATAAACACGGATTCTCATGCCCCAGATGACCTTATAACGCGGGAAAGGGCGGTTTCCGTGCTTATAGGCAGCGGCTTGGATATGCTACGGGTCCGCAGCGTCCTCAGGAATTCCGAGGTATTGTTAAGAAAATTCTGATTTTTTTATTGACAAGGCGCAAAATACTGTGTTATATTTGCGTCAATGATGTTAACCGAGAGGAGGTGACACAAAAGTATGTTCAAGAACAACGTTTGGAAGATGGTCTTGGTACTCTTTGTTATATCATTGGTCATCGGAATGGCTGTTCCTACCTACGCTGCTAATGCTGGAACGAAGCTCCGCAGAGGTCTGGCGAACTTCGCTACCGGTTGGGTAGAGATACCGATCGAAATGGACAAGTCCATAAAGGAGAGCAACCCGGTGTTCGGTGTTATCGTCGGTGCCGTTAAGGGTACCGTAAAAGGTGTCTTCAGGACGGCTTCCGGTCTTTTTGACACCGTAACGTTCCCGATACCTCCGTACGAGAAGACCTGGTTGAACCCGGAATTCATCGGACAGCCGACCCAGTAAGCATCAAGTTAACTCAGTTCTGTACAGGACATTACATATAAAAGAAGGGTGGAAGAGATTCCATCCTTCTTTTTTTGCTTCTTGACAATCAACCGGCTATATGGAACAATTTTATAATCAAGGGGTAAAATACACTGAAAACCGCTTCATACTTAACCATTTTATTCTTCTGTTCGTGCGCCGCAGCCTGTTATGCCGAAGAACCGGCGCAAGTGGTCGAATTAGACATCCCGTTGGCGGTCAAAGCAGTAAGCGCGGATGCCTCGTCTGTCATGTCTCCCGGCAAGGAAAAAACCGAGGACTTTTCCGCGAAGAACGCCATTGACGGAAAAGCAGGGACGCAATGGGCCAGCGATCCGGGCGAACCCCAGTATATAATTCTCGACCTTGGCCGGGACATTGCGGTAGATAAATTGATAATAGCATGGGGCTCTTCACGCGCTTCATCCTATGACATAGAAGTTTCCGGCAACGGTTCTTTATGGACCGGGGTCTTCTCCACCGAATCCGGAAGGGGAGGGACGGAAACGGTCATCTTCCCGCTGTCGAAAGCAAGATACATAAAAATAACCTTCCTCAAAAATGAGGAAGAGACAGGTTTTTGCATCAGGGAGATCTCGGTTTACGGAAAGAAGAAACTCATCCTATTTTGAGACAGGGAGGACAAGATGGCATACGACCGCAAAAAATATATCCCGCTCCTGTTGACTGCTGCATTAACATTTTTCTTTTTTAATGCAAAAACTTTTCCGGACACAATAACCATGAAAGACGGCAGGAAGTTCGAAGGCATCGTGATCTCGGAAGGGCCTGATTACTATGAGGTCAAAATAAAGATCGGCACAATGAAATTAAGAAAAGAAAATGTCGCGGAGATAAAAGCTCTTTCGGCTGAAGAGAACTTCGTGAGGCTTGGAAAACAATGCCTCGCCTTAAAAGATTTTAATGCGGCCCTTGAACAATTCAACAAGGCTCTGAAGATAAACCCTTCATCCAAACCTGCAATGGAAGGCATAGAAGAAACCAACAAACTGCGCGAAGAAGCCCAGGCCCGCATAAAAGCTGAAAAAGAAAAAAAGGAAAAAGAGATCCTTGAGAAACAGGGCATAATTGAAAAAAGTTTCGGAATCGCGCTGGCAGAAGAAAACGGAAAGGTGATGGTCTACCGCGTGAACCCCGTAACCAGCGCTGAAGCGATAGGCATAAAACCCGGTGATGAGATCCTGCGGATCGGTGAGTTGAACGTAAAAGATAAATCGGTAGAAAGCATAGCTGACTGGTTGGCAAAATCCGGTAATACTACTTTCACATTCCTCATCCAGAGAAGGGCAGACCTCACAAAGAAGAAGATCGACTACCAGAAATATTCTTTCACAGGGGTCGGGATCTTCCTTGATAACTCCGGAAGTGACCTGGTGGTCAACAGCGTCATAGTGGGGGAACCCGCTGACCTCGCCGGGCTGAAATCCAGGGATAAGGTAGTGTCGCTGAACGGCAAACCCGCGGAAGGGGTCTCTGTCGACGACGCTACGGCCATAATTTCCGCCGATACCTCGCCCAGGATCGAGATAACCATACAGCGTTCGATCGAGATGGAAAAGCGCTAAATAATACCCGAAAATCCTCAAAAAATACTTGACAAATTAGCGCTTTCTGTGCTAATTTATACCCCAAGAAGCAAGGCTCTAACATCATGGATAGCTTCAAATTATGGCGAGAAAGGAGGGATGAATTAAAAAGCCGGAAGTTATCAAAAGCATGATGATAAGCACATAAATAGGCAAATACGTGGGTTTGAAGTTTAAACCTGTTTCGGAATATAACTAAACAGAGGAGATAACAATGAAGTTATTGAAAGTTCTCTTCGTAGCTGCGTTAGTGGTCGCGGTAGCGGCTCCTACGTTCGCTGCGGTACAGAACATAAAGGTCAGCGGCTCCATAGAAGAGCGCGCGATCTACATGAACAACTTCGACTTGAGGAACAAGTCGGAAGAGTCCACGAACCAGAGATGGCCGGCTTTGGCTGCCGCTGGTATCGATGGCCTCGGTGGTTCAGGTAATTCGGTAAACGATGATTCGGACAGCTTCATCCTTTCCACAATAAAGGTTGGAGTTGATTCGGACCTTACCGACAACGTATCCGCGTCCATAGTTCTGGCCAACCAGAGCAGGTGGGGCGGTGTTGCCGGCACAGGCTGGGACACTGACGTAGTGGTCAACAAAGCGTTCGTAACGCTGAAAGAGTTTTTCTATCAGCCGTTAACGCTTAAGATCGGTCGTCAGGACCTGACCTTCGGAAACGGTTTCATAATCGGACCTGGTATCTTCAGGGACACCACGGGCGCTTTCCCTGACCCACGCATAGATGCCGTTCCCGACCGTTACCTGGTTGGAACCGGTTTATCAGCTAACTACGCCACCGCGATATCAGGACCCAAGGGTCTGCAGTACAGCGTATCGACCTACTATGATGCCGCTCGCGCGACCTTGGACCTCGATCCGTGGACCATCGATGTTATCTACTCGAAGATCGTAGATAGCAGCTTGGACTTAGCCAGCAATGGCAACAACCCGGAAGAGTTGGCCGGTATAAACGCTGGTTACAAGTTTGACCAGTACAACTCAAACGTTGAAGCTTACTATTTCTACAAGAACGATGACAGCTTCAACTCGGACCTCGGCTACACTGATCCTGTTGATTATCAGGCCTGGAATGGTATCTATGATGGTACCGTCAACGGCTATGGCAACAGGGTATATGACAGAAACGAAGTTAACGTATTCGGCATGAGGGGCAACATTGACCCTGTCGAGAATTTATCCCTGTCCGGTGAAGGTGCGGTACAGTGGGGTAAACTTATCGATGAGTCAGGTGTCGGAACCGTTAACTCAGATAACGTCGCTTCCGGTGATATCGAAAGGAAGAGACTTGCTTGGGCTGTCGATGTTTCCGGTAACTACCTCTGGAAAGATGTAAGCTATACGCCGAACTTCGGCCTTGGCTTCACCTATCTTTCCGGTGAGGATGCCGATAACAGCGGCAAGTTCAACGGTTGGGATCCGATGTACAAGGGTTCCTTCAAGTCGTTGATCCGTGATTACATGGCTGGTACCGGCGCTGCATGGAATGGCGTTGGCGGTAACATCTACCAGACCCTGGATCCGGAAGATCCTTCAGGCAGCACCAACAGCATGACACTTTATGTTGATGGTGGCCTCAAGCCCATGGAAGATCTCTCCCTTACGGCGAGATACCTCCACTTCTGGGCTGCCGAGAAGGTTACCGGCAGGTCGAGAAGCATTGGAAACGAAGTCGATGCTTCTTTGGTATACGATTATACCGAAGATGTCCAGTTTGATCTCACCGGCGGTATATTCCTCCCCGGCGATTTCTACAAGGACAACACCGACTCGTACACCAAGAGCGACGACAACGCTATGATATTGACTGGTAGCGTTAAAGTCACCTTCTAACTTAGGTTAGATGAAAACCCCCTGGGGCCAAAACCCCGGGGGGTTTTTTTTAAAAGACAGGCCAGATGATCTCCATAATAATACCTGTATATAACGAAAACGAGAACCTTCCCATACTCCTGGAAAAGATATCTCGCGTGCTGCCGAAACTTGGCGACAACGCGGAGGTCGTCCTTGTTGACGACGGCTCCACGGATGCAAGCCTTGGAACAATGAAACAACTCAGAAGTATTTACCCGCAGATACGGATAATATCACTGGGCAAGAATTGCGGACAGAGCGCTGCTTTTGACTGCGGGTTCAGGACGGCCAAGGGGGAGACCATAGTGACACTTGATGCCGACCTCCAGAACGATCCCGCGGATATACCCAAACTCCTGGAAAAACTCAAGAGCTGCGACATGGCTTACGGATGGCGCAGGAACAGGAAAGACCCGTTCCTAAAGCTCGTTTCATCCAGGATAGCGAATTTTGTAAGAAACAGGCTTACCGGTGAGAACATTAAAGATACCGGTTGCTCGTTAAAAGCCTATAAGAGGCATTGCTTGGATAACATAAAATTATATGACGGAATGCACAGGTTCCTACCCACGCTGGTCAAGATGGAAGGTTTCGCAATAGAAGAAGTGGAAGTTTCCCATAATCCTAGAAAATACGGAAAATCGAAGTATAATATAAGGAAGAGACTTGTAAGGCCTTTCCTTGACCTGCTCGCGGTAGCATGGATGAAGAAAAGGCATCTTGACTATAAGGGAGAGGAAATATGAGTTCAAACCTTATCAATTTTTGGGTCATCTTCGGGCTGATAGGACAGGCCTGTTTTTCTCTGCGTTTCATAGTCCAGTGGATAGCCTCCGAAAAGAAGGGGGAGAGTGTCGTACCTACCGCGTTCTGGTATTTCAGCATACTCGGAAGCCTTATATTGCTTTTATACGCTATATACAGGAAGGACCCGGTCTTTATACTCGGGCAGTCTTTCGGCAGCATAGTCTATTTGCGCAACATAATGCTGATCCATAAGAAAAAACAGAATGCGCGCTAACAGCACGGCAATAGATCTAGTAATCCTGATAGCAGTATGTTTCGCACTGTTCCTGCCGGGCATTTCGGCAAGGGGGCTTTGGTCGCCCGATGAAACAAGATATATAACGGTTTCCAAGGAGATGGTCGACAACGGCGATTGGATAACCCTTCGCAGGAACGGACAGATATATACCCAAAAACCTCCGGTCTATTTCTGGACAGTATCCCTTTTCGGGATGATCATGGGGGGATTTTCCGAAGTCTCAGCCCGCCTGCCGTCGGCTTTGGCAGGTACCGGCACAGTCCTTATCACTTACCTGCTGGCAAAAGATCTCTTCGGTAAAAGGACTGCCCTGGTCTCGGGCCTTATCCTAAGCACTTCGTTGGCGTATTTAGTCGTCTCGCGCATGGTAATGCTCGACCCCTTATTCACGCTTCTGGTGACCTCTTCGATCTACCTTCTATATATAGGGCTTTCACGGGAAGGAAGAGAAAGGACTTTCTCTTATCTGGCATCTTTTGCCCTTATGGCGTTAGCCACCCTTACAAAGGGCCCCGTAGGCTTCATATTACCGTTAATAGCGGTAGGCGGATATGCCTTGTCGATAGGCAAGGGAAGAGATATGCTGGACAAGGGGACCGCATGGGGCTTTGCGCTCTTCCTGCTGATAATAGTTTCGTGGCTTATACCCGCTTGCATAAGGGGAGGGGAGGCCTATACCAACGAGCTTCTCATAAAACAGATATTCGGCAGGTACCTGCAGGCTTTTGACCACAAAGAACCCTTCTATTATTATTTTTACGCATTCCCGCTCGGTTTCCTGCCCTGGATATTCATACTTCCTCCGGCAGTCCTCCTTTTGGCGGGTAAATGGGCCGACCCCCGGTCAAAACTCCTTATTATCTGGTTCTTGGCCATATTCCTGTTCTTTACGAGTTCCAAGTCTAAAAACATACTCTACATACTTCCTTTATACCCGGCAGCGGCTATCGCAACGGCCTACTACTGGGACCAAAAACTAAAGCCTCTCAAGGCAATAATTATAACCGTGGCGATTGTGGCCGCAGCCAGCGCGTCGATAACGTATTTCGTCATACCGCACGTAGATATCCTGAAATCGCCTAAATATCTCGCGGAGAGCATCAATAGATCCGTAAAACCGGGGGACGGCCTCGTGACTTTCAGGACCAACCCGGTTTACTGGCTGTACTATTGCGGTCGCGACAGCATGGATGAGCTGGACACAAACGAGAGCCTGGACAATTACCTGGCTTCAGGGGAAAGGGTGTTTTGCATAGTCGATCTCGCTGTATTCAGGGAATACGCGAGCGCAGGCCATAACCGAGGCCATCTGCTGGCATACACGCCTTACGGAAGCAGGAAAGCATTCGGGCTTATCTCCAACAGGATGGAATGACAATGTCTAATGAACCTCTTTACGTAGCTTTTGTCTGGCATATGCACCAGCCTTTCTATAAGGACCCTCTTAACGGCGAGACTACCATGCCATGGGTAAGGCTCCACTCGGTAAAAGACTACCTGGACATGGCCCTGATGCTCAAGGACTTCCCGGGCATACACCAAACATTCAATATGGTGCCTTCGCTGATGGAACAGATAGAAGACATCTCTGCCGAGGGTTCCAGAAAAGACCTTCCTTTTGAGTTGTCCCTGAAACCCGCAAAAGAACTGACCGATAAGGAGAAGGCTTTTATCCTGCGAAATTTCTTCATGGCTAACTGGGACATGATGATAAAACCTTTCCCCAGGTACTACGACCTGCTGGCAAAGAGGGGAATGCATTTTACCCAGGAAGGCGTCTCTGCGACCGTAAGCAGATTCACCGACCAGGATTATACCGATCTGCAGGTCCTTTTTAACCTGTCATGGATAGATCCCTCGTTCAGGAACAAGGACGATGAGCTCAAGTCCCTTTCGAAAAAGGGCCATTATTTTACGGAAAAAGACAAGCAGGCTGTTCTCGATAAACAACTCGAGATAATGAGGTCCATAATACCTTCTTACAAAAAACTACAGGAGGAGGGGACCATAGAGGTGGCGGTGTCGCCTTTTTACCACCCCATACTACCGCTGCTTTGCGATACCGACATAGCAAGGGTTTCGCTGCCGGGCATAACCCTGCCAAAGACCACTTTTCGCCATCCCGAAGACGCAAAAAAACAGATAGACACCGCAGTGAAATTCTATGAGGAGCGTTTCGGAAGACCCCCGCGCGGTATGTGGCCCTCTGAAGGTTCGGTCAGCGACCAGGCAGTTGAATTAATGATAGAATCCGGGCTTAAATGGGCTGCGACGGACGAGGAAGTCCTCTTCAGGTCGCTGCAACGGCAAAAAACCCCGGAAGCCCTCTACAGGCCGTATATAGTCGAAAGGGGGCAGGGGAGGATGTCCCTCATATTCAGGGACAGGGGCCTCTCGGATGCAATAGGCTTTGTCTACCAGAGCTGGCCGGCCGAAGCAGCTGCTGCGGATTTTGTCTGCAGGCTGCATTCCATACGCGAGAAACTCCCGGATTCAGGAAGACCTTACCTGGTGCCTATAATCCTTGACGGAGAGAATGCCTGGGAATTTTACCGCAACGACGGAATAGACTTCCTTACATGTCTTTACAAGAACCTGCAAAACGACCAGTCCCTGAAAGCCGTTACCGTCTCGGAATACCTTGACCGGTTCGCCCCGCAGGACAAGCTGGACAGGATACACCCCGGCTCCTGGATCAACGGAAATTTCTGTATCTGGATCGGGCATGAGGAAAAGAACAAGGCCTGGGAATACCTTTCCGAGGCAAGGGATATGCTGAAAGATTTTGAAAAGACCCAACCCGATCCCGCAATACTGCAAAAGGCCTGGAAGGAGATATATATCGCGGAAGGCAGCGATTGGAACTGGTGGTACGGAGACGACAATTCTTCGGCAAACGACGACGAATTCGACAGGCTATTCAGGATGCACCTGTCCAATGCGTATAACATTGCCGGGAAAAAACCGCCCGAATACCTTATGAGCCCCATAAGGTCCAAAAAAACGAAGATCGCCAGGGAACCTGCCGGGTACATACGTCCGGACATAGACGGAAGGGACTCAAATTATTTCGAGTGGATAAACGCAGGGCTTATAGACGTAAGCAAGCGCGGCGGGACAATGCACCAGTCAGAGACCATACTCAAGAGGATGTACTTCGGTTTCAACAATGAAGGGACCCTGTATATGAGATTCGACCTGTCCCAGAATATTGCCGAGGACGGCATGTCCCTGAGCGTGATATTCCCGGAAAAAGGCATTAAGCTGACCGCCCCGCTGATAAAAGATAAAAAGCCTAATGGATATGTAATATACAAGTCGTCCGGAGAGAATTCGTGGACCAAGGAGAAGAGATGCGAAGGTTCGGCTTTCGAAAAGATACTTGAAATAGCGGTAAAATTCTCCGATTTCGGAGGGATAAAGGGCGAAACGGTGAAAATACTGGCTTCGGTGGAGCAATCGGGCGCCGAGATCGAGCGTTGCCCTGAATTCGGCTTTATACAGATAACTTTGCCGTCTGATAACTATGAATCGGAGCTATGGAACGTCTGAACGGTCTCCCCGTTGACATAAGCCGTAAATACGTATATACTGTTATATAATGAGCATAATCTTAATATCCATATTTGCAACTATAGTGTTGTTCATTATCTATATCCTTTCCTCCAGGGAAGAGCGGGATATACAGGATAAGTTCGCGGCCCACGGAAAGATAGAGGGTTATTACAGCGGCGGCCCTGACAGGAGAAGAGCTGAGCGCTTTAACGCCGAACTCGATGTAAAATACAACCTTCTCAAGGCACAACCTTCCAGACTCCAGACCAACAGCAAGAACATAAGTGAATCCGGTATAGCGGTCCTTGTCTATGAGATATTGCCTAAAGACTCGATCATAGACATGGATATAATGCTTCCCGGCAAAAATGATGCCATAAAGACGAAGGGACGCATTGCCTGGTGCGAAGACCGCAACGGCCTTGAAAGGTTCGACAAGGACGGCAAGAGGACCTTTATAGCCGGTATACAATTTGTGGATACCGAAAAGAAACAGAGAGACCAGCTCCTATCTTACATAAATAACAACCTTGCTGTCGCCAGATGAGCCAAAAAGAAAAACTTAAAAAGACCCTGCTTGGCCTGGGATTCGATTGCGATGACGGCAAGAAAAGGATAACGGTCGGCAATAATTTCAAGTTATACGGCGGTTCGAAGGTCACGCATGAAATGATGACGGAAAAAGCCGTAAAGTTCAACGAACACTTGAAAAAGCGCGGCAAAACGATAGATAATGTCACATCCGAAGAGGTCGTGGAGATAGCCGACAAGATAGGGTTGAAACCGGTAAACCAAGACAAGGAGGCGAACGATGGCGGTACCAAAAGGGCTTAGATCAAAAAGAAGAAGAAAACGTTATTCCGGCAAGGCTCACAAAGGTAAGAAAAAATAGTTGCGCCTTTCGCTGCCGCTTCCCGCATAGTCCTGCGCGCAGGCAGACATCTCAATAATAACGCCAGGAAGATCAAGCAAATATCCTACAAGGGTGACATCAACCTCGTGACTAATGTCGATCACGAGGTTGAAGCGCTCTTGATAGGAGCCCTCCGCAAGGAATTCCCTGACATCGGTTTTCTGGCTGAAGAATCAGGCATTACCGGCCGCGACAGCGGCCTGAAATGGGTCATAGACCCGATCGATGGCACCACGAATTTTACCCACGGATTCCCTTTTTACGCAATTTCCCTGGCGCTTGAACAGAACGGCAAACCCATCCTGGGAATAGTCTATAACCCTGCACAGGGAGAGTTTTTTTGCGCGCAAAGGGGCAAGGGAGCCTTTTTGAACGGCAAAAGGATATCGGTAAGCCGCCAAAAAGACCTCAAAAAAAGCCTCCTGATGACAGGGTTTTCCTACAAGCTGGGCAAGAGCATGGAACAAAATTTGAAGCATTTTAGGAACTTCCTTTTGGCTTCACAGGCCGTAAGAAGGGCCGGGGCGGCAAGCCTTGATTTGTGTTATGTGGCCTGCGGCAGGCTCGAGGGTTTCTGGGAGCTTGACCTTTACCCATGGGATACCGGCGCCGGCTGGCTAATTGTGGAAGAAGCCGGGGGAGAGGTGACCGATTTCAGGGGTAATAAATATAATAATAACTCCAAACAGATCCTGGCAACCAATGGGAAGGTCCACAACCAGATGCTCAAGATCCTCAAGAAATCCCTATAAATATCCCGCCAAATATCAATAAAAACTGAACACTTTAAGCCGCCAAACGCCGATTCAGGCCTGCTTTTCGTGCTCCAGACAACGTCCTATAATATATCTTATGTTAAGTTCAGGAGCACGCGGAACAATCTGTGGACAACTCCCTTGTGTTTAAGCTTGTACTTATGACATCTTTCTGGTGAGTGTAATAACTGCGGGATAAATTGAGCCGTCTCCGTAGCTCTACGGCCTCAAATACCTGGTATGGGTAAGATTTGCCGCCTGTGACCCCCAGAGCCCTGATTTTGGGCGTTCCAGGCCCTAATTTGGCCATTCCAGGGGCCGTTCAGCCAAAGATGTACTGTGTGGCCGCGGCAAGGCCTGCCTGACGCAGCCGCTGGACGATTTCGAACCCGCAAAATTTTGCTCAAAAAAAGCGGGGGATTCGCGGTAAATATCCAGGCATGTCCTGACCCCTTTGGTGTATAAAATTTCCGCTGTCCTCTCCCCCACCCCTGCTATTTTTTCGACAGGGGTCCTGCCCAGGATCTCGGTTAGGTTGGCTTCATTAAGGACAGCAATACCATGCTATGCCTACGGACGCGGTTATATTGAAATTATCATGTATCTTTTGGCGAATGTCTTCGGCCAATGCCAGCGCGAAACCGCCGCCTTTGGCGTGCCGATGCCCATCACCTTGGCCTCATAACTGGCCGCGCAGACAACCGTCCGGCGCTTGTTGCCGCGGGTGCCAACTATCAGCGGCTTGCCCTTGAACCATCTATGACTTTATCTATCTGCCAACGGTAGGTTGTGTTGTTGAACGATATCTGGTACAGGCAGGTCCCGATGTCCACTGAAAAGAAATTTACGACCTCCCGGCCGCGCCGCTCCTGCCAGTTATAGGTGACCTTTTTATCCTGTGGACCCTGTTATTGCGGACGAACGCTCGGGGAATGATCTTGAAGCCCTTGAAATACGCCAGAACTTCTATCTTCTCGTTCATTTCGCCCGGGTCCAGGGATTCTTCGGTCTCGGGGACATGCCTGTCCCAGCGAGCTTTGGGGTTAAAGCCGGAAATTGTCACTGTTAGACTAAGTTATTAATCTGTTTAAATTGTCTTTAATTCTGTTTTCTATATTAGATATATCTCTTAAATCTTCTAATCCAATTTTATAATATTCCTTTATCTTTTTAACTAGCTCCACTCTTTTTTCAAAAAGGTTGTTAGTTTTGATAGCATATGACACATAAAGTTTTTTACTATGTTCTAAATCTTTAGAGTCTATAAGAGGAGATAAGTTTCCATATAACCACGCATTTTCAGGATTAAATAACTTCTTGAATGAATAGAGATATGAATATTCATAAAAGTTCTCTAACGTTACAACGATTCCGTTGGGATGTTTTTTCGTAAAGAAAGTCGTGTTCTTTTTCAGTGAATTAATATCACGAAATGTATAATAATACAGACCAATCGGGGATTCCCTTATTTCATTTCGGCGTGGAGGATATTTGTTTATATACCCATCGGTTGTGTTATAACCTGAAAGCACAAATGAGTTATTATAATCTAATACGTTAAATTTAAAATTCCTGATATATTCGAATGTCATGCCTTCTTTGCTTCTGGCATAAAGTGCGATTACAATAGGGAATTTACCGTAACCTGTCCCCGAGAATAATGCGCTGGAAAACACCTCTCCCCTTACCAACTTATAATTATCCCTAAAATCGCGCAATCGCTTAAAATTGGCTTCTTTAATCAAATATGACAATGGATGTAATACACATACGACATCCGCTCTTAATTTGTTGTATGATTTCAGAAAAGAAATACCCATATCCCGGTCAAATAGATCTTCGTCACATAAGTTCTCTCCCTTTTCCCCGCTTTTAAACTCTGAAGTCACATCATTATAAGGAGGATTCCCGATCATTATCAAAAAAGCGTCAGGACCTATTGAATATTTCTTCCTACTTACTCCTATCAATGAATTAGTGTAGAATATCTTCCCCGAATCATAGCTTTGTCTTAGGAATTCGCATGCTTCGTTATCGCGATCCGCTACCCTATAATCACAGCCGTTAATACCGGCTAAAAATGCTCCGCAACCTCCGGCGCTGTCGAATATTACAGAATTGTCCTGATGTTTAATAAGATACGGCCTTATAAATTCATAAACCTTTCTTACCAATTTTTCCGGAGTATAATAGCTTCCAAGTCGTATTCTTTCGTGTCTCTGAAGATGTTCCGCTACATGCACCTGCATTTTATTTATCCACCTATTGTTTTAGTAATATTTTGATAATTTGAATAATATCATGATTATGTCGCTTTGATACCATGCCAAATATCTTTACCATACTAACAAGATTTTGGACATTGTTCTTATCTATGATATATGTAAGTTTATCCCCTGAAACCGAAGGTTTATTTAATAACTCAGGTGAATCTACAAAAGCTTCAAACGGTATACAAAAATAAACCATGGGCTGAATTCCGCTAGCATATTGCTGTTTTTGTATCGATACTTCTATCTGTGTATTATCAATTGTTTCAATCATAAAAAGCGTAGGTAGCTTAATGCTAGCTTCCTCAAAACTTATTCCATTAATGGTAATTTTTGAATGATGCTCAACACTAATAGCTTTTTGATCGATAAAATTCTTATAATTAGCGACTTCATCTAGAACATCCTTTAGTTCTTTCTTTGAAATCAAACCGAGTTTCACTGCTTCATATATTAATTCGGATAATTCGTAAGGATATTTTTGCTTGCCATTACTGCCTACGAAATATTCTTTGTTAAGCTTTGTTTTCGCTTCCCCATCTTTGACGTCCTTAACGGGGACATCGTATCCTATCTGCCATTCCAAGTATGTTTTCTTATCAAACGGTATTTCTCTCGTTGAAAACGTTTCTCCGAATTCCAGTTTAGTATTCCTCTTCTTAAACCTAAACTTTCCGGAATTTGCTGCAGAAATAACGATGTGTATTTCTTTTTCCTTAATAGAATATTTCATCTTTTACTCCTAATTTTAACTTTGTTTCTAACGCTTGAATTTGCCGTATTTTCTTCATTTATTTTACAGCAATTCCCTTCTTTATGCATTAATATTTATCCAATCTCTCCCGAGCAACGGAACAATATTCATTACAGAGTTCAAATCCTATAAATTTCCTGTTAAGTTGTTTACAGGCAGCGGCGGTGCTCCCGCTTCCCATAAACGGGTCTAAAATTAAATCGTTTTCTACAGTAAACATGTCCATAATTTGTTTTATAAAATGTTTGGGCTTAGGAGTAGGATGATTGATAAAACCTTCATCTGGCTCAATCATTCTTCCTGGAGTATCCTTGAATATATCTGTTTTTAGCTTCGCTAGTTTAGGAAATCCTTTTTTAAATACAAAACAAGACATATACTTTGTGCACCCTATTGGAGAATAAACATTGCTTTCGGGACAATACAGAATAAATTGCCAAAAATACGTAAATGGATTATTTTTAAATAAATCCGGAAGATATTTCGTGCTAAAGAAAGTTGCTAAAAAACTGTCATTTTTCAGAACACGATAACAATCCGGTAAAATATCATAAAACATACTTAAATCTTTATCATTTTTTATCCCGTCTTTATTTAATCCATAAGGAGGGTCGGTAATTATGCAATCAACCTTCTTGTCAGGTATATCTTTTATTAACTTACGGCAGTCGCCGCAAATAATGTTATTAATAAAATTTTCTGAGCACGTTAGCATAAGATACCTTATTAATACTTTCTTACGATATTGACGAGCCTTCCTATGATACTGAAATCTTTATGTATGGGCGGATAATTTTTGTTCGACGCTTCCAGGAACGGCTTGCCTGCGCCGCGCTTTAATCTCTTCAGGGTAACTTCGTTATTATCCAGTAACGCCGCGATGATATCGCCGCTGTCGGCCGTCTTCTGCTTTCTGACAACGGCTATATCGCCGTCCATAATGCCTGCGTCTATCATGCTGTCGCCTTTGACCTTCAGGGCAAATGTGCCGTCCCTGGCGATATCGACATAGCCCTCGATGTCTTCGTAGGCAAGTTTCGGCTCTCCGGCCGCGATATGGCTGATTATGGGGATCTTTGCTGGATTGTCTAATAGTTCTATTGCGCGGGATTTATTATTGGTGCGCTTGAGAAGGCCTTTTCTCTCCAGGGCCTTGAGGTAGTCTCTGACCGTACCTGTGGAGCCGAAACCCATCTCCCCCGCTATCTCTCTTATAGTCGGCGGCAGGTTCTCCCCTACCCTTTCCCGGATAAATTTGAGGATCTTCTCTTGCTTCGGCGTGAGCTCCGCATATGGCTTCATACATGCGAAGATACCACACATTTGTGTGGGTGTCAAGGAATTTTAGGTGGGATTTCTTGATTATTTTTCCATAAATAGCTATCTATCTTTTCTCTAACGTTAGGAACGCTTAAAAGATAACTAAATATTATTGAAACAATAGCTCCGATAAAGGCACTTAACAATATATCAATAAATCGGCCTTTTTTTACATAAGACATTATTTTTTGTTGTATCCCATAATTTATATTAGTTAGAGACGCATTTTGGTTTTCTAATGTTAAGATATTATCTTCTATAGCCTGCCGTTGTTTTTCTAATAGAGATATTTCATTTTTTAACTCTTCTACTTTCTTACTGTTGGAGTTTTCAGTAATATTAGTGTCTGGAACTTCTGGCGTAACTTCGTTTTTTACTGCGGCACCCCCTATTTCAAAATCAATTGGCCCAAAAGAAACTGAAGGCACTGTCATATCCTTATCGTGGTTATAAATTTTACCCACAGGAGTGGAAACGACGAGAGGTAGACCTTCATTTGTATATACTGGAATAGGCTCAGAAATTTCGGGGTGAGGAAAATAAAATTGATAGTAAACACAAATTACTACAAAAAATATCCCAACAACTATTTTCAACCAATTTAGATAACGAGGTTTTCTCTTAAATATCGTTTGTATATGTTCCTTAAATTCTTTCAGCCAGTTTTGATTATTCACGAAAAACCCTTATATTTTATCATTTTGTGACGCTGGTTCGGCAATCTTATAGAGATGATAATATCCTTTTTATCTTTTTTAGTAAGTAATGTAAGCTTTCAATCCTAAATCCTTTCTCTTCTTCTTCGGATAACCATTTTAGTGACGTTTGTAAATATCCTTGTGATTTTTCATCATGAAATTTTTCATGATATTTTATAGATTGGTCTGCAAAAACAAGAGCATGATATAGCTTTCGTTGATCATCATTATAACAATCCGATAGTATTTTCATACTATTATCGAGTGTTTGTCTAACTGTGGGATCGGACAATTCTTTGCTAATATTGGCTTTAAATAAAATTATCGCATGTGAATTCCGAATTGAAAACACCCTATGATTTGTTTGAATTAGTGCCTCATCAATCCATATGAATGCCTCATGGTACCGCTGCTTTTTAGCAAGATATAACGCTCCTTGCTGTTTCAAATATGCAGACCGGTTGATATAATAAGCAGTTTCATAAAATTTATACCCTTCTCGCCATTCCGGGAAAGCATGAGCCATCAAGTTAGCGTCATATGCTTTCAACCGAAATATGTCATATCTAAATATTCTATATGACGAAACTTCATTATGAAAAGTAGTTATTACTCTCCTTAGAATACGACTAGGAACTTGATCCATAATTGCCTCTGCAATTATTGTTGATCGAGTAATAAAATAATCTTGCCTATCATCTATTTCAATTGTAGTACCGCCGTAATCAGCTACCATCTCCCCGAGTTCTCGCATCAATTCATATATTTCTTTATAATCACCGGTTGTATTACGCAAGAAAGACATTAACATATCAAAAGATACGGGCGTCCTACATGAGTGTACGTATGATAACATTACCAAAATGTCCACCAATATAGGCTTTGAAGATTCTATCTCCTCAATAACTTTCACAAATCGCTCTTTTAGTCTTGGGGTAGTTGTATTCATTTGAATTAATTCAAAGAGGGATGGAGACATTTCGTCTTCATTGGGTTTAGTTAATGCCGCAATGCGAACTTCAATCGGAATCTTATTAAATATTTCCTGAATATCCCTTTCATTTAAGGTGGTTATATCAATACGTTTACAATTACGCTCATCGACTTTGTGACAAACTATTTCATAATTATAATCTCTTTCAAATCCAACAAGGTGTATGTTTTTTTGTTTAACCAAGTTATTAAAAGCATCTAGGTCATTCGCAAAATTATCTATAAAAACAAGCGCGTTCTCTTTGTTAAGGCGCCTCAGAATAAAATCTGCTTTTTCTTTTGTCATATTCTGGCAAATCAGCTTATGTCCATTAAAAGTAACGCCAGCAGCAAGCTGCATCATCAAAGTAGTCTTGCCGCTACCCGTGAGTCCAGTTACAATAAGATTGCGTCCTCCTAAAATATCATTCTCAATTTGGCGATAATAGCCCGTCTTATGAATACGCCCAGAAAATATATCTGACCAAATTGGAGATTCTCCTGTATAAAATTTTACCAATGAACGCACTGGCACTTCGCCAATATTCGGTATGCTAAATTCGGGAAACACATTTTTTGTAGCAAATGATAATTTAGCCGGTTGTTTAGGAAAAACATCCAATGATTCAATATAACTAATCAACTTTTCAGTATCAGCGATTATTATATTAAATCCTAGCGCTTTGTAATACTCAATGCTTGCTTTGTCAGCTTCCGTAAGCACAATCCAGGCAATCTTTTTTTCACGCCCCCCCATCGCTGAAGGGTGTAACGCTTCAAGCACTCCAGCATCTTCTAATCTATACCCCCAAAATATAGTTGGAGAAGATTGCAAAGCATTAGTTAAATAATGCCATTTATCTCGATCTGAAGAAAATGCAGACGCTATTTCGGTTGTTGCAAATATAAAATTTGGAGATTCATCATCTACGCATCCATGTAATGGAATATAGTTGACTGCGGATTTTTCAGCATAAACGGCACCAGTCTTTGTAACATTATTAAGATAGAAGTTATTATTATTAGAAAATATTTTAGGTATTAAATTATCGACGTTAGTTGTAACAATAGATGAATAATTAATTTTATTGAGCGCATTATAGAGATTGTCAAAATACGATACCGAAAAACGAGATTTCACATAATTATTAAACTTATCCAATTGAGTTGCTTTTAATATTGTTGAGATCTTATCGAGTGATAGAGTAGAGAGATCGGGACGAGAAAATTCTGTAATAAGTTCTTTTTTAAATTGCTCTCCTGCAGGTAAGGCCTCACCATTTAAATCCTTTGCAAAAATAGAAAAACCAGACCCAGCAAAAAGGTTGATTCCTTTAACAAGAGAATCTTTAAAAATTTGTTCAAGCTCGATATTAATGCTCATTTTCTCTCCTCACAAATATTTTGTGGTTTTGGAGACGTGCCACTTTAGGGCATTCCATTGGGATTTATTCTACTCCTAACAAAAACCCTCCGCAACACTTATAATCATAAAGGGTTATGACTATTTTAACTCTATTCCATCGCTAAGCCAGACCCTTTGATTCCAAAAACTCATGCCAATCCGATAGAGATCACGGTTAAAACGATTCCAAATTCACCTATCTTATCTCTACTTCAACTCTCTGCTCGCATCAACTACTCGCTAGGGTTTTTCACCGATGGCAAAGGATTTTTGCAAGAATCTCGGTTAAGGTCAAATTTCTTCAGCTCTGTCTTCTTCCAGGCAATGCTGTCGTAGGTCTTGTAATACAGGGCAAGGATAGATAAGCACGAGATTGGCCATAAAGAACCTCGCTTTCGGGAACGAGGATATGATACATCTACAGGAGACGATAAGTCAATTTGAAACTACGCGGAAATTTAGGACTTTTTCTTGAACCCCAAGCCTAACAATCCTGTCAGGCCGGAGAGTAAAAGCAATATTGAGGCTGGTTCGGGGATCACTTCGAGGTTAACATCATCAAAATCTATGTAGCTGCCGGCTGAGGCGACGGAACACTTGACCTTGGCGTAAGCGGTGTAGCTTGGGGCGACAAGCCAGTCTGTCTCGATCTTTTCGTACTGCTGGCTGCCGGGGATCCTCTCCCAGGTGCGTTCCTGCTGGAATGAGCTTGTGCCTGAAGAGTTGTAGAAGGTTATCGAGATTGACACCTCTCCCCCGTCCTGCGGCATATACAGATATGAGGACAATTTGTAGCTGGTGTCGGGGGTTACGTTGACGGTCTGGGTTATCCAACCGTAGTTGTATATCCTTGCCTCGTACTGTCCCGAATTGGGATTCGCGCTCGATACCTGCTCGGAGCCATAAGCGTACGCGCTCCAACCGCTGAAATTGCCCGTCTCAAAACCCGGATTGGTTATGAGATTGGCGCTTGCCGCGACAGGGCTCAACATTAATAAAGCGACTATAAATATGGCTGTTTTATTCATATTTTTAGACACGTTTTGAAGTCGATTTAGGATACCACCTATTGGCAGAATTTCAAGGGGAAATATTTGCTTTTTTAGGGTGGTATATTCTATTTCTTAAGCTCTTCGTATGCCTTACAGCAAGGGCAGTCTTTCTCTATCTCCCTCATTTTTTGGGAAAATTTTGAGTTCGGGAAACGACGTGAAAAAATGCAAAAAGGACAAATTTGGCACATAAAAGCTAGAAATCTTTTCATTTAAATTCCCTCCTTTTTAATCACAGCAAACTACTTCTCCAACCATTTAAAAGCGGCTTTTATCTTGTCCCAATCAGGGTGACCGTCCTTAAACGGGTATCCGTGAGGGCCTTGGAACAGGTCGAGCTCGGTAACCGCGCCATTCTCCCCTAACTGAAAAGCCGCCTTTTTAGCCATCCATAAAGGGCACATCCTGTCTTCCTGGCTATGCTGTATGTAATATTTTTTGCCTTTAGCGAGGGAAAGCGGAGGCAGCTGGTCAATTTTAAATACGGAAGAAAGCACGTAATAACCCTTGAAACAAGCGGGGTCGGAAAGCGAAACCGCGTAAACCGCGGGGCCTCCGGAAGAAATCCCATGCAGCCAAATATGGTTAGGATTAATTTTATTCTCTTTTACAACCTCATTGACCAATTCGGAAACAAACTTTTCGGTTGTAAACTTCATGCCCTTTACTAAATCCCTGCTTTTATCCGTAGGCCACGTAATTGTCTGGTCCTTGCCCCATTTGGGCGCGACCGGCAAAACCACTATATACCTGTATTCGGGTGAATTCCTGATGACATTTTCCCAGAACGGCACAACCTTTTCCCCATCCCCGTCACCGCCGGCAAGCACAACTATAAGGCCGTAGCCTTCTTTCGGGATATTATTGGGGACAAGGACCCAATATTTCATATTACTATTGTTGCGTACCTGCCGCTGAGCGGATCTTATCCCCTCTACTTCAGCACCAACGTTAAAGAACGGGAACAAAAGCAAAACAATTAATACGAAACCTCTAAATCCCCTATTCACTATTTCAACTGCCGGAAACGAAAACACAAAATATTTTAAGTAAGACATTCAGTATTCCTCTTTATCTCGTATTTGTATGCCTGGATCTCGGACTCTACCCGTGAAGCGGACCATCCTAAAAGCTCACCCATTACTCGGCCTGCCTCCTCGTAGACGTCGAGGCCGCGCGAGGCCGTCATGGACAGCTGCAGCCTTCGGATGAGCAGGTCCTTTAAGCTATTGGCCATCTCTTCGTTAACGGCGTAAGTTATGCGCTCCCTTAGGCCGGCATCCGCCGAGGGGACTTTCTGCGTCGGGCCGGAAGCGGCCGTCGTACATTCTTTAAATTCCCTTCCCGGGAACCTGTGTATGACAAGGTTGACGACCTGCTCGGCCAGGCGCCGGTATGTGGTGTATTTGCCTCCCACAACCGATATCAGCCCTGAACCGGACTCCTTTATATAGTGCTCGCGCGAGACCTTCCATGGGGCCATCCCGTGGGTATTCATGAGCGGGCGCAGGCCAGCGTAAGTGGTTATTACCCCTTCCCTGCTTATGCCCTGGCCGGGGAATACCCTGGCTATCTCGTTAAGCAGGTATTCCACGTCGGATCTTTCGGCGTAAACTTCGTCGGGCGAACCCGTAAAATCCGTATCGGTCGTGCCGATAAGCGTGTAGTCGCGCCATGGTATGGCGAAAAATATCCTCTTGTCCTTATGCGCCGAGAAAAGCATCGGGCGGGTTATCGGTAGTTTTTTGTAGATAAGGTGGACGCCTTTTGTCGGGCGGGTTATGGCCGCGGCATGGGGTTCGTCGTCCCAGACGATGCGGTTCGACCAGGCGCCCGTGGCGTTGATCACGCATTGCGCGCGGATAGTGAACCTCTCGTTGGTCATTGTGTCCTTTGCCTCGACGCCCACCACCGTCCCTTCCCTCTTTACCAGGCCTTCGGCTTCCATCTTGTTAGCGATGCAGCAGCCGGCCTCATAGGCCGAGATGGCGTTGTTAAGGCACAGGCGGATATCATCCATCTGGGCGTCGCAATACATGACCCCGCCCTTGAGGCCTTTCGGCGTGATGTTCGGCTCGAGCGAGGCCAGCTCTGCTTTCTTTAGCGGGCGGCGGCAATGGATATTTTGCCTGCCCGCGAGCAGGTCATACAGGAAAACGCCCGTGTTCATCACAAAAAGGGGCCTTGGGTCTCCCTTATAGACCGGGATTATGAACTCGAGCGGCTTGACGAGGTCCGGGACCGTCCTTAAAAGCGTGCCGCGCTCGTGCAGGGCTTCGTAGACGAGGTTGAGGTTGAACTGCTCGAGGTAGCGTATGCCGCCGTGGATTATCTTGGTCGATTTGCCGCTGGCGCCGCAGGCAAAGTCGTCTTTTTCTATAAGGGCAACCCTGAACCCGCGCAGCGACGCGTCACGCGCGATCGCGCAGCCGTTAATGCCCCCGCCTATGACGAGAATATCGAATTCACCGGACTTAAGGCACGAGGTCTCCCTTTTCATGAAGCCCTCGCTTTCCTGACCGCGGCGAGCCAGCCCGCGTAAAGGGCCTTCCTCTGCCCCGCCTTCATCCGCGGTGAAAATACTTTGTCCGTCGCGAGGGTATGGCGCAATTCCGCGGGGCTCTTCCAGAACCCGACCGCCAGACCCGCGAGCATCGCCGCACCCTTTGCCGTGGTCTCTATTATCTTCGGGCGGACTATCTTTATGCCGAGGATATCGGATTGGAACTGCATCAGGAAACTGTTGCCGCAGGCGCCGCCGTCGACTTTCAGCGACTTAAGGCGGTTGCCGGTCTCTTTTTCCATGATATCCGCGATATCCTTTACCTCGTAGGCGATCGCCTCGAGCGCGGCGCGGATGATATGGCGCCTCTGCGTGCCGCGCGTGATCCCCGTGATCGTCCCGCGGGCATTGGGGTCCCAATAAGGGGCGCCTAATCCCACGAACGCCGGGACGAAATAGACGCCGCCCGTATCGATGCATTCCATCGCCCACTTTTCGGATTCGCGCGACGCGCCTATGATCTTCAATTCGTCGCGAAGCCATTGGACGACAGCGCCCGCGATAAAGACCGAGCCCTCCTGCGCGTAGCACGGCTCGCCTTTGTCATCGCAGGCAAGCGTGGTCAGGAGGCCTTTTTTCGAGAGCATGAATTTCTTGCCGGTATTGAGCACAAGGAAGCAGCCCGTGCCGTAGGTATTCTTCATCTCCCCTTCCGAAAAACATCCCTGGCCGAAGAGCGCGGCTTGCTGGTCCCCCGCGACGCCGGATATCGGTATGCCCGCAGGCAACCCGCACGCGCCTTTAGCAGTGTAGCCGAATATCGAGCTCGACGGCTTTACCTCCGGCAGTATCGCCGCCGGAATGCCGAGGATCTTAATAAGCTGCCCATCCCACTTCTTCTGTCTTATATTGAAGATCATCGTGCGTGAAGCATTGGTATAATCCGTGGCGTGCGTCTTCCCCCCGGTGAGCTTCCAGATGAGCCAGGTATCCATCGTCCCGAAGCAAAGGGATGTGTTCCCCTTGCAAGGACGCTTAGCAGCATTTCGGGACAGGTTACTCAAAAGCCATTTTATCTTTGTACCGGAAAAATACGGGTCTATGATAAGCCCTGTCTTACGGCGAAACAGCCCGGAATAACCTTTTTTCTTGAGGTCTTCACAGATGGGCGCGGTACGCCTGCATTGCCAGACAATAGCGTTATGGAGGGGTTTGCCGGTCTTGCGGTCCCAGATGACGGTCGTCTCGCGCTGGTTGGTGATGCCTATCGCAGCGATGTCGGAGGGTTTTATTTTCTTTTTGGAGAGAGCCTGCTTTACCACAAATTCCACTGAGCGCCATATCTCTTCGACGTCGTGCTCTACCCAGCCCTCGCGCGGGTATATCTGCCTGAACTCCCTATAGGCGCTGGAAACGATGCGCCCGGGCTTATCGAATATAAAAGCCCGGCTGCCCGTCGTCCCCTGGTCTATCGAGAGAATATATTTTTTAATTTAGCGACCTGTCCCTTTTTGACACGTCCCAAAGTCACACGTCCCCTAGAATTTATACTTCAGATCAGCCCATCCTGTATGGGCCATGAAGTCTTCCTTGTACTCGAAGTCATAGTTGGTCTCGAGGCTCCAGTTGTTACGGGAGGCAAGGGTCAGCTTGGCGCCGGCATTGAACGAGTTCTGGGCCGGATCGAAGC
>CAZAEH010000013.1:0-35486 GCA_964484255.1 uncultured Planctomycetia bacterium
GTCACCAAAAACTTCTTGAGGAGTCACCGTCCCCGGCTGTTGATGCAAAACTCAGGAAGAAGATGGGGGATGCCGCCGTCAAGGGGGCAAAAGCCGCAAACTATACGAATGTGGGTACGGTGGAGTTCCTGCTCGATGAACGCGGCAATTACTATTTTATGGAGATGAATACGAGGATACAGGTCGAGCATCCGGTCACCGAGATGGTCACTGGAATAGACCTTGTAAAGG
Organism: uncultured Planctomycetia bacterium; assembly: GCA_964484255.1. Classification (GTDB taxonomy): domain Bacteria; phylum Omnitrophota; class Gorgyraeia; order Pluralincolimonadales; family Pluralincolimonadaceae; genus UBA6215. The sequence goes on from CAZAEH010000013.1 coordinate 232, forward strand.
AGCAGATACGGATCGCGGCGGGAGAAAGGCTTTCTTTTGACCAGGACCATATCAAGTTCAGCGGTCATGCCGTGGAATGCCGTATCAATGCCGAAGATGCCGATAACAATTTCATGCCCTGTCCCGGCAAGGTATCTTTCTTCCATGCCCCCGGCGGTCCCGGAGTGAGGGTGGACTCCCACGTATATCAGGGATATACCATACCTCCGTTTTATGATTCCATGATCGCAAAACTGATAACCTACGGCAAAAACCGTTCTGAAGCGATACAGACCATGCAGCGCGCACTTTCGGAGTTCACTATAGAGCCCATAAAGACGACCATAGAGTTCCACAAGAAGCTGACCTCGGATCCCGCTTTCCTTCGCGGTGAAGTGAGTACCGAGTTCATAGAAAAAATGATGGCGGAAAAGGAGGGGGCGCAATGAACATATTGAACAGGATAACCATGTTTTTCTTCCTGGTCGTATTTTTGACCATCGGACTTTTCCTTATCGGCGTTTCCGTGAAATCGGTCGAGAGCGAGCCTGTCTTGAACGCCCTCGATTCGATAAGCTCTTCGATGACGTTGAGGGTGGGTGTCGGTGTCGTCGGTTTCCTGCTTATAATGATATCGTGGGCGGCTTACCAGTTCACGGTTGCCAGGGTACACAGGCAGAAGAACATAGCTTTCAATAACCCGGACGGACAGGTATCTATTTCCCTCTCGGCCATAGAAGAGTTCATCAGGAAGATCGGTTCTTCGCTGCCAGAGGTCAAAGAGCTTAAATCCGATTGTATCGCGACGAAGAAGGGCATAGACATATCCACTAAGGTTGTCTTCTGGTCGGACGCAAATATACCGGAGTCGACCGAGAAGATACAAGGTATAGTAAAGGCGAAGATCCAGGAGATGCTGGGAATAGACGAGCCGATAATAGTCAAGATACATGTAACCAAGATAGCCACCCGCAGCGAGCCTAAGGTTGTCCAGAAGAAGGTTAAGGATAAAGAAGACGTCAGCCTGCCGTTCGGCGGGATGGATTACAGGGACCAATAAAACACTAATACTTAAAAAGGGGGAGTTCATGAAACGTTTGGGAGTTCTGACAGGCGGCGGAGATTGCCCGGGTCTTAACCCGGTCATAAGGGGAGTCGTCAGGAAGGCTGTTCTGGAAGGGTATGAGGTACTTGGGATAAAGAACGGCTGGAAGGGGATAATCGATGGAGATATAGCACCTCTGGACCTGCGTTCAGTCTCCGGCATACTGCCTAAAGGAGGCACCATTCTCGGGACCTCCAGGACCAACCCTTATAAGAAGGAAGGCGGTGTCCAGAAGGTAAAGGATAACATAAAGAAGTTCGAGATAGATGCCCTGATAGCCATAGGCGGCGAGGACACGCTCGGCGTAGCCAACAGGCTTGTCAAGGAAGGGGTCAAGGTAGTGGGTGTTCCCAAGACCATAGATAACGACCTTAACGAGACGGACTATACGTTCGGTTTCGATACGGCAGTGAATATTGTCACCGATTGCATAGACAGGCTCCATACCACTGCCGAGAGCCATAACAGGATCATGGTGGTCGAGGTAATGGGCCGTCATGCCGGATGGATAGCCGTGCACGGAGGCATAGCAGGCGGCGCGGATGTCATATTGATCCCTGAGATACCGATAGATATCGAAGAGGTCTGCGGGATAATAAAGAAACGCCATGCCCAGGGTAAGAACTTCTCTATCGTTGTCGTCGCCGAAGGCGCTAAGTTCGACGAAGACGATGAGGTTCTCCAGAGCGAGAAACTCGATGAATTCGGCCATGTCAGACTCGGGGGCATCGGGCAGACACTTGGCGAGATGATAGAAAAGAAGACGGGTTTCGAGACCAGGGTCACTGTGCTCGGCCATATACAGCGCGGCGGTTCACCGACGGCTTTTGACAGGGTCCTTGGCACAAGGTTCGGCGTAAAGGCCGTGGAACTCGTCAAACAGGGCAAGTTCGGGTATATGGTAAGCCTCAAGGGGAATAAGATAGAAGCTGTTTCCATTGAGAAAGCCGTAGGCACGCTCAAGACGGTGGACATGGACCTGTATGAGATAGCCAAAGTCTTCTTCAGCTAAAAAAATGGACGCAAAGATAGAAGGGATACTCAAGGAAAGCATCTCCGTAAAGACGGCCCTTATGGAGCAGCAGGCGGGCAACATAAGGAAAGCCGCCGAGGCTATGATAGGCGCCCTCAAGAAGGGCGGGAAGATCATAGCCTTTGGCAACGGGGGAAGTGCGGCCGACAGCCAGCATATAGTGGCTGAGCTCGTAGGCAGGTTCATGAAAGAACGCAAGGGCCTTTCTGCGATCGCGCTGACCGTGAATACGTCAACCCTGACAGCCATAGCGAACGATTATTCCTATGACGAAGTTTTTTCGCGCCAGTTGGATGCTTTGGCGGGAAAGGACGATGTCGCGATCGGTATATCCACCAGCGGGAAAGCCGTTAATGTCGTTAAAGCGGTTGAACTCGCGAAGAAGAAAGGCCTTGTAACGATAGCCCTGACCGGTTGTGACGGAGGAGCCCTTGCCAGGGCGGCTGATATTTCCATAATAGTCCCTTCAAAATCCACCCCGAGGATCCAGGAATCGCACGTTGCTGTAGTGCATATCCTTTGCCAGTTGGTCGAGGACGAACTGTTTTAATACCGGCGGGACCCCGAAAAATATGGCAGACAAGAAAATAGTCTCTTTTAATGTAATAAGGCCGCTTTGCTCGAAATTGAGGGCCAAGGGCAAAAAGATAGTGTTAACTAACGGGTGCTTCGATATCCTGCACGCGGGACATGTCAGATATCTCAAAAAGGCCAAGGCGTTCGGGGATATCCTTGTGGTCGGGCTTAACAGTGACAGGTCCGTCAGGGCTATCAAGGGCCCGACAAGGCCTGTTGTAGGCCAGAATGACAGGGCCGAAGTCCTCTCCGCACTTGAGTGTGTAGATTACGTAACTGTCTTTGGCGAACTCACCCCCGTTAAACTTATTAAAGCGGTCAGGCCCGCAGTACTTGTCAAGGGTGCGGACTGGAAGATTGGCGATATAGCCGGTTCGGATTTTGTAAGCTCCTACGGCGGTAAGACCTTGACCGTTTCCCTCGTAAAAGGCAGGTCTACCTCAGGGATAATACGCAAGATATCCCGCATATCCCGATGAAAGACAGGCTCTATAGGATCATCGATGCAAACCTTAACAGGTCCAGGGAGGGCCTCAGGGTTTGTGAAGAGATCGCCAGGTTTGTGCTGGACGACGGCCGTCTTACCCGCGAGTTCAAGGCCATCAGGCACGGAATATCGGGTTGCATAAGGCTCTATCCCGTGAGATTACGCGGGATAATCCTTACGCGTGATTCAGGGTCCGATGTAGGCAAGGGCAGGCAGCCTATCGAAAGGACCCGTCGCGGATGGAAAGACGTTTCAGTCGCCAATATGGAAAGGGTCAAGGAGTCCCTGCGCGTCTTGGAAGAATTCTCAAAGCTCATTGACGGCGGGATATCCGACAGGTTCAAAAGGCTCAGGTTCAGGGCCTATGGGGTCGAAAAAAGACTCATCTCGAGGTTCTAAGGTGCGGGATTTCAAGTTGTACGTGATAATAGACGGCAAGACAGCGAAAGGCCGGGATCTTGTAACGGTCACCCGCGAAGCGATAGCCGGGGGAGCGGATGTTATCCAGCTAAGGGAAAAAGAACTTCCCGCTGGCAGGATACTTGAATTGGCAAGGGCCATCCGCAAGGCTATCCGTACGGAGGAAGCGGTATTTTTAATCAATGACAGACCCGATATAGCGCTTGCCGCAGGTGCCGATGGCGTCCATCTGGGGCAGGACGATATTCCTCCTGAAGCGGCCCGGGCGATCATGGGACGGGATAAGATAATAGGTGTTTCAACCCATTGTCTGGAACAGGCCAGGGCGGCGGAAGAGAAGGGTGTCGACTACATAGGCGTAGGCCCTGTTTTTTCGACGCCTACAAAGCCCGGGTACAAAAGCGTAGGGTTGGAATTGATAAGATCGGTAAAAGATGCCGTGAAATTGCCTTTTGTGGCTATTGGCGGTATAGAAGGCAATAATATATTGCAGGTCATTGCTGCAGGCGCCGCCAGGGTAGCTGTTGTCCGCGCGGTATGCGGCGCCGATGATGTGCAGGCGGCTGCAAGAACACTAAAAGAAAGTCTGATGAATAAATGACCCAATTGGAATACGCAAGGTCCGGCAAACTGACGCCGGAGATGAAGATAGTGGCAAGGGATGAAAAGATAGACCCAAAGGCCGTGATGGATGGCGTTGCCCTAGGGCAGATAGCCATTCCGTGCAATCGTTTGAGCAAGAAGCGCAAGTTATGCGGGATAGGCTCGGGCCTCAGGACAAAGATAAACGCCAATATAGGCACCTCTGCAGACTCCTCTAACCTCGCGCTTGAGATAAGGAAACTTAAAATATCCGTAGAAAGCGGCGCCGATGCCGTTATGGACCTGTCAACGGGAGGCGACCTTCCTAAGATCCGCAGGGCTATCCTTAAGAATTCTCCCGTACCTGTCGGGACCGTTCCTGTTTATGAGATGGTCGTCAACGCATTTCGCAGGGGAGGACGGATATCCTCGATCTCCAAGGATGATATTTTTGATGTCCTGGAAGCGCAGGCCAGGCAGGGAGTAGACTTCTTTACCATACATTGCGGGGTTACGTTAGAGACTTTGTCCCGCTTGAAGAAGGAAGGCAGGACGACCGACGTTGTCAGCAGGGGCGGCGCCATTATGACCGAATGGATGGTCCGCAACGGCAGGGAGAACCCTTTCTATGAGGATTTCGACAGGGTCCTGGATATCTCGCTTAAGCATGATGTCACGCTTAGCCTTGGCGACGGTATGCGTCCGGGCTGCCTTGCAGATGCCACCGACAGGGCCCAGGTCCAGGAACTTATAATATTAGGGGAACTGGCAAAACGGGCTTTTGACCGCGGGGTGCAGGTCATGATAGAAGGCCCCGGGCATGTCCCGATAAACCAGATCAGGTCAAATATACTCCTTGAAAAAGAGATATGCCACGGTGCGCCTTTTTATGTCTTGGGTCCTTTGGTTACGGATGTGGCTCCCGGGTACGATCACATAACTTCTGCGATCGGAGGCGCGATAGCCGGGGCAAGCGGCGCGGATTTCATATGTTACGTTACCCCGTCAGAACATCTCGGTCTTCCTTCGGTTGAGGACGTCAGGACTGGAGTGATGGCCGCCAGGATCGCCGCCCATGCTGCGGATATAGCCAAGGGTGTTAAGGGTGCCATGGACTGGGATATAGCGATGTCCAGGGCCCGCAGGAAGAGGGACTGGAAGAAACAATTCGAACTTGCGATAGATCCGGAGCTTGCCAGGCGGTATAGAAGTCGCGCTAAACCCGGCTCAAAAGATGTTTGCACGATGTGCGGAAAGTATTGCTCGATGAAAATATCGGAGGAATGTTTAAAATAATGTCCCTTCTGGTCGTAGGTTCGATAGCCCTTGATTCCGTAAAGACCCCCTCAGGAAAGGTAGATGAGGCTCTTGGCGGATCCGCCGTATATTTTTCGTGTGCCGCTACCATGTTCAATAAGGCAAGACTTGTCGGCGTTGTGGGAACCGATTTTCCCAAGAAGTACATAGACCTGCTCAAGAAAAGGGGAGTGGACACCAAAGGCCTGAAGATCGGCGAAGGCAAGACTTTCAGGTGGAAGGGGGAGTACAGCAACGACCTTAACACCGCGCATACGATATACACCCATCTTAATGTATTCGCGGATTTCAAGCCGGAGATCCCCTGCGAATACCGCGGTTCCGAGAATGTTTTCCTTGCCAATATAGACCCTTCATTGCAGCTGGATGTCCTGAAGCAAGTGAAGAAGCCCAGGATGATCGCCTGCGATACCATGAATTATTGGATAGATAACAAACCAGGCGAACTTAAGAAACTCCTCAAGCATGTAGACGTCTTTTTTTCCAATGATAGGGAATGCAGGGAATTTTCCGGTGAGCATAACCTGCTTAAGGCGGCAAGATATATATTTTCTTGCGGACCGAAAATTGCTATAATAAAGAAAGGCGAGCATGGAGTCCTTTGTGTCTCAAGGGATTTTATCTTCTCATATCCCGCGTATATCCTTGAAGACCCCTTCGATCCGACCGGAGCGGGTGATACCTTCGCGGGAGGTTTCATGGGCCATATAAGCAAGGCGAAGCGTATCAATGAAAAGGAATTGCGCAGGGCTTGCGCATTTGGCACGATACTCGCTTCATATGCGGTAGAGGATTTCAGCATTAACAGGCTTCTGCGTCTGACAAGTAAAGATATCAGGGAAAGATACGCAAAGTTCAAGAAACTTATGCATATTTGCGATTGAGCGGCAGGGATATCGCGGGTGTAGTTCAGTTGGTAGAACGTCAGCTTCCCAAGCTGAATATCGCGGGTTCGAGTCCCGTCACCCGCTCCATTTAACTTAAAAAGATGTCTTACAAAAGAGCCATATTAGTGTCGTTTCTTGCGTTTGTTGTCTCGGGTTGCGCAAGCGCGCCCGTGACGAGGCCTCCTAAAACAGGAGAGGCCCCCGCTCCAGCCGTTGCAGCACAGGGAATTCGCCACGAAGTGAAAAAGGGAGAGACCCTCTGGCGCATATCCAAGAATTACGGCGTGGACCTGGATACCCTGGTAAAGGCGAACAACCTGGCGGATGCCGAAGAGATCAACGCAGGCCAGACCATAATTATCCCCAAGAAAAGCGTGAAACGTCCCGAAGCCGAGAGCGGGCCCATGCCTGTCTTCCCGCATGAGGATTTTGTATGGCCGGTAAAAGGTGATATAATCACTTCGTATGGAGAGATGAAAGGCGGGACCCCCAGCAAGGGAATTGATATTAAAGCCCGGGAGGGTACGGTTGTTATTGCTTCGAGGAGCGGCAGGGTTATCTTTTGCGAGGATAAAGTCAGGGGTTTCGGCAGGACGGTAATTATAGACCACGGAGACGGCATCCAGACGGTCTATTCACATAATTCGGAAATACTTGTCAGCACAGGCCAGGACGTAACACGTTCCGAGCCTGTCGCTAAAGTGGGTTCCGGCGGAAGGGGAAATTCCGCTTACCTGCATTTTGAGATACGCAGGAAGCATGCGCCGCAGAATCCCATACATTATTTAAGGGCTTTATAGAATATGCTTCTTGATCCCGCTACCGGGAACAGTTTCTTCGGAAGGCATGATATACTCTCTCTTCTCAAGAAGAGAGCGGATGGATTGCGTTCCGGGTACCGGCAGAACGTGTGCATAATAGGTCCTTCGCATTGCGGCAAGACCTCACTTGCCTATCGTTTTATCACTTCCCTGGATCATAAAAGCCTGGTGCCTGTTTATGTAGAGGCAAAGGATAAGGGTCTTGGAGAGTTCATAGAGAAATTCACATCTACGCTGGTCTTTAAGTACCAGGAACATATCGATAAGATGCCCAGGACCGTAAAGGCCGTCAAACTTGCCGAATCCTTCATGAAGTCGGGCAAAAGCGGTAAAGCTTTCCGCGCGGTGTTGGAGATACCCGCTGTCGCCTACTCCGAGGCCGGCCTTAAACCGATAGTCATACTTGACGAATTTGACCGGCTTGGGACCTTTGGCATCGAAGATGTCTTTGCGGAACTCGGGAAGTTCATAATGGTCCAGAAAGATACAATGTATATAGTTACCTCCTCGCGCATAAAACAGGCAAGGGATATCCTTTCGCAGAAGCTTTCCCTGCTTTTCGGGAACTTCGAGGTCTGCGAGCTCGGGACTTTTGACGAGAAGGAAGCCTGCGGTTTTATAGATTCAAGGTTGGATCGTGGCGGCTTACCGCCTGAATTGAGGGAGTTCATAGCGGTTTTTACCGGCGGCCATCCGTTTTACATGGATTCCATATTGGTTAATTTGGAGAAGTATAATTCCGACCCTTCAGATGCCTGCTTTAAAGACAAACTTCTGGACACCTTTACCGGGATACTTTTCGATTCAAAGGGTATATTAAACCAGCATTTTTGTTCGGTCATAACCGAGCTTGAAAAGGCGGACAGGCGGTTTACTTCGGTGCTGTTGGCTTTGTCGGCGGGTGCCAGAAAACATGTTGAAATATCTTCCGAGTCGCGTATAAGCGGAAAAGAGGCGGCTGCTTTGCTGGAGACCCTGATGGATCTGGGAAGGGTATCGAAGCACGGGGCCTATTACCTGATAAGGGATAAGGTATTCGGATTCTGGCTGAAGAACGTTTACCAGAGCAAGGAATATCTTTTTGATGCCGGATATGAACCGAAAATATCCAGGTTCAGGGATTCCGTATCGGGTTCCATAGATTCTTTCGCGGGCGAATGCCGTAACCCGAAAATAAAGGTAGTCGCGGAATTATTTATGTCTTTTAAGGGTGACCTGATAGAGATTTCTGACAAGTCCTTGAGGATCCCTCCGTTCAAATCATACAGGATAAATGACTCGGGTACGGACAGGGTGGGCTATATAACGTTGTCTGACGGGAAATCGGATTGGATAGTGCTTTTCGGTTCCGCGTTCCTTGGGGATGCCGATATCATAGATTACCTTGGTTATTGCAAAAAGGCCAAAAGCACGCTTAAGCGCAAGATAATACTCACGGCTTCCGGGGTAGGCGTAAATGCCAGGCTTATAGCTAAAGATGCAAAGTGCCTGATATGGGGCTCGAACGAGTTCAATACCCTGGCAGACATAGCAGGCAAACAGAGGATACTGTTGCCGGTATCCGGCGAAGAAAAGGCCGAGGCCGCTCTCTCCGACATAATAGGGCTGGAGACTGCCTGATGAGGATACTGGTCCTATCCGATACGCATGTTCCAAGGATGGCCAGGGATATCCCCAAGAAGGTATACGAAGAAGCCGGCAAGTGTGACCTCATATTACATGCCGGAGATTTCACGGAAGTTTCGCTTTATAAGAAACTGCAGAAAATTAACAAGATAGTGGCTGTATGCGGGAATATGGATTCAAAGGAACTTTCCATACTGCTGAAGCCTAAGGAGATAGTGGAAGTAAAAGGTTTCAGGATAGGGCTTACCCATGGTTGGGGCTCTCCCGAAGGATTGGTCGAGAGGGTCTACGAGGATTTTAAGAAGGACAAGGTGGACTGCATCGTTTTCGGCCATTCGCACCATTCCTTTAACGATGTTTACAAGAAGGTGTTTTTCCTGAATCCGGGCAGCACTACGGATAAGATTTTTGCCAAGTTCAACTCTTACGGTGTCATTACCATCTCAGGGAAACTGGAAACCGAACTCGTAAAGATATAGACGGAGGATCTGCATGGACAGGCTTTGGGCCCCCTGGAGGACGGAATACATTTCGAAGGTCCATTCGACAAAAGGCTGCATATTCTGCTCAAAACCCAAGCAGAAGGATGACAAGAAAAGCCGGATAATAGAGCGCACCAGCCATTCGTTTTCGATTCTGAACATATATCCTTACAATAACGGCCATATCATGGTCGTGCCCTTCAGGCATGTCGATAGTCTTGCCAAACTTTCGGAGGAGGAACTGATAGACCTTATGGGCCTCCTCAACAGGACACAGGACCTGCTGAGTAAGGTTTTAAAACCTGACGGGTTCAATATCGGGATTAACATGGGAAGGGCTGCGGGTGCAGGCGTCAAGGGGCATATCCATATCCACGTAGTCCCCAGATGGGTGGGGGACGTCAATTTCATGCCCGCGTTCACCTCGACAAAAGTGATATCCCAATCGCTCGATTCCCTTTACAAATTGATGAAAAAATGTTCACGCGGGAAAAGATAGAAGAGATAGAAGTCTCTACGCTGGCGCCGTACGCGATGAAGTCCCGCGATTCCAGGGGCAGGGTCCATAACGAGCCGGAACATCCCTACAGGACCTGCTACCAGAGGGACAGGGACAGGATAATACACTCGACGGCTTTCAGAAGGCTTGAATATAAGACCCAGGTTTTTGTCAACCACGAAGGGGATTATTACCGCACAAGGCTCACCCATACCCTTGAGGTGGCGCAGATCGCGGTCTCGATCGCCCGCGCCACCGGGCTCAATCCCGATCTGACCGAGGCCATAGCCCTTGCACATGATATAGGCCATCCGCCCTTCGGGCATTCAGGGGAGCAGGAACTGCATGAGCTGATGAAGGATCACGGGGGCTTCGATCATAATATCCAGGGCCTTAGGGTAGTTGATGTCCTGGAAGAGAGGTATCCGGCTTTTCCGGGCCTCAACCTTAGCTGGGAGGTCAGGGAAGGCATAAACAAGCATTCGACCCCATATGATGACCCAAGGGGCCTGGTTGAGCTGGATCCGGGAAAATCGCCTACGCTTGAGGCCCAGATAGTCAACCTCGCCGATGAAATAGCCTATGATAACCACGACCTCGATGACGGATTGACCTCCGGCCTGATAAAAGAGGAAGACCTGCGGTCCTTGCCTTTATGGGAAAGGGCCCATGAGGCGGTTGAGAAGACCAGTCCCGGCGTCAAAGACCAGGTAAGGCGGTACCAGATAATCCGTTCCCTTATAAATACCGAAGTCACCGATCTCATCTCCGAGTCAGAGGCGAGGATAAGGCATTTCGGTTTGGGATCGTCGGAGGATGCAAGGGGGTCCAGGGAAAGGATAATAACCTTTTCCGGCAGGTTGTTAGATGAGAGGAAACCCCTTAAAAAGTTCCTTTATGACAACCTTTACATGAACCACAGGGTAATCAAAATGGCAGATAAGTCCCGCCGTTTCCTCCGGCAATTGTTCGACGCATATATATCCAATACGGAACAGCTTCCCCCAACGAGCAGGAAACGCCTGGGATGCGATGAACCGCAGAGGGTAGTATGTGATTACGTTGCGGGCATGACAGACAGGTACGCCCTCGATGAATATATAAAACTCTTCAATCCCTATGAGAGGTCCCAATGAAAGGCCGCGTATTTTACATACTGCTTATAGTAGCTGCGCTGGTAGTCGTGGCTTATTCGCCGCTTACTTCCTACCTTCTGAAGGATTACATAACTTATAAGCTCGAAAAGGCCTTGGATATGGATATAGTCTTCGGAAAAGTCAGTATTAAACCGCCTGCCCAATTAAGGGTTTCCGAGATTAAGGTGATGGATAAATCCGGCCTTGCGCTGAGTTCGGAAAGGGCCTACCTGCAGTTCGATCTTGCTTCCCTGTTCAAGGCGAAACTGATGCTCCACTGTGATTTCCAGAACGTGGCCATCAAGTCAGGTCTCGGGAGGTCCATCGATAAACTACTTGGTCCGTTTGGCATACCTGCCCAACCGTCATATAAGTTCGACGGGATAACCGGGATCGTTACGGTCCAAAGGGGAAGCCTGCGTATATCGGGCCTTGAGGGCCTCGGACGGGATTTCAGGTTCAAAGGGGATTTTGCGATGGAGAACACGGGCGATGTCGATTATAACCTGGAGTTCGATATTAATAAGATGGTCGTTGGAGACGGTGATGCCGCGCAGAAGCTTCTTGTAACGGACGAGGATGGCGACGGATGGTATAATATCAAACTTTCCCTGAAGGGGGACCCCCATAATCCTTCCAGCGTATATTTTTCGACGGGCGGCATAAAACTGGAAGTAAAACCCAATGATGCCGCGCCCAAAAATTGATTGCATTGGAGCTTTTCTTATGATAAAATTTATATTCTTCGGAGTATATAATGCCGCCTATTAATACCCAGAAGCAACAACAGGAGCTTTTTGACGAGTTTGTTGTGGTCAAAAAGACAAGAGGGAGATTTTTCGGCGTACTGAACAAGTTCAATAAGCCGTTGTTCCCTCAGCACAGGCTTAATATTTCCGTCTCCTACGAAGTCCTTATAATAGTGCTTATAGGAGCCGTGCTCGCGGTCAGCGTGGTCTTTTCCCTGGGTGTAGAGAGGGGCAGGAACCTTTCAGGCAAGGATATAGCTATCGAAGAGATTGAAACTCCCGCAACGGTAGAACCCGTTTCGGTCCAGGTAGCGGAAGCTCCTGAGCCTGCGACTCAAGCGGCGCCGGTCAATGTAGAACCGCCAAAACCGGCAGCGGAGAAGCCTTATACCATACAGGTCGCTTCATATAAGGCGAAGGATATGGCCGATAAGGAATTATCCAGGTTAAGATCTGCAGGATACAGCGCCGAGGTCATCAAAAAAGGCAATTATTTTATATTATGCGTCGGTTCGTTTGAAAGCAAGGATTCGGCGAAAAAAGTGCTTTCCGAGATGCAGAAGAAATACAAGGGTTGTTATACGAGAAAACGCTGAAAAAAAGGAGAGTATGATGTCGATACACCCGAGTTTGCGCCCTTCAAAAGGTAAGGGCCACAGGTCAGTATTCAAGAGGTTCGAGCGCATAAAGATGCTCGCCGAAAAAGATAAATGGAAAGAAGAGGAATCGGTATTCGGGCTTCCAAAGGTTAAATCGCTGAAGATCAAGGTCAAGAAGGAGAAGACCGAGGCCAAGGCTGCTGAAGGTGCTGCTGCAGGTGCCGCTCCTGCCGCTGCTCCCGCTGCCGCTGCTGCCGCGAAGAAGGATCAACCCAAGGCTAAGTAAGCATGAGAACGGTTATAGATACCAGGCTATTCGTAATCACCTCGATATGCCTGGTTTTTGCTTTTTTTGCCCATGCTGCCGAAGAACCTGCAACGGCGGAAAACTTTACGGGTCAGATATCGGGTGACAGGGTCAATGTACGGGCTTCGGCGGCCACCTCTTCAGAGATCCTTTGCCAGCTTAAGAAAGACGAAAGCGTTGCAGTTACGGGCAAGAAGGGCAAGTGGCTCATGATAGAACTGCCCTCGAAAGCGCCCGTTTACATCAATAAGGAAAATGTTACAAGCAGGGACGGCATAGGGACCGTATCGGCGAACAACGCCTTGCTGAGGACGGCTGCTACCGTGTCCTCTTCGGTAGTAGGCAAGCTGAACAAAGGTGCCACGGTCAAGATATTAAAGGAGTACCTGGACTGGTATGAAATATCCGCGCCCAAGGGTTCTTACGGGTGGATCTACTCAGATTATGTAAAGAAAGAAGGGGAACCCTGCATAAAGAAAGATACCTCCCTTTATGAAAATCTTTCGCAGCTGGAAGAGGACTATAAGAACGAGTTGAAGAAGCCCTTGAGGGAGATCGAGATTAAGTGGCTCTTAGACGAATATGCGAAATTTGCCGCTGAAAACAAAGATACCCCTGAAGGGCGGCAGGCTGCGTTGAAGGCAGAGGAGATAAAGCTCAAGATCGCAGAGATAGAGCACCTTAAGGCCAAACAGGAATATGATGCGAAGATAAAGAACATATCCTCTCCCAGGCCGGGTGAAACACCCGTAGTCAGCGGGGTGCTTTTGAATGTCGGGAGGATATCAGGCCGGTTGAGCGGATATAAGATAGTAAAGGACGGAAAGTTCACCGGGTATGTCACCAGCCCCAAAGAAGACCTCGGCAGGTATGTAAACTTGCCCGTGAATATCTGGGGAGTAAAGAAGGATGTTAAAGGGACGGCGCTTTATGAGGCGGATGCCGTACAGATAATAGAATAATGGCAGAATACGTCAAATTTGAGGATTTTAAGAAGCTTAATATAAGGATCGCGAAGGTGCTTAAAGTGGAGGAGCACCCGAACGCCGATAAGTTGTATGTCCTTACGGTAACTACGGGTGAGGCCGAGAAAACGATAGTCGCCGGCATAAGGCAACATTACAAGCCGGAGGAGCTTACAGGCAAGTCGATCGTGATGATCGATAACCTAGAGCCCGCGGTAATACGCGGTGTTGCTTCCAACGGGATGCTCCTTGCTACAAAGGACGGGCAGTCGTTGGCGATCCTGGTCCCCGAAAGGGAGATAAAAATAGGCAGTCCTGTATCATGATGAGCGGCAGTCTCGCTGGGGTGTTGATAAGCATACCGATCTTCCTCTTTGCCATGGTGATACACGAGGTGGCCCATGGTTGGGTGGCCTATAAGCTTGGAGACCCTACTGCGAAATTTTCCGGAAGGCTTACCCTGAACCCGATCTCTCATATAGATCCGTTCGGTACCATATTGCTTCCGTTGATGCTGATATTGATGAACTCTCCGGTCGTAATAGGGTGGGCAAAACCCGTCCCGATCAATTTTATGGGATTGCGCGACCCTAAGAGCGGCATAATGAAAGTAGGCCTGGCAGGGCCTCTGGCAAATATAATCTTTGCTTTTATACTTGCTTCCATATTCAGGTTGCTGCCTTTATTGCATTCACCCCTGATCGCAGAGATATTTTTCACTTCAATACTGATAAACCTGGTGCTTGCGGCTTTCAATCTTATACCTATACCGCCGCTTGACGGTTCGAGGATATTGTTCGGGTTGCTGCCGCCCCATATGGCCATAAGGTATATGAGTATCGAACCCTACGGTTTTATAATACTTTTTGTTCTTATTTGGATGGGCCTCCTGAACAGGATCGTAGTTCCTTTAGTTGCGATCCTTGCCAGGATAATAGGTGTATAATTAAGACAGGAAAGGAGGTGAAAAAATAAAATGGCTGAAGAGTTGACCGGAGTAGTCAAGTGGTTCTCTAACCAGAAGGGCTACGGCTTCATAACTCCTGATAACGGCGGAAAAGATGTTTTCGTCCACCACACAGCTATCACCGGGGAAGGGTACAAGACCCTTTCGGAGGGACAGAAAGTAAAGTTCCAGATAGCGCGCACCGAAAAAGGCGATCAGGCTTCGAACGTAGTTAAACTTTAACCCCAAGGTGATATCATGGATCCCATCATGGTCCGTTTGGGCGACCGCAGCTACAAGATCCTTGTCGGGAGGTCTTTGTCTTCATTCCGGCAGGAGATAAGGAAGCTCAATCTCGGCACAGATGCCGCCATTGTAACCAACAGGAAGGTAAGGGCACTTTTTGGCAGGGAGCTGGAGTCCCTTCTGGAAGAATCGGGAGCGAGGGTTCTCTTTATTGAGGTGCCTGATTCGGAAAAAGCCAAGTCGCTGAAAGAAGCGTCAAAACTTTTAAAGACCCTTTCAACAATGGACGGAAAAAGCAAGAGGCTTTTTGTGGCCGCGTTAGGGGGAGGAGTCGTGGGTGATGTTGCCGGGTTCGCCGCGTCGGCTTACAAGAGAGGCATACCCTATATCCAGGTTCCGACCACTCTCTTGGCCCAGGTAGATTCTTCCATAGGGGGGAAAGTAGCGGTAGACCTGCCTGAAGGGAAGAACCTTGTTGGCGCCTTCTACCAGCCCAAGGCCGTTTTTGCGGATATCAGGTTCCTTAATGACCTCTCCGTCCGGGATTTTACTTCCGGGCTTGCCGAGGTCGTCAAATATGCCGTGATAAAAGATAAGGCCCTTTTCCGCCTGCTTGAGTCTGGGAGCAGGAAGGTTATTGCCCGCGACCCAAAGGTCCTGACCTCTATAGTCATGAGATGTGCCGCGATCAAAGCGGAGATCGTATCCAGGGATGAAAAGGAGAAGAGGTCCCTCAGGACTGTCCTTAATTACGGGCATACGATAGGCCATGCCATTGAATCCGCCTGGGGATATTCGAACAGGTATTCCCATGGCGAAGCTGTGGCGCTGGGCATGATAGCATCCGCGCGCATATCGCATGAGATGGGCCTGCTGAAAGGCGGTGACCTTCTCAGGATCGAACGGACCATCGAGGGCTTGGGCCTTCCGTTAAGGTTATCCGGATCAAGGACAGGGAAGATAATGGGATCCCTTTCCCATGACAAGAAATTCATCCATGGAGTCAACAGGTTCGTCCTGCCAACGGGTATCGGCAAGGTAGAAATAAAAGAGAATATCCCCGAAATGCTTATCCGCAGGGAGATAGAAAAGCTTTCTAGTTAACCCCTTTTATGAAAAATTTATCAAGATCCGACAAGCTAAGCAGGTTACAAAAACTGCTCAAGTATGAATTCAGGAACAAGAGGCTGCTGGACCAGTCGTTGACACATAGGTCCTACGCCTATGAGCAGCCCAAGAAGAAGGCCGATAACGAAAGGCTCGAGTTCCTGGGTGATGCGGTGCTCGGTTTTGCGATCAGTGCTTATATCTTTAAGCATTTCCCCGAGTGCCTTGAAGGCGAGATGACCAGGATAAGGTCGCTGCTAGTCAACAGGCAGACCCTTGAATCCCTTGCGAGGAAACTGGCTATTGGGAAATACGTGCTTTTCGGAAAAGGTGAATCGGCCAGCGGCGGCGCCGAGCAGTCGAGGAACCTGGTCTGCGCATACGAGGCCCTTATAGGCGCCATATATGTCGACGGGGGATTCAAAAAAGCCGGATCATTCATAGATTCGCAATTCAGGCCTGAGTTCAGGAAGATAAGACAAGGTGGCGCCAGGAAAGATTACAAGTCCATACTCCAGGAGTATACTTCCAAGACCTACAAGACCACGCCGCGCTATAGCCTCATTTCCGAAGAAGGCCCCGAGCACAAGAAACATTTTGAGATAGAGGTTTGTTACGGAGGTTTGCCCCGCGGCCAGGGCAATGGCAAGAACAAAAAAGCCGCGGAACAGAATGCCGCTTACAATGCCCTTATAGGGGAAGGGTTGCTTGACAAATCCATTTAGCAGAAGTAAAATCTTTCCATGCAGATAAGAGAGTACACAAAGAAAGATCAGGGCCAGGTCAAAGGGCTTATCTCCGGTATACTCGGGCGCGAATTCGCCATAGAGGATAAAGCCTACAGGTATTGCGATCTTGATTCCATAGATAAGTCTTACGGAGGGGAAAGGGACGCTTTCTTCGTCCTGGATGACTCCGGTAAGATCGTAGGAACGGTGGCCGTGAAAGAAGAATCCGGGAAAACGGCGATAATACGCAGGCTTTTCGTAGACGGCACAGTGCGCAAGAACGGTTACGGAGGCCTTCTTCTTGACAGGGCCATGGATTATTGCCGCAAGAAAGGATATCAAGAAGTTGTTTTTCACGCGGCCAATACTATGAAAAGCGCAATGAACCTGTGCGGGACCAGGGGTTTCAAGGAGAGAGAGAAAGTCTCGGTCGGTAATGTCAAAATGATAAGATTTTCCATGGAACTTTAAGGAGCTAAATGCTGTTCGGAAAAAAACCCGATAAAGAAAAGAACTTCAAGAATCTTTCCGAAAAGGAGATCCAGAAGCAGCTTTACGGGGAATACCTTAAAGACGAGGAGAGGGTAGAGGTCATGGATTCCTCCTTTATTGCAAACGAGAGGGAGGAGTACCAGATAAAGGAAAAGATCGACGATAAAGCCAGGAAAGAGTTAACGGCCGAACTCGACGGGCTCAAGGCGGAATTCAAGCGCCTGCAGGGAGAGGTAGGAAGGCTTAAGAAAGAAAAGGAATCCCTCGATAAATCCGATATATGGTTCAGGCCCCCGCTTCTGAAGACCCGGCATCTGGTAATAATCGGTTCCGTGGTCGTTCTTATTGCCGCGGCCACGATAATAGTCCTTACGTTCAAATTTTTTGTTTCCAAGGTGGGCCACAAAGAAGGCAGCAAACCCTCAGTACAGAAGGTCTTGGAACCTGCGAAGAAGAGCGTCAAGAGCGTTAAAAAGGCAAGCCAGAAGAAGCGCTAATCCACTTTTAGCGTAAAGGGTTTCCCTGTGGTCTCTTCTAACATTTCCACCTTATCACTGTAGATCTTGACCACTTTCATCCCGTTTACCGACGAGCCTTCCTCGACTATCTTATTCTCGATTATTGCTGCCGGCTTGCCTATCCCGAATACTATACCGTTCAGTGTAACGCGGGGAGAGGAGAGCTTGGTTATAAGGTTGCTTATAGGGGTCTTTTCCTGCCTCGGAGGCTCTATTGCGGCCTGGGCTGCAGGCGCAGCGCTATAGCCTTCGGCCTTCATTGATATATCCCTCTTTAAGGCGCCCGAGAAGAACATGACCGAACCCACCGCCAGTATGACCAAAGCCATCAGAGCAAAAGACCTGGAGATCTTGAAGTCGCTCAGGTTGTGCGTGTCGTGAACCTCAGGCGACAAGCTATCTTCCATCTTCGGAGCAGCAGACGGTCTGTCGGATGCCTTTTTCAAAGCTTCCAGGATTATGCTCATATTTTTACGTATCCCTCGATCTCTTCGATGGACCTTTTTACCATATCCATCGTGATGTCCTTTGTCTCCATGGTGAAACCCAAAAGTAATGTCCTGTCGCATACAAGGTTAATAAGGCGGGGGACGCCCCCGGAATACACGTATACCTCGCTTATCGCGTCGGGGCTGAATTTTATGCTGCCGTCCGAACCCGCGACCGAAAGCCTGTGGAATATATAGTCGCCTATCTCCGTCCTATCAAGGGGCAGTATGTGGTATCTTACCGAGATCCTTTGCCTGAGTTGTTCAAGGCCCGGGGAATCCAGCTTATCTCTCAGTTCAGGTTGCCCGACAAGTACTATCTGGATAAGCTTATCCTTGTCTGTCTCGAGATTGGAAAGCAGTCTTATCTGTTCAAGCTGGGCCGCCCTCAAGTTCTGTGCCTCGTCAATAATGAGCACGACGTTCGAACCCGATTTAAGCTGTTCGATAAGGAACCTGTTGAGTTCATTCAGCAGGTTAACCTTGGTCTTAGGCTTGGCGGTGATCCCGAGATCATCGATTATCGCGGAAAGCAACTGGGTTTCCGGCAAGTTGGAGTTGAGTATGAAAGCGGTTTTTGTCTTGGAGTCGAGCTGTCCTATGAGAGCGCGGCACAAAGTCGTCTTGCCCGTCCCGATCTCTCCGGTTATTTCAAGAAATCCGCGTCTCTCCCTGATGCCGTATATCAAATGTTCGAACGCCTCACGGTGTTTCCTGCTGAAGAAGAGAAAGCTGGGATCAGCGGTTACATTGAAAGGTCTTTCTTTTAGCCCATAAAAGCTTTCGTACAATTAAGAGGGCCTCCAAAAATGTAAAAAACAGGTGATTTTCACTGTTATTCTATCATTGGGAGAAAAACTTGTCAAAATAAAAAATATTATTGTAAAGTTCCCTTTAAAAGGTATAATAATGATAAAGGTGATTAAAAATGGGCTGGAGTGGGATAGATACTAGAAGATCGATAAGGGTCGCCTTTGAATGCGTTGTTATTGTCAAAAAAAAGGAGACCAGCCTTGTGTTCAGGACCCAAACCGAGAATATATCAGTCGGCGGAACTTGCGTGATACTGGAAAAAGCCCTCCTCAAGCATACGCCTGTTGAAATAGAGCTCTTCCTGCCGGATAGCCCCATGCCCGTAAGTTGTGAAGGTAAAGTAGCATGGTCCGTCCGCCGGAGCGAGTACTTGAAGAAGAAATCGAGCCAATTCGATACGGGTATCGAGTTCAGGAACATGACCGATGAAGATAAAGCAAGGCTTAAGCGCATAATAGAGGAATTGCTGGAATACTGAAATAAACAATTGACTTTTTATTTTTCGGAGCGGATAATATAACCAAAACAAGGAGGTATAGGTAACCTGGCCAAGCAAAAGAGGGGGTGAGGGGATGAGCGAGAAGAGAAAGTTCATGCGTTTCGATGTGGCCATAGAAGTGGAGTATATGGTTCCCGGTAACGGCGCCCCGATAGAAGGCATCTCCGTGACAAGAAACTTAAGCCGCGAAGGGATGCAGATCTCCGTGAACAGCAAGCTGGTCCCCGGGACAGAGCTTGAGATAAAGTTGAGGATTCCCGAGGATACCGCTCCTGTTTACGCAAAAGGTGACCTGGTTTGGGTAGATAAGACGGACAAGCCGGAGATGAACGCCGAGTCCGACGGGGGCATAAAGTTCACGCAGATGTCACCGTTCGACAGGAACCGTATACTGGACCATGTTTATAAGGAATGGGTGGAACAGCAGATAGGGCAGAGTACGGAACCTCGCAATAAATAATATATGCCAAGGCCAAAAGTAGAGCGGAGAAGACAACCGCGTATAGATGAGAAGATACCTCTCAAGATAAAAGACGAGAGTTTTGACGCCATAAGTGTCACCAAGAACATAAGCTGTTCAGGGGTTTTTTGCCAGGTAGAAGGTTATTTCCCTCTTTTATCGAAAGTAAAGATAGTCCTGCTGCTGCCCTCCGAAGAAAGGTCCAAAGCCCATCCGATACATGTAGAGGGGGTAGTGGTACGTTCAGAGCCCGCGAAAGATTGCCCCGGCACCGATTGCCGCAACATAGCGATATTTTTCAATAAAATTAAGAAACAAGACCAGAACAAGATATCTTCCTACATAAATTCCATCCTTACCAAGAGGATGGTGATAATCAACTAATTCCCGTGTTATACATATTCCTGCGCTCTATCGGTTGCTTACTGTGCCGCGGCCTGTTCAACCTTAAAGCAAGAGGGCTTGAGAACATCCCCTCCGAAGGCGGCGCCATAATAGCCGCAAACCATTCCAGCTATCTGGACCCGGTCATACTGTCCGCGGCTGTTCCAAGGAAGATAGTATGGGTCGTGAGTAAAGACGTTTATGATATCTGGTGGCTTAAATTGCTGTTCAGGGCAACCGGCATGATCAGGGTCAATGGTTCGGTAGATAAAGCGGTTTCCGTATTGAAAGAAGGTAAACTGGTCGGCATTTTTCCCGAGGGCAGCAGGAGCTTTGACGGCAGACTCAAAGCGGCGAAAGACGGAGTAGCTGTGATCGCTAAAGGGTCCGGCATGCCCGTCATACCGTGCTTGATACGCGGGGCGTTTGAGGCTTATCCTAGGGGCGCCGTGTTCCCGAGGATTCATGCGGTCGAAGTAGTTGCAGGGACTCCGCTGAAATTTATCACTGGCGCAAGCGGTTGCAGGGAGTTTACGGACAAGATAATGTCGGCAATAGCCGCGCTCCCTTGATTTTATGCTGTTTCGTGCTATACTTATAGCGGGAATAAAAGATATCTGCCCTATACGTGCGACGGTTTGGCGCGGTGATCATCAAAGCTGTATAGGGATTTGAAGTTCCGGCGGCGTGATCGCCGTCGGACAGAGTCCCACTTAGTACAGAGGGTCAAGCTGCCAAGCAAGCCCACGATAGGGTGGGAGAAAAACAACGGTCTAGGGTAGTAAAAACCTGGGCCTTTTTTTTACACAAAAAACGGAGAGCGCATGAAGCTTACCAGGGATAAAATATATTTCCATGCACCGTATAGGATGCTTTTAGGAAGTTTGGATTGGATAGCGGGCAAGAAGATCAATTGTGAGATATACGCAGACAGTTCCGCGCTTGATTCTTACAGCAGGGATGAAGTCGGCCTGATAAATAATACGTTCGAGGCCAACGGGCTGAAGAAGATAGTGCATGGCCCATTCCTGGACCTTAATCCCGGAAGCTGGGACGAAGGGATAAGGCGGCTGACCCTTGAGCGTTTCGGGCAGGCGTTTAAATTCTGCAGGGAACTCAGGACAGACCATATAGTCCTTCACAGCGGTTTTGACCCCATATTTTATAAGGATTCTTCCAATATCTTCCTGAATTTCTGTCTTCCGGTATGGAAGGAGGCAACGCAGATGGCTGCGGACAACGGTATAACGATAGCCATAGAAAATTCCATAGATAATGATCCGTCGGTAGTAATAACCATAATCCAGGAGATCGCGCGACCGAACCTTGAGGCGTGTTTCGACCCCGGGCATTATTATGCCTTCGCTAAGATCTCGCCTTTTGATGCTCTGAAACGTTATCCTGACGGTATGATAGGTGAGGTGCACCTTTCCGACAATAAAGGGGACTTTGATTCCCATCTGCCTCTCGGCGAGGGAGACCTGGATTTCAGGAAGCTCTTGTCCGAGGTAATGAAGAAAGGCAGGGAGCCGATATTCACCTCAGAACCGCATTCCAAGGAAGATATAGCCAGGAACCTTGATTACCTTCTTTCCATGGACGATTTTTAGTGGAAGACCCCTTACCGCTCAAATTCTACCGGTTATTATTGAGGGAATACGGCCCGCAGCGATGGTGGCCGGCCCGGACTTCTTTTGAGATGATGGTGGGCGCGGTCCTCACCCAGAATACAGCATGGGCC
Organism: uncultured Planctomycetia bacterium; assembly: GCA_964484255.1. Classification (GTDB taxonomy): domain Bacteria; phylum Omnitrophota; class Gorgyraeia; order Pluralincolimonadales; family Pluralincolimonadaceae; genus UBA6215. The sequence continues at coordinate 22,224 of CAZAEH010000013.1, forward strand.
AATGTCGAAAGAGCCATTGTTAACCTAAGGAAGAAAGGCTGCCTGGAACCCTGGAAGATGGCAGCGCTTGCGCGCCGTGACCTTGCCCGCCTGATAAAACCTGCCGGTTATTTTAACGTAAAGGCCGACAGGATAAAACACCTGTTGGATTTCCTATCGTCAGAGTGCGGTATGGACATAGCACTTTTAAGGAAGGCGGGCGCGGGCAAATTGAGGGAAAAACTGCTGAGCGTTAACGGAATCGGCCCGGAGACCTGCGACAGCATATTGCTCTATGCCTTCAATAGACCTTTCTTCGTTATTGATGCTTATACAAGGCGCATATTCTCAAGGTTAGGGTTAGTGAGGGAGGAGACCCCTTACGGCGAGCTTCAGGATTATTTTACTGCCAACCTTCCGCGAAGCGTAAAGGTATACAACGAATATCATGCCCTTATAGTGAAATTGGGCAAGGATGTATGCAGGAAGCGCCCTTTATGCGGCGAATGCCCTGTCCGTGAATATTGCCGTAATGGGCATTCGGTGTGTTATAATAAGGCAAAAGGGGATAGACATGGCAAAAAAACAGGTTAAGGCCGAGACAGCGCTTTTCCCGCTGCCCGTTGTCCTTGTCACCAGCACGGATAAGTCCGGCAAGCCGAACATCATTACCCTGGCCTGGGCCGGGATTATATGCTCGGAACCGCCGATGCTTTCGATATCGATAAGGCCCGGCAGGTATTCCCACGGGCTTATAAAGGAACAGATGGAATTTGCGGTTAACATACCCACGTCCCTTATCGTAAGGCAAACGGATATCTGCGGCACGATCTCCGGCCGCTCGCATGATAAGTTCAAGGAGACCGGTCTCAACCCGGAACCGGCTGCTGTTATCAAGTCCCCGCTTATAAAGGAGTGCCCCGTAAACCTCGAATGCAAGGTAAAGGACATTATACCGCTTGGCACTCATGACATGTTCATAGCAGAAATAGTTTCGGTCCATGTTGACGAATCGGTGGTGTCGGCCTCCGGCAAGGTGGACCATTCAAAAGCAAAGCCTTTCTCCTATAATTGGGGAGAATATTGGAGCCTTGGGGAAAAGATAGGTTTCTACGGATGCTCAAAAGGATAAAGCTTGTACTGAGCCTACAGCACATGATCGACCGGTTCTACGACCTGGCGGGCAAGGCCCTTAACTATACCAAGGGCCTGATGGGATATCTCGGGAACCGCTTCACCTACCGCAGGGATTTTGTCGTTTTTCTTTTGGTCGTCTCGGCTTTACTGATAGTCATCTCGGATTCCGCGTTTATCATAATATCCGGGATGATAATGATGTCTTTCAGCATATTCACCTGGCTGCTGATAATATTCTCATGGACCATCGATCCCCTTATAGATTTCAAGATCCGGATAAAGAAGATAAAGCATTGGGGCAAGAGGCTGTATAAATACCTGAGCCTCGAGTTCAAGGACATCGAATCAAAGCACCATGTGGAAGCCTACAGTTGGGGGCTGTTGGCATATTTCCAGGAACTCAAGGAAGAGATAAACAGGTTCTCAAAGACCAACCTCCTGGAAAAGTTCCTGATCAGGTTCTTTACGACTTTCATGATACTTTCGATAGGATATGCTTTCATGTATTATGGTTTTTATAAACTCGATTCCGGCAGTTTTGTCTCGATAGCCGAACAGACCGGAGCCGCATCATTCGGTTCGCTGGCCGATTTCATATATTACAGCGGTATCACGATCGCCACGGTCGGCTACGGGGACATATATCCGGTGCACAATTTCGCCAGGTTGCTGGTAATAATAGAGGTGATGAGCAGCGCCCTTCTCGTTATATTCCTTATTTCTTCGTTTACGTCTATCTCGATACATCTAACCGTTGAGAGGCAGAAGGAGTTGATAGAGGACATCGAAAAGGAGATAAAGGCAATAGACAAGGTATTCTCCGCGATGGGTAAGATCAAAGATGAAAATAAAACTTGATACGCGTTGCATATTATCAGTGTTATCGGCATTTCTTTTTGCGTTTTCTACGGCTTGCGCCGAGGGGCCGGAAGAGGGCAAGATACTGCCCCTGGATAACGTGACCTTTACCTGCTATGCCCTTGGGGGAGACACGGCTACCTTGAAAGACCCGGTGGAAGCCCTCTATGTCTACAAGGGCGATGCCGGCAAGGCGCTCATTTACCTTAAGAATGTCATCATAGAAGGCAAAAGGGAAGTGACGTCTTTTAGTATCAAGGACCCCTTGTATATCATAGTTTTCAGGGGTTTCTTTCCCGGGCTCAGCAAGGTCACCGTCAAGAAGGTAGTCCTTAAGGGGACGGAATTTGATATTTACGCGGAGTACTGGAATGCCCCGGAGTATTCAACGGCTTCCCAGCCGGCGGCGATAATCCCCGTTGGCCAGCTGCCGCCCGGCAAATACAGCGCTGTCCTTTTTGTAGGTAACGAATTACATAAAAAGATGGAATTCAAGGTAAAAGGCCGCTGATACGCTAATGTGATTTGACTTTTTATAAGTTAAATGGCATAATTAAAGTTATGGATGATTCCAAACTTAGTTATAAGCAACTCATAGCGATTTTTGAGAATATTGATATCCCGATTTACATAAGCGACCCCAAGACCTACGAGGTCCTGTATGTAAATAAAGCCGTAAGGGATACATTCGGCCCTGTACAGGGGCAAAGATGTTACAAGGTTTTCCAGGGCCTGAACAACCCCTGCCCGTTCTGCACCAACGATATAATCTTCAACAAAGAGACTGCGGAACCCCATGTCTGGGAATTCCAGAATTCCAGGAACCAGCGCTGGTACCATTGCATCGACCAGGTGATACCGTGGTCGGACGGACGCCAGGTCCGTTTCGAGATGGCGATGGATATCACCCGGGAGAAGACTACCAGCGATAAGCTGGAGAAGCTCAATATGGAGCTGGTTAGGTCCAATAAGATACTAAAGCAAATGGCATTAAAGGACCCGCACACGGGCTTGTATAACTACAGGTACCTTGGAGAGGTGATAGAGGCGGAGTTCCTCCGGGCCAAGAGATATGCGCATCCCCTTTCCGCCATACTTCTTGATATAGATTATTTCAAGTCCATAAACGATGTCTACGGGCACCAGTTCGGCGACATGATACTCAAGCAGTTTGCCAGGCAGCTTAAAATGGCGGTCAGGCAGTATGATATAGTGGTCCGGTTGGGAGGGGAGGAGTTCGTCGTCCTTTCCCCGGCCACCAACAGGGCGGATGCCGTGGGCCTCGGCGAGAGGATACTCGAGCTTATAGGCCTGTATGATTTCGGAGATAAGGAACACAACATCAAGCTCAAGGTAAGCATGGCGGTATCGTCGTACCCGGAAGACAAGATATCAAAAGGCCAGGACCTCATAGATATGGCCGACCGCATCCTGAGCAAGGTCAAGGAGCTCGGGGGCAATAAGGTATATTCTTCCATAGACCTTAAGAGCGCGGAGAGCGACGATTCCGTCCCGGATGTCAGCAAGACGACGGATGTCCGTCTGCTCAAGAAGAAACTTGATAAACTTACAAGGCAGGCGAACCAGGGCCTTGTCGAATCGATATTCGCGTTCGCAAAGACCATAGAGCTAAAGGACCATTATACCGGTGAGCACGTGGAGAAGACGGTCCATTACGCGACCGAGGTGGCCAGGAAACTCAATCTCCAGAAGGAAGATATAGAGAAGATCAGGCAGGCAGCTATTCTCCATGACCTCGGCAAGATAGGCGTCAGCGAGAACATACTCCTGAAGAAGGGCAAGCTTACCAAGAAAGAATATGAAGAGATAAAGCGGCACCCCCAGATAGCGGTGGACATATTAAGGCCTATACAGTCCCTGCAGGGTGTTGTCCCGATGATATATTACCACCACGAGAGATGGGACGGGAAAGGTTATTCAAACGGTCTTAAGGGCGAACAGATACCCATGGGCGCCAGGATCATAGCGGTCTCGGATGTCTATGAGGCGCTTACCTCGGACCGTCCGTACCGGAAGGCCTATCCGAGAGGAGAGGCCATCAAGATCATAAAGAACAGTTCAGGGTCCCAGTTCGACCCTAAGGTAGTGGACGCGTTCCTCGAGGTGTTACAGCAGGAACAATAGATCTTGGAAAAAATAAAAAAGATCCTTATCATATCTTCCGACAAGAGCCTCAGGGATGTCCTGACTTTTTGTCTTGACGGCTGGGGCTATGAAGTATTCCTCCACGATTCCCCTTTGCATGATATACATCCTATCAAGAAGATATCGCCCGATGTCATAGTCGTTGACGTCCATTCCGCAAGCAAGGCGCATCTCGAGATATGCCGTATGCTCAAGGATGATTTCGTCACCGCTTTCATCCCTGTCATAACGCTGATAAACAAGAGGCAGCTCAGGACGCAGCTGCTGAACCTGAAACAGGGCGTGGATGACTACCTTATCAAGCCTCCGGACCCGTTAGACCTGCGTGTCCGGGTCGAGATGGCCGCCAGGAGGTCGCAATACAGTTTTTACGCCAGCCCGCTGACCGGCCTTCCCGGGGGCAGGATAATAGAGGAAGCGGTCGTAGAGAGACTGAAGAAAGATGTTTCGTTCTCTTTCTGCTACCTGGATATAGATAATTTCAAGTCGTTCAACGACGTATACGGTTATCACAAGGGTGACAGGGCCATAATGCAGACAGCCTATGTTCTTTATACCACCATAAAGAAGTTCGGGAACAGCGAGGATTTTATCGGGCATATAGGCGGGGATGATTTCATGTTCATAACTTCGCCTGAGAGGTACAAGGAGGTCTGCCATAACCTTATACTGGCTTTTGACAGGGTCATGCCTTTCCACTATAACGCCGACGACAGGAAGCAGGGCTTTATTTACGCGAAAGACAGGACGCACAAGATGAGCAAGATAAACATAATGAGCATCTCGCTTGCTGTAGTCAACAGGCACAGCCATTCCGAGATAAACAAGATGGTGCAGATAAACGAGAGGCTCGCAGAGATAAAGCGTTATCTTAAAGACCTGGCCGGGAGCAAATTCATGGAAGACAGAAGAAGCGGGAAGACCGGGGAATTCGTGGGTCCCCAGGTGTATAAGAAGCCGGAAGTGACGGCCGATTCATACCGCCCGATCGGGCAGATATTGCTGGAAAAGAAACTGATAACCCCCGAACAACTCGATGAGGCGCTCAATATACACTGGAGGAGGGGAGTCGTATTCGGGGAGATAGTCAAGGAACTCGGGTTCCTGAAGGAAGAGGACCTTCACCAGGCCCTCAGGGAACAAAGCATGTCCGCCGTAAGCGACAGGCTGAAATTATCCCTTGACAACCGGTGAATCGATGGTAAAATAAATTCAATGATAAAAGCGGCGATTTGATGCGTATTGCTCCGCTTAATAAATGTGCTAAAAAGCGAGATGGATATTTTAACCGGCCCGTGCTTTTTAGTGCGGGTTTTTTGTTTTTCCGGGTCATAAAGGAGAAGAAATGAGCAAGATAGACGCAAAACTTAAGGTGGAATCCCTGGTGCTCCACGGAGGCCAGGAGCCGGATCCCGTTACGGGCTCAAGGGCCGTCCCGATCTACCAGACGACCTCATACCAGTTCAAGGACTCCGATCACGCGGCGAACCTGTTTGCCCTCAAGCAGGACGGGAACATATATACGCGCCTGTCGAATCCCACTACGGATGTCCTTGAAAGACGAGTTGCCCTGCTGGAAGGGGGCGTGGGCGCTTTGGCAGTCTCAAGCGGCCAGTCTGCCATAGCCATAGCGCTGTTGACTATTGCAAGGGAGGGCGATGAGATAGTTTCAGCCGACAACCTCTACGGCGGGACCTATAACCTGCTTCATTACACTTTCGAGCGTTTCGGCATAAAGGTCAAGTTCGTCAGATCGAATGATCTCAGGGCGTTTGAAAAGGCGATAACGCCCAGGACAAAGGCGGTATACGCGGAAGCCGTTGGTAATCCGAAGCTGGATGTTGCCGACCTGGAAGGGCTTTCCGAGGTCGCGCACAAGCACGGGACACCCCTCGTCCTGGACAATACTTCTGTCCCGTATCTACTGCGTCCGATCGATTTCGGTGTGGATATAGTGGTATATTCGGCGACAAAGTTCATAGGCGGCCACGGGACATCCCTGGGCGGGATTATAGTCGACTCAGGCCGGTTCGATTGGACCAGGGGCGGGAAGTTCCCGCTCATATCCGGCCCGGATGCAAGTTACCACGGACTTGATTTCGCAAAAGCGCTCAAAACATCAAGGAACGCCTATATAGCCAAGGCAAGGGTATCTCTTTTGAGGGATCTGGGTCCTGCGATATCGCCGTTCAACTCATTCCTTATTTTGCAGGGACTCGAGACCCTGCATCTCAGGATGCCGCGCCATTGCGAGAATGCGCTGGCTGTTGCCAAATACCTGGAGAGTCACCCGAAGGTCTCATGGGTCAATTACCCCGGACTGGCCTCAAGCCCGGATTTCCTGAGGGCAAGGAAATACCTCAAGAAGGGTGCAGGTGCAATAATCGGTTTCGGGATAAAAGGCGGTATCAAGGCGGGAAAAAAATTCATCGAATCCCTCCAGCTTGTCTCGCATCTTGCCAATATAGGGGACGCGAAGAGCCTGGCGATACATCCGGCCACGACAACCCACCAGCAGCTGAGCGAGAAAGAGCGGCTTGCCACGGGAGTGACCCAGGATTTCATAAGACTTTCCATAGGGCTTGAACATATAGACGATATAATAGCCGATATAGAACAGGCATTGCGTAAAGGAGCCAAATGACCAACGAAGGCAGCGCAGGTATTGTAAAGACGCAGTTCCTTACGTTTGCCCAGCCTCCCGGCGAGCTCAAGCTTGAGTCCGGGCAGGTCCTGGGCCCGATAACCCTGGCATATGAGACTTACGGGACGTTGAACGCGGCAAAGGACAACGCTATTCTTGTCGCGCATGCCCTTTCAGGAGATGCGCACGCGGCGGGTTTCCACGAAGGCGATAAGGATCCCGGCTGGTGGGACTCTATGATCGGCCCGGGCAAGGCGTTCGACACGAGCAAATATTTTGTGATATGTTCCAACGTCATCGGCGGCTGCAAAGGGAGTACAGGCCCGTCGTCCGTCAACCCCGTGACAGGTAAGCCGTACGCGCTGGATTTTCCCATAATAACCATATCGGACATGGTAGATGCGCAGAGGCACCTTATAGATCATTTCGGTATAGACAGGCTTTTATGCGTCGTAGGCGGCTCGATGGGCGGGATGCAGACCCTCCAATGGGTTGCCTCCTATCCGGAGAGGGTGAGGTCGGCTATTCCTATTGCCACGGCGCTCAAACATTCACCGCAACAGATCGCCTTTGACGAGGTCGGAAGGCAGGCGGTCATGGCGGACCCTGACTGGCGCGAAGGCGATTATTACGGCCATGGACAACCCGAGAAGGGCCTTGCCTTAGCCAGGATGATCGGGCACATAACTTATATGAGCGACCAGTCGATGGAGGAAAAATTCTCCAGAAGGCTCAAGGAGAAGAACTACAGTTTCAAGTTCAAGACCGATTTCGAGGTCGAAGGTTATCTGAAGTACAGGGGTGACAGCTTCGTCAAGAGGTTCGATGCGAACTCCTATCTTTACATAACCAAGGCCCTGGATTATTTTGACCTTACATCGGACAAGCATAAGCACCATGGAAAGCACCGGGATACTAAGTTCCTGGTGATCGCCTTCAAATCGGACTGGCTCTATCCGGCTTACCAGGCGCAGGAGATAGTCAGGCAGCTCAAGATAAGGCATGCTGACGCTACCTACTGCGAGATAAAGTCCACTTACGGGCATGATGCGTTCCTGCTCGAGACCGAGGAGCAGACGCACCTGATAAGCCATTTCCTGAAGAAAGTCCATAAGGAAGGACATTGATGATGGAGACCCTGATAAATAGGATGGACCACAAGATAATATACGGCATCGTCGAGCCGGGGTCGAGGGTCCTCGACCTCGGTTGCGGCGAAGGCGACCTGTTATACCTCCTCGCGAAGGAGAAAGACGTAAAAGCGCAGGGTGTAGAACTGGACGAGTCCGCGATATACAAATGTGTCGAAAAGGGCCTTAGCGTTTTCCACGGCGATATCGACAGCGGCCTCAAGGACTATCCCGACAAATCCTTTGACTATGTCATACTCAACCAGAGCATGCAGGAAGTCAAGAAGGTGGATTTTGTCATCGAGGAAGCCCTGCGCGTCGGTTCCCGAGTGATAGTGGGATTCCCTAATTTTGCGTATTGGCGCGCCAGGATGAGGCTTTTCCTAAAAGGCAAGACACCCGTTACGCGTTCACTCCCTTACAGGTGGTATAATACCCCCAACCTGCATTTCCTGAGCATCAGCGATTTCAAGGAATTCTGCCGGGAGAAGGGGATCACGATAGAAGCGGAGCATTACCTGGGTAAACGTTCCCGCGTAAGATTACTGCCCAATCTCTTTGCCCTGAACGCGGTGTTCGTGGTAACGTCGGACAGCAAGAAGTAATAGGAGGATATGGACCGATGAAGAAGCTGCTGGTCATAGTTGCGGCCGTTGTGATCGTGCTGTTCCTTGCCAAGGATTTCGTGGCCGGGTTTGTGTTTACCTCGGGCATCAAGGCGTTCACCGACCTTCCCGCAAGCGTCAAAGGCATGAAGGTGGGGGTATTCAAGAGCGCAGTTGACATCGACAATCTCAAGGTCTACAACCCGAAGAATAATTTCAAGGACAGGGTCATGCTTGATATTCCGGATTTTTATGTCCACTATGACCTCTGGTCCATGTTCTCGGGTAAGAAACACATAAAGAAGATGAGGCTTGACCTGAAGGAATTTTACGTCATTAAGAACGAAGGCGGAGAGTTAAATATCGATTCTCTTAAGGCGATACAATCCGGGGGCGGAAAACAGGGCGCTAAACAAGCCGCGAAACAGGACATGAAATTCATGATAGATGAACTTGACCTGAAGATAGGAAAGGTCATCTATAAGGATTATACTAAGGGCGGTTCTCCGTCAGTGAAAGAGTTCAATGTGGGGATAGAAGAGCATTACACGAATATCGATAACCCGTATGCGTTCGCTTCGCTTGTTGTCTTTAAGGCACTGGCGAATACGAACGTGGCTTCCATGGCGAATTTTGACCTAAACGGCCTAAAGGCGGTTTCATCTGAGGCGATGACCTCCGCAAAGGAAACGGTAAAACAGGCGGCGGAGGGGATAAAGAAGGTGTTGCCATTCGGCAAGTAACTCTTTGACTGCAAGTTTATAGAGGAATATAATAGCCAAGTGAAATACAAAAGATCCCAAATGATCATGATTTGGTTCCTCCCCTTGATATTGATCGGAGGAATATTTATTCCTTTGCTTGGTTACCTGGTGGTCGGCATGATGGCGTTTTTTCTTGTCCTTGCGGTGTTCAAGGGCAGGTACTGGTGCTGGAACCTGTGTCCGAGAGGCTCGTTCCTCGACATGGTCATATCGAAAGCCAGTCTAAACAGGCCGTATCCCGTCGGGGTATTCGGGAACCAGTTCTTCAGGTGGTCGGTCTTTTTTGCGTTCATGGCTTTTTTAGTTTATAGGATCCTGAGGGCCGGTGGGAGCTTGGTCGGGATAGGCGCGGTTTTTGTCAGTATGTGCTTTATAACTACCGTGATCTCGATAATCATCGGATTGTTTGTAAGACATAGAGGTTGGTGTGCCATATGCCCTATGGGTACCCTGCAGGAAAAGATAGGGAAGATAAGAAGAGGTTCAAAGGAAAAGAGATAACGGCCTGCCTGGTCTTGTTTTTATCGATCTGCCGGCCCTTGCCGGCGCAAAGTTCTTATGATAACGACACGTTATTATGGGACGGCCTTGATTCGGGACACAGGTGGAGTATCAATACCACGGGTGACCTCGGGATAAGCACAGAGTATAAGACCGAGGGGAGGGGCAGCCTGTCCGTAATTGTCAAGGGCAACGTTCCTGTCACGGGCCTTGTCTTAAAGAAATCCAATACAGACCTCGACGTAACTTTCGCAAAGAACATAATCCTCGACGTATATAACAGCGGTGAACCATGCAGTTTGGCGGTTGCATTCAATACGGATGGCCTGCGCGAAAGCATCCCTAAACGTATAGGAAGCGGCCTTAACAGGAATGTGACTTTCGAGATCAGTACCAAGGATTTCAGGGTACCGTTCGGCGACGCCAATATCGCCAGCGAAGTTATGTTCGTGGTCTACCCGGCTGGTGGGACGCTCCGGACGCTCTTTTTCGACAATGTGCGGATCAGGAAATACGGAGGATTGCAGTCTCCGCCGCTAAACATAACCCCCGCCTTGCTTTATGAGACTTTCCAAGAGGGCCCATTAGAAATGAGTACGGATTCCCCGGCCGGCTTATACTCCATATTAAGCGGCATAAGTTCCTACGATGAATCCATTGTCCCCGAGCATATGAGCCTTCTCGTGTTCAGCGCCGGGCTCGCCGGTTTTGCCTTCCTTCGCAAAAAAATACTTTAAAAAATAATCACAATACAATACAATATCAATATGCGCAAGATATTACTATCATTGGTAATTTTATATTTTTTCGCGCCATCCCTTCTTGCTGCGCCGGCTTACGGCACGGACTTGCCCGCCAAGGGCAGGATGCGTGTCGGCTACCAGGCGAACGTAGTCATCAAGCACGAGCTCAAGGAGGGCTACGGCAAGATAGACAGCGTCCAGCATTATTACGACGTATCCTACGGTGTCCTTGACTGGTTCGTCTTCGACGGAAAACTCGGCATCGGCGATACTAACAGGAAAGGCGGCAACGTACCGGACGCCGATTACGGCTATTCATTCGCCGGAGGCTATGGTTTCCGCGCGCGCCTTTATGACGATAAGGATTCGGGAATAAAGGTTGTAGGAGGGTTCCACCATATCAGCGTCCATCCCCGGGACGAGGACATAGGCGGCGACAGATATGAATCATTCCTTGACGATTGGCAGATCGACTTGCTGTGTTCGAAGAAGTTCGGCAGGTTCACGCCGTACGCAGGAGGCAAGGCCTCTGTCTTTGAACATGTATACAGGATCAACAAGGGCGACCGCAAGCGCGTCTCCCCGAAATATAACGGCGGGGCTATTGCCGGGTTCGATTTTAATTTAAAAGATGATATTACCGTCAATGTCGAGGGGCGTTTCATTGACGAAGATGCCGTAAGCGCGGGTATATATTATTCATTCTAAGGATATGGACGACAACAGGCAATACCTGGAAGAACAGGAAGCGAAGGAGAGGGAGTTCGAGTCGCTCTGCAAGCGTTGCGGCGCCTGTTGCGGCGTTAAGGACGGCGATCCGTGCGAGAACCTTGCCCTTGAACCGGATGGCTTACATTATTTTTGCCGGATATACGCCGACCGCCTCGGCTTGAGAAGGACTGTAAGCGGCAGGGAGTTCACGTGCGTTCCTCTGCGCCAGATACTGCACAAGACATGGCTCGGGCGCCCGGAATGCGCTTATGTCAAGGCATTGAACGGACAGACAGGAGAGTAAAATGGAAGCTCTGGATATCTTCAGGAACAGGGTAAGCGTAAGGGAATATTCGGGTAAGGCAATAAGCAGGGAAGACCTTTTGAAGATAGCCGATGCGGGACATCTCGCGGCCACCGCCAGGAACGAGCAGCCGTGGGAATTCGTGATAGTTACCGACAGAAATAAAGTCGTTGAACTTGCCGGACTTACCGATACCGGAAAATTCATGGCCGGCGCTGCGGCGTCTATCGCCGTTTTTTGCAAGGACACCAAATACTATATCGAGGACGGTTCCGCCGCGACCGAGAACATGCTCCTTGCCGCCGCTGCGTTAGGGATCGCCTCATGCTGGATAGCCGGCGACAAGAAAGACCATGCAGCAAAGATCGCCGCGGCCCTTGGCGCGCCTGCAGGAATGAAGCTGGTAAGCCTTATATCGCTTGGTTATCCTAATTCGAAACCGCATCCGCACGATAAGAGGGTGCTTCAGGAAGTTATACATTGGGAGAAATTCTGATCACCTAACCGAGGGAGGCGATGATATGAAGAACGTGAAGGTTTACAGTACCCCGACATGTCCCTATTGCATAAGAGCCAAACAGTTCCTGAAAGAGAACAACGTTGTATTTGAGGATATTAACGTGGCCGCCGACCAGGTTAAGGCCGAAGAGATGGTCAAGGTCTCCGGCCAGATGGGCGTCCCTGTTTTTGATATTGAAGGAAAAGTCATAGTGGGTTTCGACAAGGAAGCCGTAAAGCAAGAACTGGGCATATGAACCCCTACGAGGGTATATGGACCCTTACGAGCTTATAGTCATCGGCGCAGGCCCCGCAGGAATAACTGCGGCTGTTTACGCGGCCCGCAAGAAGATAACCCTTCTCGTCATAAGTATGGATATAGGCGGCCAAGCTGCCTGGAGCGGTGACGTCGAGAACTATACCGGTTACCAGTTCATAACAGGTCCCGACCTTGCCGCCAAGTTCGAAGAGCATATGAAGAAATACGATATCCGCGTAAAGGAAGGGGAGCCGGTAGTAGGGTTAAAGAAGGCGGGCGACATCATCATTGTGAGGACGGCAAAAGGTGAATACGCCGCCAGAACGGTTATAGTCGCCTCTGGCAAGCGTTCGCGAGAGCTCGGCGTGCCGGGGGAGAAGGAATTCAAGAATAAGGGCTTGACATACTGCGCGACATGCGACGGTCCGATATTTTCCGGTAAGGACGTGGCCGTCATAGGCGGAGGGAATTCCGCGCTTGACGCGGCCATCCAGATGGCCAATATCGCGAGCAAGGTATATATCATCAATAACACCGCGAAATTGGCAGGGGAGGAGATCGTCCGGGAAAAACTCGAGAATAACCCTAAGGTCGAGATCCTCAACAACAGCAGTGTTATGCAAATAACCGGTGACAGGATGGTAAACGGTATCAAGGTCTCCTCCGGGGGCAGGGAGCGGACGCTTCCCGTCAAGGGGGTATTTGTCGAGATAGGGTTGCTTCCGAATTCAGATTTCGCGAAGGACCTCGATAGGAACGAACTCGGAGAGATAAAGGTCAACTTTTGCAACGAAACGAATGTCCCGGGGGTATTTGCCGCCGGGGATGTGACAAACGTGCCGGAGAAGCAGATAATCATCGCGGCAGGGGAAGGGGCAAAGGCCTGTTTAAGCGCTTTTAAGCACTTGTCGCAGCACTGAAACTAAAAAGGGATGGGCATTTCACATGCATAGGAAAAAGGGAT
>CAZAEH010000014.1:0-33828 GCA_964484255.1 uncultured Planctomycetia bacterium
GCCATCCGGTTTGACATCCACGCCGGAAGCGTTTTTCCATATCCCGTAATGCGCGGTCTCCTCATCGGCTATCCTTGCGAGTACCTCGCGGTTATGGGGACTCTTCGCCATAACGGAAAGTTTGCGGTATATACGCGCCTCCGTTATCTCGTCCCTTTGGAACCGCAATAATATAGGCTTGATCTCAGAAACTGTACTTGAAGGTGACGGAACCGCCTGCTTCATAATAATCATCCTTGAGCTGGGTATCGGCATCTGCGAGTATGGTTATGTTATTTTTGTTGAAGAACTCGAGACGGGCACCTATGTTAAAGCTTGACGGCGCAGGACGGTAACCGCTGGTTTCAAAAGCAGTCCCGCCACCGGTAAAGGAAGCCAACGACTGCTGCTTGTCGTTTATAATACTGTAAAAATAGCGGAAACGCAGCTCCGGGGTGAACAGCAGGTTCTTAGTATCGAAAGCGCGGCTCAACCTGAAACCCGCGCCCAACTGGAGCGTATCATAATTCTGGGTCTTTACGGCAAGGTCCATTGCGCCGGCGCCGCTCTCGGTGTAGCCGTCAAGGTGAAGGTATGTGTAGTTCATCGCGAGCAGCGGGATAATGCTCAGATCCCACTTCTTTACCTTATAGCCGGTTTCAAGGTAGCCGGAGAATTGCTGGCCGTCATAGTCGGAACTGGCCGTCCTTTCAATGGTACCAATGGCAACCTGCCTTGAGCTGTCATAATCGTTATACCCGAACGATAACACCGTGTCTACTACGTAAGGTTTGTCATCGTCGTTATATTCCCCGTAAAAACCTGTCTGGTAACTCTTTATCCTCGTGCGGCCCGAATTATCCTTTGACCTGATGCGCCCTTCGCTGTAACCCTGGGCAAGGCCGAGACGCAGGGTATTTCCGATAAAACCCCTGTCGAGCCCGATAACAGCTCCATAAAGCTTAGCATTATAACCGTTACTTAAGCCGCGCGCGTCCTGCTTGGCGTAATCGCCGTATCCCTGTATCCAGATATCGTTATTATGCGAAATACCGGGAGCAAGCGCCTCCCCGGTATCCTCATCAAGTTTGGAATCCTGCAGGCGAAGCACCGTAGTCCTGATGAACTTATCTATAGAGCCGTTAGAGGTATTGATCGTGCCCCCTGTCCCCGGTCGGCGACATCGTCTCCTCCGCGGAAGCGACCTGATCCGCTGACAGGTTCTCGAGGATGTTGAGTATGGCGGACATATCGGGGGTCGGATCGGTCACAGTATCAAGGACACGCCCTATGGCGGCGGAATTCGCGTTACCGGCATCTCCCCTGAACCCTGAACCGGAACGGTTAGCCATAAGGATAAGGTTGCCTCCGGAATTGACCGCGGTAAAGGTCAGGTGGCGGTTGCTTGAAATGACGGTACCGGGCACATCACCTATACCCGAGCCGCCCGTGTTAACAATAGTTATCTCGGCGTTATCGGGTATGTAACTTCCGACGGTCACGCTGATCGTGCTGTCCGCATCCACCGCGGCGGCTGAAGCAGATGTTATACTGCCGAAATCGGATAGTGAATTGAGGGCAAGTTTCAAGGTCGATCCCGCGGACTGGATATAGGCACCGCCCAGCGAGAGTTCGCTATTCCCCAGGTCCAGTGTCGCGTTATTGGTGAGGGCACCGGTGCCGAGCGCGCTGTTGTTCATCAGCAAAATGGTCCCGTTATTTATTTGCGTGCCTCCGCTATAGGTGTTGGCGCCATATAGCGTTAATGTACCCGTCCCCTGCTTGATAAGGGATCCCCCGGCGCCGCTGATGATACCCGAAAATACGGTATCGGTCGAATCCCCTGTTGTAAGAGCATTGGCTTGAAGATCTATATTGCCGCCGGCGGAGCCGCCCCCGGAAAGCGACCCGATGGTCTCGTCCGAATCGAGGCGCAAAGTCGCTCCGGAAACATCACCCAGGATAACTGCCCCCGTATCCGCGATGGCGGAACCACCCGAAAGGGCAAGCGTGCCTGCGCCTACTATCGTGGCCCCGGTATAGGTGTTGGTACCGGATAATACCAGGGTGCCCGTCCCCAATTGGTTAAGGTTCCCGCTGCCGGATATGGACGAGGCAAAATCAACGCCCTGGGTCACGGTATTGGAACGGTTAAACGACAGGGTCCCGTTATTGGCAATGGCACTGCCGGTCGACAGCGAACCGGTCGTTCCGCCGTTGCCAAGCCGGAGGGTCCCGCCGGAGTTTATGGTAGTGTCCCCGGTGTAAGTGTTGGCACCGGTCAATATTATAGTTCCGGCTGAAACGATTATACCTCCGGTATTGGAAGCCGCACCCGATAACGTCAAGGTGCCCGTCCCTATCTTTTCGATGCTGCCCGCACCGGTCATGTCTCCCGAGATCGCCAGATCATATCCGTTCGTATCTATCTTGCCGTTCGTCGACAAGACCGTAAAGACATTGTTAAGCGTCCTGCCGCCGGTGTCCTCCATAAGGATACCGCCGTCGAACGTGCTGCCGACGTCATCACTCACAAGTTCACTGACCGTATAATAGGTCTTGGCCGTATTGATATTAGGAACGCTGTCCAGCGAACTGGATGAGTAACTTCCATATGTAGTGACCGGATAAGCGGTAACGGTAGGAGCTTCCGAGGCAAACCCGAAATAAATGCTGTCAACGCCAAAATCATTGCCGTACGCGGCGCTTTGGTTGTTCACAAGACGAAGGTAATAATTACCCGCCGCATCGAATACTCCGTCCGCGTAGACAAGATACCATACGCCGCCGGAATAATTATACCCCTTCGTCACCGTGGATAACACGATATAATTACCGTACTCGTCGCATAATTGGAAAGACAGGCTCGGCATCTGTGTGCTGCTGGATACGGTCAGCAGTGTGCATACATAAGCTTCGAAACGATATACCGTGCCCGCCGCGGCGACGCTGATAACGCTTGTAGTTTGCCAGACAACATCGGTCGTATCCGATGAACCGTTAGCCATGAAGAAATTGCTGCCCTGGTACGGATAGGCATTGTCAAAAACGGAATCCGACCTGTAATCAGGACTGGCATGATAACCGACAGCATAACCGCCTTCATGGTCCAGGGCATACTTACCCGTTGTATAATCAGTCCAGAAATCGGTATAACCGTCCTCAAAACCCCAGTTGCTGATAAGGTTGGTGGAAAAGGCAGGACAAGCGTCTGCAAGCGTGAACAAGACAATAGTGATGACCGCGGCTATTCTCTTCATCCCGAAATCCTGTTAATCTAACTTTAGGTTAAATAAAACTCTTTATTTTGTTACTGATTATAACCTAATCAGTTGTGCCGCACAATAATAATTATTTTCCGCAGGAGATCAGTTCCTCCTTATTCCTGCGGGTCAATGTCTTTATGCGTTTTTCTTCCGTGAACGCCAATTTGAAATACCTGTACTCCTTATACCAGACAAGCTCTACGGGCCTCCTGTCGCGGGTATACTTGGCCCCCTTGCCCTTGTTATGCAGTTCTACACGCTTTTTTATGTCGGGCGTGTAACCGGTATAATAGGTGCCGTCGCAGCAGCGGACTATATACACGTAGAAAGTGCCCGTACGCTTGATCTTCAGCTCCCGTCTCCCGATAAGATATCGTCCGCCGGACGCGCGACAAGAAATACCATCATAATAAAGATAGGAAAAAGCTGCGCAAGCACCCTGTTCATAGAACAGGTTGCCAGCCAATTTAGATCGACCGGAAATATAATGAATATCATAAAGTATACCGCCACCATCGCCAAGTAAAGCAGCAATGTAAAAAGCAGTCCTCTCTTGGCTGCGGCGGTTACTGAAATACCGGCGATAGCAAGATACATAAACAGTCCGAATTTCCCGATATATCCTCCGAAGTATGAATAATCAAAAAGGGCGGAGATCGATACAAAATATCTTTCCGGGGTCAGGAGCCGCGACAGCACCCCCGGTGTGTCCGAAAACACGGATGAAAATATATCATTCCTGAAATAATAAAAAGTCTTAAAATAGACCAACGTTATTATTGCCGGCAAAGCACCGGCTATGAAATATTTGAAATAAGACCGACTTGGATCACGAATACGCTTTTTTTCTTCAAAAATAAACAACAAAACGGCAAAAATCACAAAGAACACCATCCCTTCGTTCTTTGTCCAGGCAGCAAACGATGCCATCATCCCCGCAAAAACCAGCGGCCTGCCGTTACAGCCGAACCTGCAATATAGTAAATAAGCCGCGACCGCCGACACGAAAAAGAACGCCAACGGCATATCGGCGTATTGCATACTGGCGTGCTGAACAAGGAAAGTAGCGGACATTAGGGCCAGCCCGCATAATAACCCTTGCGTATTCCCTTTTAGGGACATTACGGTAGAGATGGTAACAGCCATCATCGCAAAGACGAAGAGGAATGACATGGCCTGCCCGGCAAAAAGCGCATCCGTCCCGATATACTGCCATGATCGCGCTATTGAAGCGGGTAAAAGTAACGGGTAATCCGGGTGGCTCAACTCTAACGCGCTATTGAACATGTTTTTCCATAATGCCGGTTCCCGAAACAGGAAGCGCGCATGCAGATTCCAAATTGCGTAAGCATCCCATTCGCCGTTCGGCATCGCAGATACATAGATAAAATAGATCCAAACGGACGCCAAAATGGAGATTGCGAATAAAATGACGACCAGCATCCTGATGTTCCTGCTGCGTAGGCTTAACCGTGAAACCGGGCGATCGGAAATCCCGGGCGCGCAATGATCCGGCCGAGATGAACGCCTCGAGGCAAGGTATAAGCCGCAAAGTACCAGCAGTTCGGCGGCTATATATAAGATAAAATCGGTCTTATAGGCACCGGACGCCAGCCACCAAAAGTACAAGCAGGAAGTAAGCCCCGTCCCCGCCCCGAACGATAAGCATATCCTCAGGACACGGGAACTTACGTTACCGCGCAATTCCGGCCAGAAGATCCCGGAAATAAGGCTGCCTATCGCAAAAGATATTATTAACGATATTACAAAACCTGTCATTAACTTATGCTTTCATTCTCCTACGGTCTTAATCTTATATTCATATTCTTTCCCGCTCTTGTCCAGGACGAGCGGGCAAAGTGCATATTGCGCGACAAAATATTGCCTGTCATCGGCTCCGCAAGCTTCATAACCCACTATACCGTCCTTCGGCATTAAATCCTTCAGCTCGCAATACTTGCTCTCTTCGGTCGATATATCAAAAAAAACAACCTCCAGATTTTCCGAATTAATGAACAGGTCTATTGCCGAGTAGCAACTCACTAAAGCAAAGATGATTATAGCAAAGGGTTTCACCTTGACAACCTCTGGAATATTAGAACACCGACCGCATAAAAGAAATCCCGAGTCTTTATCTTCTTACCTTGCCTGGCGCTCCTTCCATGGTATGAGATGGGGACTTCCACGATATTTATCCCGAGTTTCGCAACCTGCGCGGTGACCTCCGGCTCAAAGGTGAACCTGTTGGCCCTGAGCTTCAATCTTTTGGCAATATCTGAACTCAATGCTTTATAGCAGGTCTCCATGTCGGTTATGCGCATACCGAACAGCAGGCATGTTAGAAAAGTAAGTAACTTGTTGGCAATAAAATTAGGGGCGGCCATCCCGTCCGGACGGTGCCTGCCCAGGAACCTGCTGCCGTATACGACCTTCTCTCTGCCTTCCGCAATAGGCCCTATGACACGGGGAATGTCGTTCGGATCATACTCATTATCCGCATCCTGGACTATTATGATATCGCCGCAGGATTCCGCGATGCCTCTCCTTATCGAATAACCTTTGCCCCTGTTGACATCGTTCCTGAATACCTTTACTTCGTGCCCGGCGGGATGCTCAAGGGACATAATGGTCTGGTATGTAGCATCCACTGAAGCATCATCGACAATAACTATCTCGTAATCGATGGGGAATTTCACCTTTTCGATCAGCTCGAGAATATCCGCCACGGTATCCTGCTCGTTATATATCGGGATAATGATAGATAATTTCATCTGAACTGGCGCAATTTGGCGAATGTATGGGTATGTAACCAGAACTTGAACAGCGTCCAAAGTATCCCGAGACCGTAAGCTATGCTCGGGATGAGTTTTATCGAGGAAGCCTCGTCAAAATATCTCGTCTTGATCGGGACTTCTTCTATCTTCAGGTTATGCGCGATAAGCTGCGCGATTATCTCTGTATCGAATATGAACGAATCGCTGTTCTTTTTGAAGTCCACGGCGCAAAGCGCCTTCTTCGAATAGGCCCTGAACCCGGAATGGTATTCTGTAAGGTAGGTGCCGAAGACCACGTTCTCGACCGCGGTCAACAGTATGTTAGCATTGTGTTTCCAGGGGGGCATCCCCCCGATAAGGGCACCGCCCTTCATCATGCGCGAACCAAATACCGCGTCCGCCCTGCCCGCAATTATAGGTTCGACCAGCTCCGGTATGATCTTGGGGTCATACTGGTAATCGGGATGGACCATTATGGCAATATCGGCGCCAAGCTCAAGCGCCTTCTCATAGCAGGTCTTCTGGTTGCCGCCATAGCCGGTCCTCTTCTTGTGCCTATAGACCCTGAGGCCGAGTTTTTCGGCTATCTCTACGGTATCATCGCCGCTGGCGTCATCAACAAGAATTATGTCGCTTACCAGGTCCCCCGGGATATCGGCAACGGTCTTCTCAAGTGTATCTGCAGCGTTATAGGCCGGAAGCACGGCCATTATCTTCGCGCCTTCCTTCCTGTCCGAATAAGCGGGTTTTTCGAGTTCGTCAAGGTATTCGAGTTTCCTCGCTTTCCTGCAATACGCCTCTACCCTGCCGCGGAACGATCCTGCAATACCGTTTATCTTCAAAGGAAAATAACCGCAGTTGTCAAGCAGCCCTGCCAGCGTGGCCCTGGTAAAATAATATATCGCCCCATACCCGGTCTTGCAGCTCACATACAGTATCCCGTCGGCCTTTAAGGTTTTCCTGAGTTCCTCCAAGATCCCCTTCGGGTTGGGTATACACCCTATAACAGCATCGATCACTACGGCATCAAAGTAATTATCCGGGTACTTGCGTGCGCCCGCAGCCTGCGAAAGACCCGAGATGACAATATCCCATCCGGCATTGCGCGCTTGAGCCGCAAAAGGCTCATCCGCACAGCTTACGTACAAAAGGCGGCCGCTCTTCCTTATGCTTTTGAGGGTATTCAAAACAGCGGCCGCGTCCGCCCTGGTGCCGCGATGCAGGTCCTCGCGTAGTCTCCCGACAATTATTTCATCGGGAGGCCTGGGGTTGGCGTACACAAGCCCGCAGCGGCGGCATTTCACGAATCTCAACTTTATATCATTGGCAGGCTGAACCGCCCTCACGGGATAATAACTGTCAGACCCGCAAAGGTCACATTTTGTCTCGACCATGTTTTCCGTTAAAACCTCGGCCTCGATTCGAGGGCTTTTATAGTAATATCTACTATCTCCATGTCATGCAGCGCTTTCCTGAAATACGCGTAATCACTGGCGGCTGAATATACCGTTACCGCCGCTATCAGGCAGACGGCAGCTTTAAGTGCGCCGCCCTTCAATTTAGACCTGAGATAGATGTATATATACCACGCGCCGATACCGGCCACAAGATAAAAAACGCCGTAAACAGGGCTAAGATACCTTATATTCTGGCAAAACGGCATCCATGTCATGACTATTACGTATACGGCCAGTATTACCATGAGCCAGAAGGATATCTCGCGGTCAAGGCCCCCCTCGCAGGACTCTCGCCGGTAAAAAACGAACCCGGCAATGCCGGCAAAACATAATAATACGTTCACCGGACTAAGGATGAACAAACCACAGATAACGTTATGCCACGGGCCGGATTGGTAACACACGGCATAATCGTTAAAAGGCATCGCTTCCGATATGTGTTTTATCACTTCAAGCATGTTACCGATCCCGCCCAGCGCGTAAGCCATAAAAGAGACACCTGCCGCTGCCGAGATCAGCACCAGGATGAATGCTGACAACATCCTGTAGAACATCTTTTCCCGGGCCAATGACGATAACAACCACAACAAGCACAGCAGATACAGTAAAACGCCGGCTTCCTTAACCATAAAATAATAGGTCCCGGCCAGGACGAACGGGACAAGCAGCGTAAGCCTGCCTTTTGCTTTAACGCATACGGCAGTAAGGAAAATAAGGCCGAGGCCGAGGCATCCACATACCGCATCCTGCCAGGCCCTTATCGACACCGCCAACTCCATCGGGGAAGCCGCCAGGGCAAGCACGGCATAAAGCGCTATCCATTTGTTGAAATACCTCAGGCCGAAGAAAACGACCAGGATAAGCGATACTATGCTGCAGAAGACCGAGATGTAGGACCCGGCGCGGTAATCGCGCAAACCGGTAGCTTCCATGAAATATGATAAAGGCCACAGGTATCCTATCCTCATCGGATTTGGATATAGCCATTTGTTCTTATCTGCGTTGTATGTCTTGACCAGACCCCTTGTAACAATGATCTTACCGCCTGTCAGGTGTTTTGCCTGAGCGGTATATACGGCTTCGTCAGGGCTCTTGTTCCCGTCTCCATCAATATTACCCACCCTGGCTGCGATACCGGCAGTTATGACCGCTGCAAATGCCAATATTACTGCCAACCTTTTCACGATCATTCCTTCCTGAATTTTGCGATGAAGAAACCTTCCATGTACTCGTTAGGCAGGACACGGACGGCCAGGCCCATGTCCTTATGGAACCTTTTCCCGTTCCATGCGGAAAGTCCGCGCGCCTTGTTCGGCACAGGAATATCCGCGGGCAGCAGCCTGAGGCCTTCGAATTTTCCGAGCGCCCAGTCCACAACCTCCTCGTTCTCCTCCGGGGAGAACGTGCACGTGGAATAAACAAGCTCTCCGCCTTTTTTCAGCGCGTTTACGCCGGAATATATAAGGACCTTTTGAGTATGTGAAAGGTCCCGCACCCTCTTCTGGGTCCAAGGCTTGAATGTTTTAGGGTCCCGCATATAGAAAAGGGCCTCTCCGGAACAAGGCGCGTCCACAAGGACTTTGTCAAAATAACCGGGATAGCCCTTGCCCGCTTCCATCCCGTCAGCCGGTACAGTTTTCGCGAAATCCACGCCCTGTATCCTGAGTGTGGCCAGGAGTTTCTGGTAGCGGATCTCGAGTTTTTCGAAAGCCACTATCTCGATATCCCTGCCGCCCAATGAAGCTATCTGGCTGGTCTTGGCGCCGGGTGCGGCGCAAAGGTCCAGGATCCTGTTGCCCGGACCCGGGCCTAGCAGGACCGGAGGTATCATACTTGAGACATTCTGCATATAGACTTCGCCGTCCGTATATATCCTGCTCTTTTGGAGCTCCTTATTCTGAGACCTTAATATAAAACCGCCTTTAGGCCAGTGAAGCTCCCTGTACCTGATACCTTCCCTATCAAGGTCCTCCTTAAGGCGCGCGAGGGTCGTCTTAAGGAAATTCGCCCTGAAGGTCTGCTCCTTTTTATGCAGGAACGTCTCGCATATCTTCGGGAAAGAAGCAGGATAGGCCGTCTTTAGTTTCTCAACAAATCCCTGCGGTAATCCGTTAAAGACCGCTTTCATGTATCTTCTTTACTTCGACCGGGCTTTCTGCTTTGATATCTCATAGCAGAATACGGCTGAAGCCATCGCCACGTTGAATGATAGGGCCGCACCTTTCATCGGCAGCGTTACCTTCATCTCCAGATGCTTGTCCACACCATAATGAATACCTTTGCCTTCCGAACCCATCACTATACACAGCGGGAACGGGAAAGAGACTTTTGTGAGGTCCTCTCCTCCCTGAACAACCGCCCCTGCCGCCCAATATCCGGCCTTTTTAGCGTGTATTAGGGCATTGGTCAGGTTGTTCATCCTGCATACGGGAACATAGTTATCCCCGCCTGAAGCGATATTAAGCACGGTCTCGTTGACTTCGCAGGCGCCCCTCTCGGGTATCACTATCCCGAATCCTCCAAAACAGGCCGCTATCCTTATTATCGCCCCGAGATTTTGGGGGTCCGTGACCTCATCGAGGAATATAAAGGAAAGCTTCTCCTCCTTGGGAGCCAGGATAAGCTCCTCGAACGGGGAATACCTGAACGGATCAACCTCAGCTATTATCCCCTGGGCTCTTTCGGTCCGTTTCATCTTGAGCATCTCCCTGGCGGAGACCTTTTGTACGGGGATCCGTCTTGCCTTTATCAATTCAAGCGCGGCGGCATCCTCAAATTCCTCCGAAACTATAACTTTCCTGACACCCCTCATGTTCGCCTTAAGGCGTTCGACCACGGCATTCTTGCCATAAAGCAGCAAAGGACTACTTTGAGCCATTATTTTCCTCCTGCTCATCATCTATTTTCGCATCGACGTCTATTATGTCCGGACCGCTGCCGGATGAAGGCGGCGGATCCCTGCGGTCATCGAACCTGTATACCCTGAACCTGCCCTGTGGGCTCACAAGCAGGTTCAGTATGAAACTTACTATGCTGAAACATAATGCCCCCCAAAAAGCCGCCCAGAAATCCGCCACAACAAACCCTTCTACGAGCCATGAGGCCAGGTAAAAGAACGCGGCATTCATGAACAGGGTAAAGACACCTAAAGACAGCACGGTCAGCGGCAAGGTCAACGCAAAGACTATCGGGCGTAAAGTCGCATTTATCAGCCCCAGCGCCAGCGCCGCAAGGACCGTCGCCAGCCTGCCTTCGGAATGTATACCCGGCACCATATTGATGACAACTATGATAGCCGCTATATTCACCACCCAAGTAAGGAAGAAACCCCTCAATTGCCCTTGCCCCTCCTATTTTATCTGTATCGAAAGCAGGAAGATGTCATCGCCCTGCTTTCCGCCCTGGAAATCGTCCAGTGCGGACATCAGCTTTTCGTTGAAAGTCATGACATCGAGGCTCCCGTTCTCCTTCACGAAATCCTCGAAACGCTTGTTCCCGTACTGTTCCCCCGCCGTGTTCCTCGCATCTATTATCCCGTCCGTGAACAGGAATATCTTGTCTCCCTTATCGAAATCCAGCGACATCTGGTATACCCTGTTATCGTCCATTCCTATGCCCATCAGGAAAGTCTGCGATTCCATGTATATTATCTTGTTATCCGACTTCCGGAATAGTATCTGCGGCGGATGTCCGAAATTTGAATATACCAGCTTCCTTTCCCTGAAATTGAGCAGGCCCCCGAACGCGCTCAAGAATATGCTCATCTTCCCGAAATCCGACTTTATGAAACCGTCGAGGCGCTTTAACATCTCGCCCGGGGCAAGCTTAATCCTTAGCAGTTCCTCGATCTCGGTGTGCAGCCTGTTGACGAGCAGCGCAGCCGAAACTCCATGTCCTGTGATATCGGCTATCATGAACGCCAAAAGGTCCTTTTCCATGAAATGGAACCTGGCATAATCCCCTCCCATATAAAGCATCGGCTTGTAATCTACGGCGATATCCACAAGGTCGGTCTTGACAGATTTAGGCATAAGCCCGCTGTGTATCTTGTTGGCGATCTCAAGCTCCTTGATCATGATCCTGCTCTTCTCCTCTATCTCTTTCTTGAGCACAAAATCCTTCTGCCTCATGACCTCTTCGCTCTTCTTTACCACCATGCAGATGATAGTCGCGGTGACCAGGAGGGTTATGTTTATGCCGAAAATCTCGTAATTCACGTAAGCATTGGACATCTCGTAGACGCCTATGAAGCTCACAAGCGTATATACGCCGAGGACAGCCGTCTCAGGAACGTTCCAAGGCAGGAGCAGCACGCTCACGAACAGGGCTATAAGCACAAGCGTTATGCCGAGGTTGGCTATGACATCCGGATGCGCCGCCGCCGCGAGTATCGCTATCGACACCAGGAATATGCTGAAGAAGAAACCCCTCAACTTATGGATGAACAAGCCCCTCGTTACCCTTATCTTACCCGAGAAGAGGATTATGGCAGCCAGGACGGTGCCGCCGGCTACCCCCGGTATGTCCTTTGCGCTGAGCAACCTCCTGAACCAGAAACTCGCCAGTACTATTTCGACAAAGAACGCGCTTATGACAATATAGCAAAAAAGGTTTATGCGCTGGTCGAATATGCGCCTGAGCTCATTCCTGTATTCTGTCTTGAACCTTTCCGGGATCATCTTCAGTTATCCAAAGTGGTTATCTCTACCATAGGGGAATCTATCGACTCCTCTAATCCGACAAACTTGAGCCATTCATAAGGAGGTTCGCAGGAGAACCAGGTATAATTCTTGGGCAGGAAGACCTTTACGGGTGTCAACAGGCCTATATTAGGGTCTATGCACACTTTGAATGCTTCGCGCTGCCGGCCGTTGACCTCTATCGTCTCTTTCCCTGTTACCCTGAGCGTCACGCGGTAAAGAGCAGGTTCTTCGCTCAACATATTCACGGTCTTTTCCTTGCCGCCTTCCTCTATCATCTGCCTGGTATAAAGCCCGGTCAAGAGCCTGTTTATCGTATCGCCTTTCAGCTTAAATGATCTTGTCCGGCATGTGCCTTTAACGAGGTCTCTCGCGCAGCAAGCTACCGAGGCCCCTGAAGGGTCGAATTCCTGCTTGGTCTCGGCGATAAGCCTGCCTTCCGGTGAAAATACCTCGCTTTTCATCCCAAGCGGCCTTATGGAACCGCTTTTACTTATAAAACGCATCTCAGACTTACGGGAGCTCTCGCCTTTATACCCGCTGAACCTGCCTTTGCCTTTTTCGACAAGTATATAGGTATAAGGATCACCATCGGACGGTGTTATCGTGACCGCAGCCTCCCATAAAAAGTTCCCCTTGAGGTCCATACATTTATGGCGTGTAGTAAATGCCTCGTCCCCGTGAACCGCACCGCACAGGACAAGCGGCAGGAACAAAAGGACCGATGCCCGCAGTCTCTTCACCCGGTTATCTCCGACTCAAGCTTATCGATGAGGTCCTTTATATCTTTTATAGTGGCCGCCGGAAGGAACTTCGAGATCTCCATATCGTTCCTAAGGCCCTTAAGGGTAGCCACGACCCTTTTGATCGCCGCCGATCTCCTCCTGTCCCTGGCTTCCTGCGGGTCGAGCTCTTCCCTCTGCCTGATAAGAGTCGTCAGGTCTTTCTTAACGTCGCGGAAGTCCTTCCCTTTCTCGAAGACATTCTTTTTAAGGGACTCATAGCCTTCTTCGCCGATCTCTTTCTTGCCCTTGGCCATCCGAAGCAGGTTTACCGATTCGTAACTCGGTATGCTTGCCGCGTCCTGGGCGTCCGGGTCTGCGTCGCGCTTGAGGTATTGCGGCTCCTCTTTTTCAAGGAAATAGTACGATCTCAGGAGTTTCATTGCGGTATCTTTCCTGACGCCTATCTCTTTAGCGCAGTAGGCTTCGAACGTCAAAAAACCCCACTCCTTGTAAAGCTTGTCCTTCCAGACGGAGTAAAGGGACTGTCCAAGGTCTATCCATGAAGTCTTAAAATCCACGACACTCCTGAGCACCCTGTAACGGATGGAACCTTCCTCAAGCCCTTCCATCCTGCGTTCTATGTTCTGTATAGCTTTTGTCTTCATCCGGTCTTATTTCCTTAGTAAGAACACCGCCAATATCACCGCGCTGAACATTAACCTGTACACGATAAAAACGTTGAACGAATGCTTTTTGACATACCCCAAAAGATACTTTATCGAAAGAAAGCCGGTGACGGCGGATACCAAAAAACCGGCGGCCAGCGATGTTCCCTCTCCCCCTGAAGCGAGCGCAGTTATATCCTTGAGCTTAAGGACCGTCGCCCCCAGTATTATGGGAGCTGAAAGAAGGAAAGAGAACCTTACGGCCGATTCCCTGTCCAGTTTCATGCCCATTCCCGCGGTCATCGTCGCTCCGGAACGAGAAACACCCGGTATTATGGCGAACGCTTGCGAAAGACCTATTACAATAGCGTCCAGGAAACCGAGCGACTTAAGCGTCCTTGCCTTCCAGACATACCTGTCAACGAGGAAGAATATTACCGCGAAGATGCTCATGGTTACCGCTATCAGGAGCGGCGACCTGAAAGCCGCTTCAGCCTTGTCCTCAAGCAGTTTGCCTATCAGGGCCCCCGGGACGCTTGCAACGGCTATATACCACACCATCCGGCTCCTCAGGACCTTCAGCCAGTCGTTCCAGAAATATACTATCACTGCTATCAGTGTCCCGGCGTGAAGCGCTACATCGAACGCCAGGCTGTGCTCGGGCCAGCCGAACAGCCACGGGAATACAATGAGGTGCGCTGAGCTGCTTATCGGGAGGAATTCGCCCAGCCCCTGGACGAGCCCCAGCACTATAGCTTGAAATAGATTCATTTGTTACCCGCCTGTCAGACCTTGATGTTGCTGTATTTGTCCGCCATTTCGCCTAATACGGGAAGCTTGAATGTCTCTCCCGAGAAAGATTTTATTATCAATATTATCCAAAAGACAAAAAATGCCAAGGCAGCGATCGGTATAAGGAACGCCCCCACTATGGTTATGGCCAGGACTATCATGCAAGCCATCCACGTTACCGCGAACAATATCGACTGCATTGCATGGAACCTCACGAACTTATTCTCCTTCTCCAGCAGGAAGAATATCAGCCCGGATACCCATCCGAACACATAAGATAACGCCGCAGCGAGGTTGGCTTCCATGCTTATAGTGGTCTTCCCAAGGTCTTTTCCTTCAGCCATTTTGTTCTCCTTTCTCTATACGCCGAAAACGGCATTAAGCAACAACAACACTATAAACCCTATTATCGCGGCGAACGTTGCCGCTATCTCATTGCCGTGGCTGTGGCATTCGGGGATTATCTCATCAAAGGTCACATACAACATCGCCCCTCCGGCAAAGGCAAGCCCAAAAGGCAGGACAGCCTTAGATAATCCGAAAAGTATTATTCCGATAAAAGCAGCGATAGGTTCCGCTATGCCGGAGAGCGTGGCCATCAAGAAGCATTTGGCCTTTGAGACCCCAGCCTGCCTGAGAGGCGCAGCCACTACAAGCCCTTCCGGCATGTTTTGCAGCGCAATGGCAGCCGCGAGCATAAGCCCGACCTTCGGGGATGCGAGATAGCCTACACCTACCGAAAGGCCTTCCGGCATATTGTGCACGGTTATGGCCACAGCCATGAGTATCCCGTTCTTGAGCTTTATGCTCATCGGGTTGTCCTTAAAATGGGGGTATTTGCTGTGCAGGTGCGGGATCGATTTTTCCACAAGGTAAAGGAAAACTGTCGCGGACGCTATACCGAAGACCGATTGCGCCAGCGTCCCTGTCTTAAGCGACAATTCGATAAGGTTGAAGCAGGCCGTTGCTATCATCACGCCGGCAGAAAAACCCAAAAGGGTATCATAAAGCTTATGCGATACCTTCTCGTTGAGTAAAACCGGTATGGCGCCCAGGCCCGTAAAACAACTCGCTATGAATGAAGCTAAAAGGGCATCCCTCAAACCTGCGGTCCTTTCAAAAAGGCCTTGGAAAGCGCCGCGTCATCTCCCATAAGCGCTTCCTTGTCCTTGGATACATCCGTTCCTTCCTTTACCATCCTTGCCAGCGTTACAACACCCGTCTTCTCGCCTATGACAATGGCGCCCACCACCTTGCCGTCCTTGATCACGCATTTCCTGTAAAGGCCTCTTGACGGGTCCTTCCGGCAGACCGCTTCATATCCTGCGCCTTCGGGATTGACCTTGCCTATTGAAGCAAGATCTATACCTATGACTTTGAGCGTGGCCTGGAAAGTGGTCCCCTTGTACTCGAAAGGCCTCCCAATTATATTGGAGGCTGCGGCGAGCCCCTGCTCTATCGCGGCGGGTATTATCCCGTAGACTGTCTTGTTGAATTCCGCGCAGTCACCCGCCGCATAAACATCCCGGCAGGTCGTCTGCATGAACCCGTCAACCACTATACCTTTTTCCACCCCGATGCCGCATGTCCTGGCCAATCCAACATTCGGCCTTACGCCGGCAGACACTATACAGATATCCGCTTCAAGCCCTCCCGGCGCCCCGGAAAGTATGACCTCTATGCCGGCTTTCTCGACCATGGCCTTTAGTATTGCAGCGCCCTCATCGTCAAGCTGTCTGGGCAGCAGGCGCGAATTATGCTCTACCACGGTGACCTTCAAACCGAGCTCCGTAAGCGACTTTGCGGTCTCAAGCCCAAGCAGGCCCCCGCCGAGGACAACGGCCCTCTTTTTGCCCCGGGCAAAGGAACGTATCCTCATGACATCGGCTATGTTCCTGTAAGTAAAAACCTCTTCTGCCGATATCCCCTCTATTGGCGGCATAAAAGGAGAGGCCCCTGTAGCAAGCAGGACCTTATCGAAATCCATCGTTCCGGACCGCGTCGCCTCAAGCTTCTTCGACTTAACGTCCATCGAGGTAACCCTGTCGCCGAGAGATACCTCTATCCCCCTGCTTCTGTACCAATTATCATCGTAGGGGAATATGGCCTCGAGGGCTAAAGAACCCGAAAGCAGCCTGTCGAGCAAAGGCCTTGGGTAATAGTTGTAGTTCTCGTCCGCAAAGACTTTTATTGACGAACCGCGCAGGTTCTCGGATATCGACTTCGCGGCAGTAATGCCCGCGATACCGTTCCCTACAATAGCTACTTTCATTAAGGAGGGTTAAACCTTCTCGAACATTTCCTTGCCGACACCGCAGGACGGACAGACCCAGTCATCCGGAAGCTTGTCAAAAGACGTTCCCGGGGCAATGTTCTGGGTAGGATCGCCTACCGCAGGGTCATATATGTATCCGCATACAGTGCAACGATATTTATCCATTAGAAAGTCTCCTCTCTTTATTCTATCTTTTTGGCCATCTCTGTACCGAGGTCCCGGCAGCGTTTCAGGTCGGTCTCATCGGGAACAAATTTGACCGAAACCGAAGGCAGGACCGTCTCGATCCCCCCTTCTTTAAGGACCTCTTCTACCTCTTTCACCGCGCCTCCCGCCCACCCGTAAGAACCAAAGACCGCCGCCATCCTGTTCTTTGCCTTGAAACCCTTAAGGAGCTCAAGGAAAGCGGCTATAGACGGAAGCATGTCGTTGTCATGGGTGGACGAACCTATAATAAAGGCCTTCGCATCGAGCATCTGGCTGGCAACTTCGGTGCTGTCCGAGGCCGTTATATCGAATAGTTTTGTATCTACTCCGCCTTCGACCAGACCGTCTGCTATTGCCCTGGCCATCTTCGCGGTCGAATCCCACATCGTCTCATATACGATAACGGCCTTGCGTTTTGTCTCGTTCTTTGCCCATGACATATACGCCTTCACGGGCTTAAGAGGGTCCTTGCGCCATATTACGCCGTGGCTCGGGGCTATCATTCTTATGGGAATACCTGAGCTCAATATCTCGTTTATCTTCCTGTCGATCATCGCACCGAGCGGCCACAGGATATTGGCATAATATTTAGTAGCCTCATCCATAAGCGCGCACATATCGACCTCGTCATCGAACTTCCCGGAAGTCGCGTAATGCTGGCCGAATGCGTCGTTGGAAAAAAGAAGCTCTTCCTGTCCGCAATAGGTAAACATGCTGTCGGGCCAGTGGATCATCGGCGCTTCGATGAACGAGAGCTCCCTCTTGCCGATGTTGAGCTTGTCGCCGGTCTTGACGACCCGGAAACGCTCCGGATCATCAATGACATCCTTCATCCCGTAATAAAGCCTGCCCAGGCCTTCCCTGCACTTCTGTGTCCCGTATAACCTTGCCTTGGGGCACGCCCTTACGAGTTCCGGCAATGAGCCCGAGTGGTCCGTCTCTATGTGGTTGACGACGATGTTCTCTATCTTTTCCGGCGGGATCAATTCGCCTATCTTCCTTATCTGTTCAGCCGCGAACGGGCCGTACACTCCGTCTATCAGGGTGGGCTTGTCATCAATTATAAGGTAAGAATTATACGTGGTCCCCCTGGCCGTCGAATAAGTATGCCCGTGGAATGTCCTGACATTCCAGTCGGTTATTCCGGTCCAGTATATATCTTTCTTTATCTCTACGGCATCCATGCGGCTTGCCTTCCTTTTCAGCCTTCCATTACCCTTCCCTCGGTCTTGACGAACCATGAAGCCGTATCGGTCAACAGCTGCAGGGCCTCTTCGAGGAGTTCGTAATGGTGCTCTTCTTCTTTCTTGAGCCTGTTATAGAAGACCTTGGCTATCCTTACCTTGGTCTGCCTGGATTGCTTGTCGTAATAATCGTAACTGCCGGTTTCCTTCTTCATCGACAGCTCTATAGCCCTGATGTTCGAAGGATCGGCCTTGAGTTTCTTCTTCTCGGCGGCGGTAAGCGGTTTGAATACAAGCGCCAGTTTTTTCTTCGCCTGGCTGTTTATCGTCCCGGAAAAATCAGTCCAGTCCTCCTCATGTTTGAGGCCCTCACTTATCTCCTTGATCCGGTCGATATGCGTCAATTCCTGCTCCGCGAGCGATTCGAGGAGTTTCCTGGCTATAAGGTTTTTGGCCGTCTTTGCCGCCTTAAGATAAAACTTGCGGCCATCGAGTTCCATCCTGACCGCAGATTCCAGTATCCTGACATCCTTTTTTGACATGGTTTACCCTCCTATCAGCCGTATCTGTATAATATACCGAACCCGCCCTGGGGATAATTCCAATCTATATTGGAGAACTCATCACAGATAACGCGGCAGGTGCCGCATTCGAGGCAGCCGTCGACATTGACCTCGGCAATGCCCTGGTCGTTGATCTTCCAGCAATCCGACGGGCAGCCTATCGAGCATTGTTTCTTATTGCATTTGAGGCAAAGGTCCTTGTTCTTGACCTTTATATGCGGCTCGGGGCCCAGCTTGAACCTGTTGACGAACAGCTTATCTTCTATCCTTGTCATCACTACCTCCTATTGAGATTGGGGACACTCCGGTATTATCTCATAACACGCGGCGCCGTTCAAGGGACTTCGACTTCAAACCCGCAGGAATCCATCCACGACCTCACGCAAAGGTTGCGCATAAAATAATCCCATACCATCCCCGTCCTGTAGTTCTCTATCATCAATACCGTTATCCCCTGGTCGATCCCTATGTAGTTATTGCTCCACCACCTTTTGTCCAGGTTGAACCCGGCCTTGAAACCGAATTGTCCGTATATCCTGTCGCCGTATTTCCCGTAGAGGTTTTTGAGCGATTTTTTAGATACGTCCGGGCAAAAAGGCATCGAGGCAGCAATGCCGTAAGGGTTGATGGTCCCGTCCTGGATAATATGCTCCGCAGGCCTGGCGCCGTATCCCCTGTACCCTCCCGGGCCTTCGCCCGCCGTCAACCCCCACCCGTCCTCGCCGTAACCCTTATGCGAAGGAGCGTTATCCAGGCAGAACTTCCTGTTGGCCTTAATGGCGTTGACCGAGTTGTCCCAGTAGTTGATCCCGTTATCATTTATGCTCCTGAAATCCACCCATGCCTGGGAGAACTGGTAAGTAAAGAGGCTGCCGAAGAAAGAATAGACCACCTTGTAGCCGCCGTATTCGCCTACGGGCTTCCTCCAGGCTTTCCACGATCCAGCGGGAACAGGATATGTCGGCGACCCTATCGCAAGGATATACGCTATGAGCCCCTCGTTATACCAGTCCCAGTAAGCGCCGAGGAAACCTTTCTCTGGGGTCCAGCCCATACACAGGAGATTGCTGCCGTTCATCATCCATGGCCAGTCGGCGCGCATATACAGGTAATTGGCAAGGCGTTCAACCTCTGTGCCCTTAAAATACTGCGCAGCGAACAACGCTCCCGCAAAGAATATCGCCGAATCTATAGAGGAAAGCTCGGAGTTCCATACCCTCCTGCCGGTCTTCATGTCGACGAAATGGTAATAGAAGCCGTGCTCGCTTTTAAGGGTATTCTTGAAAGTCTTGAGGGTCTTGAATATGCGGCCGTAGGCCTCGTCGTAGGTTATCCAGCCTCTGCTGTGGGCTATGCACAATGCGGCCAGGCCGAAACCCGTCGCCGCAATGCTGCACGGGGCACCCGATGAGGAATTATCCGCGACAAGCCCTGTATCCGGGTCCGCCATGTCCCAGAAATAGCGGAAGGTATCCTTCTCTACCTTATCTACGAAGGCCTCATCCGGATCAACGGCCTTTTCCGAAGCGGCAAACACGCCGCAGACAGGCGAGAACGCGATAGAAAATGCCAGGATCACTGATGTGGTTGTTTTCATGCTCCTGTCTTGAAATACAGCAGGTGTTTCCTTGCCTCTTCCGCTTTTGCCTTGACCTGATCTGGCGAAAACTTGTCGGCATCCTTCACGAGATCATCCAGCAAATGGACTGAGTCTTCTATCTTGCGCCTGAATATACCGGCCATGTTATCTAACATCCCGGAAAGGCTCTTCATCTCATCGCCCCTCCTAAGACCGAAATTAGACGTCAGGTCTCCGTTGGCCATGCTGTTGAGGGACTTCTCTATACGCACCATAGGCCCGGCTATCTTGTGCGAGATGAATACGCTCGCCGCGCCTATTACCAATATTATCACAACGATCCTTGGGGCCAGGTGCTGGTTAGTCCTGTCGAGTATATAAGAGACCGCCTGCTGCTCGTGGGCACTCAGGAGGCGCGCTTCCTTGAAAAATGATAACGGGGCCTGTTCAGCGGTTACGCCCATCCTGGCATTGTCATAATCCCTGAGCCTGGAAGCTATCTCAAGCTTCTCGGCAACCTTAGGCTCCGAGAACTCCGGTATCACGGCACCCCATATGCCGAAATACATCAGGAAACCGGTCAGAAAAGAGGCCAAGACCATACACAACACCAGGACCGCCATGTAACGCAGCTGGAGGCCCGGGTTCACGAAATAATTCCTTCTCCTGAACATGACGTCTCTCATCTTTGCCCTCCTGTCTCTTTAGGTTATTATAGCCCCCGCACGCTTTGAAGTCAATTGACACCCCGTCGATATTGTGCTATTTTATACCCAATGTTAAGGACAATTTTAGGCTCGACCGGCAACTTTTGTCTTACGCTGCTTAACCTACTGTATCCGCAGGACTGCCTCATATGCAGTAACAGGATACGCGAGGTCAAGCCGGCGAGGTTATGCGGCCCATGCCATGACAGGATAATG
Organism: uncultured Planctomycetia bacterium; assembly: GCA_964484255.1. Classification (GTDB taxonomy): domain Bacteria; phylum Omnitrophota; class Gorgyraeia; order Pluralincolimonadales; family Pluralincolimonadaceae; genus UBA6215. The sequence continues at coordinate 21,090 of CAZAEH010000014.1, forward strand.
AGATATGTCGAGACACCCCACTGGAGCTATGCCGAAAGGGGCCTTGCCTTCGACGCAGCATATCATGTTGCCGGATATGAGGATATCGTCAAAAGATGTATCTGCATGCTCAAATACGACGGAAAGCATGACCTTTCAAAGCCTCTCGGGAACCTCATGTCCGAATATGCCGCCAGGAACCTTAAGCTCGATGACATAGACCTGCTTGTCCCTGTCCCGCTGCATCCCGTCAAGCTGCGCGAAAGGCAGTTCAACCAGTCAGAGCTTATCGCGGGCCATCTTGCAAAGAGGTTCAACAAAAAACTCGAGAATGACTGGATAAAAAGGATAAAATATACGCCTGCGCAGGCCGGTCTCTCCAGGGAACAGCGCCTCAGGAACATCAAAGGGGCTTTCCTTGTAAGACGCGATTCTGATTTCAAGGACAAGAACGTCCTGCTCGTTGACGATGTCATGACAACGGGCGCCACCCTCCACGAATGCGCCAAAGCGATAAAATCGGCCGGCGCTAAAAAAGTATTCGCTTATACCCTCGCCAGGGGCATTTGACATGAAGATATTAAGGAGATACATACTCAAGGAGCTCGCCGGTCCTTTCCTCTTCGCGTTCGTCGTTACGACCTTCGCTTTCATGGCCGGCAACATGATAAAACTCGCCGATCTCGTGGTGAACAAGGGCGTGGACCTTCTTTCGGTAGGCAAGCTCTTCTTTTATATGCTCCCGTGGCTTTTCACCTTCACGGTTCCTATCTCCGTCCTGACCGCCACCCTTCTGACCTTCGGACGGCTTTCCTCGGACAATGAGATCATCGCCATGCGCGCCAGCGGGATAAGCCTTTACAAGCTGGTCTTCCCGCTCATTATGCTCGGTCTTGTTATCAGCCTCATCTCCTACGAGCTTAACGACTGGATACTGCCCCGCCTGCGTTTTGAGACGCGGAAGCTCATCGCCCAAATAGGCGCCAAGAACCCTACGGCTTACCTGGAGGCAGGGACTTTCATTAAGGCCTTTAAAGGCTATATAGTCTTCATATACGGCATAGATAAGAACAAGCTCACAAATATAAGGATCTACCAGCCGCAGGAAGGGCATCCGACGCGCACCATAATCGCTCAAAAAGGCGAGATCGAGTACATCAAGGAACGCGATGCCGTCCGGCTTAAATTGATAAACGGGACCGTGGATGAACCGAATCCCAAGGACCCGAGTAACTTCTACAAGCTTAACTTCAAGACCTACTTCATGACCCTCGACCTAAGGGAAGGCCGCAACCTCGATTTCGATAAGAAGAAATCCGACATGTCCATTGACGAGCTTTCACAGGAGATCAGGAAGCTCAAGGCCGAGGGGATCAATACTACCCCGCTTCTCATTGAGATACACAAAAAGATATCGTATTCGTTCTCTTCGCTGATATTCATACTCATAGGCATCCCTCTCGCCCTCATGGCCAAGAGGGGCGAAAAATCGATAGGTTTTGTCCTTAGCGTCTTCGTCATAGCGGCATTCTACCTTCTGCAGCTCGCCGGTGAAGCGCTTGCGATCAAAGGCGTAATTATCCCGGCCCTGGGGATGTGGCTTCCGAACATAGTCTTCGGTGTAATTGGTCCCGTGATGATATTCTGGATGGCTGAACAATGAAGATAATAGACAAATATATTACCAGGGGCTTCATCTGGCCGTTCCTCTACTGCCTGTTCGTCTTCCTGTTCCTTTATATCATAGGCGACCTGCTCGGCCACCTCGATGCGCTGGTAAAGCAGAATATACCTTTTAAGATAGTCCGGACCTACTATCTGGCTTCACTGCCATTCATATTCGTCCAGACCACACCGTTCGCGGTCCTTCTCGCGTGCGTGTTCCTCTTCTCGAACCTGAACCGTCACAATGAGATAATCGCCCTCAGGGCCGGCGGGGTCGATACTATAAGGATAATAAGCCCCGTCCTCCTGATCGGTTGCGCAATAAGCCTGGCCGTGTTCATCGTCAACGACAAGGTTGTCCCCGATTCGGCTGTGACAGCCAATACCGTAAAGGAGCTGTATTTCGACAGGAACCGCGCGGAACGCGGGGATAGGCTCGATAACATAACGGTCTTTGGCAGGGACGGGAAGCTCTTCTACGCCAGGGAATTCGACCTCAAGACCAAAACACTAAAGGACGTCGTCATACTCGTCCACTCGAACAACCAGGTCCTCAAGAGGAAGATCACGGCCGAGCGAATGGAATGGACCGGGAACGAGTGGAAGTTTTACGGCGCGGATTCTTTCAGGTTCGACAAGGAAGGAAATGTCCTCGGAAAGCCGGCAATATTCAGGACCCCGAAGTTGATAGATTTCAATGAGACCCCCGAGAGCCTTCTTAAGAAACAGACCCAGCCGGATTTTATGGATTATGCACAGTTGAGGGATTACATACACTTGCTCTCGCTTGAGAGCAAGTCCACGGCCAGAAAACTCCTGGTCGACCTGCATTACAAGCTTTCCGCGCCTTTCACGAGCGTGGTCATTATGTTCATAGGCATACCTTTCGCCCTCAAAAGGACAAGGTCCAAGGCAATGGCAAGCATGGGTATCGCGCTGGTCATAGCGGTGGTATTCTATGGGGCCAATGCCGTATCCCTCGCCCTCGGGAAAGGCGGCCTTTTGCCCCCCCTAATAGCAGCATGGGCTGCGAACATTACATTCGCAGCCCTTGGTATTCACCTTCTTGCTAAGATCAGAAGTTAAGAGCCTTCCTTAAGCTTTTCCGGCGCAGCCGAGGAACCCTATCTTCCTCTTTACTACCTGCTTTATGGCATCGCGCGCGGGACCCAGGTATTTCCTCGGGTCGAACTCAGCCGGGCTCTCCACAAATACTTTCCTTATGGCACCGGTCATCGCCAGGCGAAGGTCCGTGTCTATATTGACCTTGCAAACGCCCATCTTGGTCGCCTTGGATATCATCTCTTCCGGAACGCCCCTGGCGCCGGGTATCTTAGCGCCGTAATCATTGCAGACCTTCACGAGGTCGGCAGGAGCAGATGACGCCCCGTGGAGAACGAGCGGGAACCCGGGAAGGAGGTTCTTGATCTTTTCGAGGCGCTCGAAATCGAGCTTTGGTTCACCCTTGAACTTGTAGGCGCCGTGGCTTGTGCCTATGGCTACGGCCAGAGAATCGCATCCGGTCTTCTTGACGAACTCCACCGCCTGGTCGGGATCGGTATATATTGCGTCCTTATCGGCAACGGAGATATTGTCCTCGACACCGGCAAGTTTACCGAGTTCGGCCTCTACCGGCACGCCCTTAGCATGCGCATATTCAACGACCTGCTTGGTAAGCTTGATATTGTCCTCAAACGAATGTTTCGAACCGTCGATCATGACCGACGAAAAACCGCCGTCGACGCAGGCCTTGCAGACCTCGAAGTCCTCGCCATGGTCGAGATGAAGGACGCAGTCTATACCGGTGCATTCCATCGCAGCCTGGACCAGGTGTATCAGGTACTGGTGGCGGGCATATTTACGCGCGCCCGCAGACACCTGTAATATTACCGGGGCTTTCTCCTCGGCTATAGCCTCTGTTATGCCCTGAAGTATCTCCATATCGTTAATATTGAAAGCTCCTACCGCATAACCTTCCTTATATGCCTTCTGGAAGAGCGGTTTCGATGATATGAACGCCATCTTCTTCTCCTTGTTTTATGTGCCCATCTCCCACGAGGAGAGGTACTCCCTCTGCTCCTTCGTGAGAGTATCTATCTTTATCTTCATAGACTCGAGTTTCAGCTCGGCTATCTTTTCGTCAATGTCCTTCGGTACCGCATAGACCTTATTCTGGAGTTTCTTCGAATGTTTGGTCACATATTCGGCCGAAAGCGCCTGGTTGGCAAAAGACATGTCCATTACCTGCGCGGGATGTCCCTCGGCGGCTGCCAGGTTTATGAGGCGGCCTTCACCGAGGAGGTTGATCCTGCGGCCGTCCTTCATGGTAAACTCCTCGACGAATTCCCTTATCATCCTCGTCTTCTTGCTCATCTTCTTAAGCGTGGGAATATCTATCTCGACGTTGAAGTGCCCGGAATTGCAGATTATCGAACCGTCCTTCATCGCTTTGAAATGTTCGGCGCGCAGGACATTGCAATCACCCGTTACGGTGACGAATATATCGCCGATCTTCGCGGCATCCTTCATCGGCATGACCCTGAAACCGTCCATTACGGCTTCTATCGCGCGCAGCGGGTCTATCTCCGTGACGATCACGTTGGCACCCATGCCCTTAGCGCGTGACGCGGCTCCCTTGCCGCACCAGCCGTAGCCGGCAACCACGAAATTCGTGCCTGCCACAAGTTCATTCGTCGCCCTTATTATGCCGTCTACGGTCGACTGGCCGGTCCCGTACCTGTTATCGAACATATGCTTGGTAAGGGCGTCGTTCACGGCTATGACAGGGAACATAAGCAACCCGTTCTTCTCAAGGCTCTTGAGCCTTATGACGCCTGTCGTCGTCTCCTCTGTGCCGGCAAAGATATGGTCTACCAGGGTACGTCTCTTCTGGTGTATCGTAGAAACGAGGTCCGCGCCGTCGTCCATGGTTATGTTAGGCTTCTGGTCCAGGGCGGCATTTATATGTTTATAATACGTTTTGTCATCTTCACCCTTGATGGCGAATACCGGTATCTTGTAATCCTTCACAAGCGAGGCCGCTACATCATCCTGGGTCGAGAGCGGGTTCGAGGCGCATACGACACAATCGGCGCCGCCGTCCTTGAGCGTCCTGACGAGGTTCGCCGTCTCGGTCGTGACATGCAGACAGCACGCTATGCGCACGCCCTTTAGGGGCTTCTCCTTCATGAACCTCTTGCGTATAAGTTTCAGGACGGGCATGTTCTCGTCCGCCCATTCTATGCGAAGCTTTCCCTTGCCGCTGAGGCCTATGTTCTTTATATGATATTTCATGCTTTCCTCGCGAGTATCGCGGCCTTGTCGGTCTTTTCCCAGGTAAAGCCCATGTTCTCGCGGCCGAAGTGCCCGTAAGCGGCCGTCTTCTTGTAAAAAGGTTTCCTGAGGTCGAGCTTCTCTATTATCCCCTTCGGGGTAAGGTCGAAGTTCTCCCTTACGAGCTTTACGAGCCTCTCGTTGGAAACCTGCCCGGTCCCGAAAGTCTCAACGTTTACCGAAACCGGTTCCGCCCTCCCGATAACGTAGGCTATCTGGAGCTGGCATTTCTCGGCGAGCCCCGCCGCAACTATGTTCTTGGCCACGTATCTCATCATGTAAGCGGCCGAACGGTCGACTTTCGTCGGGTCCTTGCCGGAAAATGCGCCGCCGCCGTGCGGGGTCGAACCGCCATAGGTATCGACTATGATCTTGCGGCCCGTCATGCCGGTATCGGATTGCGGCCCCCCGACCAGGAAGAGCCCGGTCTGGTTTATGAAAAATTCCGTATCCTTGGTCAGGTAATCGCCGATGACCGGCTTTATCACTTTATCGATTATCTGTTTACGCGCTTTTGGCGAGAACTCGTTCCTGGAAACGGCCTCCTCCGTGTGCTGCGCGGCTATAACAACGTTGGTCACCTTCTTCGGTTTCCCGTTGACGTATTCAACGGTCACCTGCGACTTTCCGTCAGGCCCAAGATAACCAAGTATACCTTTCTTCCTTACCTCGGCAAGCCTAAGCGAAAGCTTATGCGCCAGGGTTATAGGAAGCGGCATCAGTTCTTTCGTCTCATTGCATGCGTAGCCGAACATCATCCCCTGGTCTCCGGCGCCGCCCCTGTCCACACCCTGCGATATATCCGGCGACTGCGCGTGTATGGCGTTCAATATCGCGCAGGTGCGGTAATCAAAACCGTATTTGGGGTGGAAGTATCCGATATCCTTAAGTACTTCACGGCAAAGATCGTGGACGTGTATGAACGTCCTGGTGGTTATCTCCCCTCCTACTATTATGAGACCCATGGTCACATAGGTCTCGCAGGCGACCCTTCCCTTCGGGTCGTTCTTAAGGACCGCATCAAGCACGGCATCGGATATCTGGTCACAGACCTTGTCCGGATGCCCTTCGGTGACAGATTCAGACGTGAACAGATAATTCTTCTTTTCCATCTCTTCTCCTATTTGTCCTGGAAAGCCAGGTTAGCTTTCCTGTAAGACTCGAGGTCCCCGATGTCATACCATATTCCCCTGAAAACATAACACCTGACCTCGTTATCTTTGCTTGTCCATTGTATAAAATGCCCGGGCGCATCTTTTTCATTCCCGAACTTAAGGTACTGCGCTATAAGGTTCAACTTGCCCTGCGGGAAATAATATATGCCGGTGGCGATAAGCGACGTCGGAGGGTCGCTGGGTTTCTCCAGGAAATCCTCCAGGTCGCCGTTCGCATCGACTTTTACGACACCGTAGGTATTCGCGGCCTTGGACTTGTCGCCTATATCGTAAGCGCCCAAAGCAAAAGAACCCGGTTTCTCTTTTGCGAAATCGGCAAAGACCTTGAGTTCCCAATCAAACATATTGTCCCCGGCAAGGACGACTATGTCGTCGAATATCTGCCTATTGTCGAGGACAAGTTTTATGTCGCCGATAGCCCCGAGCCTGTTATCGTTGGTGGTGCTGCCGTCATTATCTATTACTATCTTCTTTTTTGATTTACAGGTCTTGAGCCAGCATTCAAAAACCCCGTAGAACTTCTCGTTGGTAACGATGTGTATCGTATCTATCTCGGGGATATTCTCAAGTTTCTGGATAAGGTAATCCATTATGGTCTTCTTGCCGACCAAAAGGAGCGGTTTCGGCCTGTCTTTTGTAAGAGGATACAACCTGGTAGCATATCCGGCGGCCAGTATAAGCGCTTTCATCTTAACTTGCTCAGCTCCTTCTTGAGAGAAGCTATCCTCTCTACGGGGGTCGGGTCTATCCCGTTAAGAAGGGCAAGGTAATAGCTCACGAAATCTCCGGTATATATCAGGCTGAACATCCTGGAAAGCAGGTTCCTTCCTTTCGAGCGAACCTCAATGACCTTGGAATCCTTGCCTATCATGGTCCCGGTTATCTCTATCCTTTTCGTCACGCGCGGGTGTTCGCTTTCGTCCCGCAGCAGTACCACCGCAAAATCCTTAAGCAATGCCTTCGGGCCTTCCCAGCCCACGGTCTCGTTATGGTTGAGCTCAGGGAAAACATGGGTCGATGCAAGCGTCTTGGCATTCTCCTCTATCTGCCCCCTCCACCTGAGCGCTATAGAATCCAGGTGTTTGTTCGCCCCGTATATTATCACGTATTTACCGCATATCTGCTCGGTTATTTTCTTAGCCTCATTCCTGTCAGCGGGCACGCCGGGGCCTATAGCCCTGTCCCTAAGGTCCTTCATATCGGCTATCGTTTCTTCGGCATCCTTTCCCCTGTCGCTTATGAATCCGAGCTTATAAAAGACGTCCAGCCAGCTGAAGAATGAATATCCCAAAGCCGTCCTCGGAGGATGGCCCTTGGGTATGTAGATCACGGGTATCTTGTCCTCCTTGGCAAGGACCTCGAGTTTTCCGCCTGAAGATATGACAACTATCCTGGCGCCTTTCTCCTTTGCCTCGGCATACGAAGACAGGGTCTCCTCAGTATCCCCCGAATAGCTGCACGCAAGGAACAGGGTATCCTTGCCCACAAAACGGGGCAGCGTATAGTCCCTGCTCACGTATATAGGTATCTTTATGTCATCTATAAGATATGAACGCATCAGGTCGGCGCCTATGGCGGAGCCGCCGAGACCTGAAAATACTATATTCTTATATCCGGCGCCGACGTATGACTGCGGCACATGGAAATCTGCCCCTATCGAATACGCCTTCGCGCACTGTTCGGGAAAATTCACTATCAAGTCGAACATGTTCGACTTGTCTACGCCTTTCATCCCGTTAATATCATCGAGTATCGTCATCTTATCCCCTATACAACGTTGGGCACCAGCTGCCTGAGCTTGAGATTAGCAAATTCCTCTACCTCGGCGCCGGTAGCCAATTCCAGGGCCTCTTCGGCCAATTTCTGCGCGGTCTTGTAATCGACCGACCTTATTATCTGCTTGATCCTCGGTATGTTGACGGGGCTCGTGGAGAACTCATCGAGGCCCAGGCCCAGCAGGATGAGCGCAAACGCGGGTTCGCCTGCCATCTCCCCGCACATTCCGACCCATATACCCTGCTTATGTCCGGTCTCTATGACATTCTTTATAAGCCGCAGGACCGCCGGGTGGGCCGGTTCATAGAGGTAGGCTATCTTTTCGTTGACCCTGTCCACTGCAAGCGAATACTGGATAAGGTCGTTCGTTCCTATCGAGAAAAAGCTTATCTCCCTGGCAAGGATATCGGCCGTGAGGGCGGCGGAAGGCACCTCTATCATTACGCCCACCTCGACGTTATCGTCAAAAGGCACTCCCTCGCGCCTAAGCTCGTCCTTTATCTCGGAGAGCATCTTGTTGGCCTCGCGCACCTCTTCTATCCCGGATATCATAGGGTACATTATCTTGAGTTTGCCGTGGGCAGACGCCCTCATGATGGCCCTAAGCTGTATCTTGAATATGTCCGGACGCGCAAGGCAGAACCTTATCGCGCGCCAGCCCATGAACGGGTTGACCTCTTTAGGGACTTTCAGCTGCGACATGAACTTGTCACCGCCCAAGTCCAGCGTCCTGACGATGACCGCGTTCGGGGACATCTGTTCCGCAACACTCCTGTAGGCCTGGTACTGCTCTTCTTCTGTCGGGAAATCGGTGCGGTCGAGGTAGAAGAACTCCGTCCTGTAAAGGCCTATGCCGTTGGCACCGTGGGATTTTACCGAAGTTATCTCGTCGGGGATCTCTATATTGGCGGCAAGCTGTATATTACGCCCGTCAGGCGTAACGCAAGGAAGGTCGCGCAGTTGTAAAAGGGACGCGTCGACTTCCGCGAACTTTGTCTTCTCCTGCTCGTATTTGGAAAGGGTCTCCTGGTCGGGGTTTAGTATGACCGCACCGTTGGAACCGTCTACTACAAGTGTATCCCCGGACTTTACGCTCTTGGTGATGGATTTCAGGCCTACGACAGCAGGTATCTCGAGGGCCTTAGCCATGATGGCGGTATGCGATGTCTTTCCGCCAACGTCGGTGGCAAAAGCTATGACGTTCTTCTTGTGCAGCGAAGCCGTGTCAGACGGCGAGAGGTCGTAAGCGACCACTATCACCTTCTCGCTTATGTCCGCGAGAGTCTCTCGCTTCTTGCCGAGAAGGTGGTTTAGCACCCTCTTGCCTATGTCGCGGATATCCGCGACACGCTCCTTGAGATATTCGTCCTCGACCTTCTGGAACGCAGATATATAGCGCTTAAGGACGTCGTCAAAGATATATTCGACACAGACGAGGTCCTTCTTGAGCCTCGATATGACCTCTTCGATAAGGGTCCTGTCCTCAAGGACAAGCAGATGGGCATTGAATATCTCGGCATGCTTTATGCCGAGCTGGTCGGAGATGCGCTCCTGTATGCCGAGTATCTCCTGCCTTGTCTGGATAAGGGCATCTTCAAATCGGGCGATCTCCCTCGGAAGGTCTTTTTCCGGGATCTCCCTCTTTATTACGGTATAGGCCTCACTATCTAAGATAAAGACCTTACCGATCGCGATACCGGGCGATGCCGCAATGCCCTTGAGAAGCATGCTATTCCTTTCGCGTTAACGTACCTTGCCCGCTTCGGGCGCATCCAAATCGCCTGACAAAACCTGTTCGAGTTCGGCCATGGCAGCCTCGGCATCCTCACCGTCTATCTTCAGGGTGACCTGGCTGTTCTTGCCGGCAGCAAGCATGAGTATGCCCATGATGGACTTACCGTTGACCTCCAGCTTGCCCTTCTTCACCGTGACTTCAGAATCGTATTTATTCGCGATCTGCACGAAGACAGCGGCAGGCCTCGCGTGAAGCCCCGATTTGTTCTTTATCGTTATCTTTTTTTCCGCTATCATTTTATTCCTCAACCTTTAAGTTTTTAGTCATCTTAATATTCCATTTCCCGCCGGGGGCCAGTTTCAAACCCCAGTGGAACAGCAGCGCCACTTCCTGGTACGTCCTCTCGAGGCCCTGTTCCGAATCGGATACCGTCTCTATCGGAAAATACCAGAACGATGCTTCCTTCGAAAATCCAAGGTCAACTTTGACCCCGTACCACTGGTCGTTGACGCATATGTTCTTTACCCCGTCCGCCTCGCCGACTCTGTTAAGGTGCGGGTCCTTCAGCGAATAGCTGAACTCCACGCCGAACCTGGCATCGAGTTCCCCGCTGCCGAGGTTCGTGACGGTATATTCAATGTCCACGGCAGCCTTGCCGGGCTTAATGCTCAAGGATTTCACGACCCTGACAGGCACAACACCGCCTGCCGCAGGGTAATAATTGCCCTCCCGCGACATCTCGACCGTGACACATTCCTTAGACTTCCTTACAGCATGTTCATATGCCCCGTCAACGAAATCTCCCGCTTCGCCGTATTTCGACGCCGCGAAATCCTTTGCCGTCGTGCCGTCTTTCAGGAAATGGTCTATCAGCGAGACCCTCCTGTACCAGTCATAGCTCAGGTCGGCGACCAGCTCGGCGTCCGAGGCCCTCGACATATCGTGTATCGAGTCTATCCCCTCGCCCTTCTTCGCTTCCTGCGCGGCCTTCGCCTTATCGAGAGCCTTCTGGTGGTACGGCTCCTTGCGCCGTGTCAATGTGTTCGTGACGTTCAGCGCAAGCGGTTTGAAATCCAGCTCAAAGATCGTCCCGCCTTTACGCGGGGATATATCCAACTCGAGTTTCGAATTCGACATCAGGACTTCATCGTATGAATCGCAATCGATATCCGTCTCTACCGCTTCGACCCAGTCCTGTGATTTATGCGCGAGCTTATCGAGTTCCTTGCGCGCCTTGATTATGTTCGAATAGACCGCCGACCGCAGGTGGTTAAGGTAAAGCCCGCCGAACACACCGTGCCAATATGCGCAATTGCACTGGCCCTTATAAAGGTACTCCAGCGCCTTCTTGGACTTTGCCTGCGAAACAAGCCCGCTGACATACTGCATCTTCTTCTGCATACCGTTGGATTCCGGGTATTTCACGAGGAAGTTCTTGAAGTAACCCCCGCTCCATTCCATCATCTCGCGGTAGCTGGCGCATGTCAGGTATATCCTGCCGCTCGGCCCGTTCGCATCTATATATTCGGAGAATGTCGTCGTCCTGAGCCAGGACGATTCGTTCCCCAGCGACCCGAGGAAATTCTCAAGCCACTTTTCCTCATAGACCCATTTATGGGTACCAGGCCATACACCGAACTTCTCTCCGTCATCGGCAAAGACCTTAGAGGCCACACCCGCATCCTTCTGCCCCCTCATGTAATCAACCGTTTCATGGGGAAGCTTGAAGGGCATCAAATACCTGAGTTTCTCCGAACCCGGGAAGATAAAAAGTTTCTCCCCGTCATCCTCGGTCACGTAATATCCCGTAAGTTCATCGGGGTTGCGGCCGACGTACGTAAAATGCCAGTCATCGACTATCGCGAACTTCACCCCGGCCCTGGCCAACGGCTTTATAAGCGTCGGCTCCCAGACCCTTTCAGTCAACCATATCCCTGCAGCGGGTTTGCCGGTAAACGCCTTTAGCTTCTCGTTCATAAGCTTTATCTGGCCGAGGATATCCCTCTCCGGGATGAGCGAAAGTATCGGCTCGTAATAGCCCCCGCCCAGCATCTCGACCTGACCGCGGCCGACCATCTCCCTGAGCATCTTGATGAACTCAGGGTGCTTACCGGCTATCCAGTCCAAGAGGCATCCCGAATAATGCAGCGACGCCTTCAACTGCGGGTGCCTGTAAAGCAGATCCAAAAAAGGCAGGTACGACTTTTCGTACGCCTCGGCGAATACCCACTCGAAATTGCCTTCCGGCTGGTGCGAGTGTACCGCCATCAAAAGATCTATAGTGCCTCTCCCCATTAAACCCCTATACCCTTCACCTCATAGATGAGGTCCATTATCCTCTTTGAGATCTTGTCCGCGTTATGCCTGACGTAACCGTCGACGGATGTCATGTCGCCCTCTACTACCCCTACGCCGAGCTCGCGTATCTTTTTTACGTCCGCCTCTACGGGATATGCCGACTCCGCCTTATACTTCTCCTGCAGGCGCTCGGGTATCTTCGCGGTATTGACAAGCACATAATCGACGAGCGCGTGGTGCGTATGCTTGAGCAGGACATCAAGGTGGTCGGAAGCCTTGAAACCGTCCGTCTCGCCGTGCTGTGTCATGACATTGCAAATATATACCTTTACCGCCCGGGACCTCAACACCTCCTCGACAATTCCGTCAATAAGCAGGTTCGGGAGTATGCTCGTATAAAGGCTGCCCGGACCGAAAACTATTGCGTCGGCCTCGCGCAAGGCAAGCAGCGCCTCGGGTGTAGGCCTGGCGTCATCCGGCGTGAGGAATACGTTCTTTATCGGGCTGACCGAATTCTCAGCGGGTATCCTGCTCTCCCCCGAGGTCTGCGTCCCGTCCGCGCGCCTGGCAACGAGCGTCACTTTATCGAGCGTGCTCGGCACTACGCTTCCGCGTATCGCCAGGACCTTGCTCGATTCCTTTATCGCCTTGTCGAAATCCCCGGTGATCTTAGAAAGAGCCGTGATAAAAAGGTTGCCGAAACTGTGCCCCTTTAGCCCCTCGCCTTCGGTAAAGCGGTACTGGAAGAGCTCGCCCATCAGGCCCTCCGCATCGGCAA
>CAZAEH010000015.1:0-33266 GCA_964484255.1 uncultured Planctomycetia bacterium
GATACGCCCTGGCGCCTATGGCACTTATATTATTGGCCACGTTCGCCGCGCCGCCCGGCATCGATGATTCACGTTGGACCAGGACCACAGGAACGGGCGCTTCCGGGGAGATCCTTGAAGAATCCCCCCAAATGAACTCATCGAGTATCAGGTCGCCTACCACAAGTATCTTGACATCACTGAACCTCGATATCACATGGTTAAGCCTTGCTATATCCGCTTTTTTTAGCATATCAGCGCCTTTTCTGTTTTTTTAGTATAGAGACGTAATCGTTTATGCCTTTGCAAATGTCGTATTTCGCCGTGAATTTGAGCGCCGATGAAGACAATGCCATATCGGCATGCGTCCTGTCCTGGTAGAAGCCGTATGGATTATCAAAATATTCCGGGGAAAGTCTTTTCTTCATGGCCTTGTTGAGGGCCTCTATGACCTCATTGAATGTGGCGGGCCTGCCTGTCCCTACATTGAATACACCGCTGCCTTTGTATTTCATCGCTTTAAGGTTTGCGGTCACTACATCCTTTACGTATATGAAATCCCTGTACTGCTCGCCCCATTTGAAGACCCTGGGGTTCTTACCGGCGGACATCTGTTGATAAAGCTGGAATATCATGCTCGCAGCTTTCTTCTTATGGAATTCTCCCGGGCCGTATACGTTAAAATAACGTAAGCCCACTGCGGAAATGCCGGGGTTCTCTTTTACGAACGCCCTGGCAACCTGCTCCATCCTAACCTTGCTCTCACCGTAGATGTTCGCAGGCGCAGGCCGGTCAGTCTCTTCCATGGGGACTTTGCCTTTGCCGTATGTCGCCGCACTGGAAGCATAAACGACCTTGCGGCACCCTATGGATTTAGCATATATTAGCAGCCTCTTGAAAGCGTCGACGTTCACGGACAGCATGATATTGCGGTCCATAACTGTAGTATCGGTTATCGCAGCCTGGTGGAATATGGCATCGCATCTGTCGAGGAATTTCGAGTAATCTACGGTGCGGATATCGGCCTTGACTATGGTTCCTTTAAAGCGCGCGAGGTTATCTTTCCTGCCCGTAGATAAATCGTCCAGGGCGATGACATTGCCCTGTTTCTGGAGTTCTAACGCGAGGTTGGAGCCTATCAGACCTGCGGCTCCGGTCACTAGAAATTTCATAATTTGCCTTACCTTCCGTTCTCGAAAAGTTTACCACTATTAAGGGGTTATGTCAATTTATACCTAACAGTCCTTCGGCCGCCGATAGGACTTCATCGGGCTTGATCGCATCGAGGCATTTGAAGCCTATCTTGCAGTTATGGGCAAGACATTTTTCGCAACCGACCTCTTTGTGTATCACTATGTCCCTAGGGCCGACCGGACCCCATCTCTGGGGCGACAAACCCGGATCTAACCTACCGAAAATGGATATAACCGGCGTCCCGACCGCCACCGCTATATGCACAGGCCCGGAATCATTAGATATCAACAAGTTACATCTCTTGAGCAAGGCGGCAACTTCACCGAGGGAATGTTCTTCCGAAAGTATTATAGGGCTATGCACCATGCCGGTCTTGACCTCATTGACGGTCTTCACATCCGCCGGACCCCCTATGATAACGACTTTTACGTTGTGCTTTCCGATAAGCTCATCGGCCACGCGGCCGAACCTGAAAGCAGGCCAGCGTTTCGAAGGGCAACTTGCCCCGGGACTTATCGCGACGACTACGTCCCTGCCGCTTATATCGCTTAAGTCCATGAAACGTTCTATTACCCTTTCATACTCGGGTTTCGTAGGCATATATAATGACCTGTCTTTCGCCGATATCCCTATAGAGCGAAGGATGTCCAGGCTGTAATCTATCTCGTGCTTCTCCCCCCTGTGTTTGATGTCCTTGAGGCGCTTTGTCAGGAAAAAACCGCATTTCCTGTCATAGCCGACACGTTCGGGTATACCGGAAAGGAAAGGTATCAGGTTGGAACGGAGCGTAGGATGCAGGACTATCGCAATATCGAATCTCTTTCGCCTCAGGCGAATGACAAACCTTAATGTCCCCAAGATACCCTTGTCCGCATTGTCCTTGTCATAAAGTATGACCTCATCGAGGTACGGGTTGCCGTCGACGACATCCTCGACGTAAGGCCTCACCATCATCCCTATATGCGCATTGGGATACGAATCACGCACGGCTTTTATCGCTGGGGTAGAAAGCAGCACGTCGCCTATCCTGTCGGTCCTTATTATCAGGACCCTATACTTTCTTTTCTCTTCTGTCATTGAGCACCTTTTTGGCGGTATCAAAGACCTCTTCGGCCGTAACCGCCTTCATGCATTCAAGGTTGTATTTACACGCCGCTACTTCACATGGGGAACAATGCAGTTTCTTGTGGAGAGCTGCACCCGGGCCTTCCGGCCTTGGGCCGTATTTAACCGGGTCGGTGGGACCGAATATCGCGACAACCGGGGTCTTAAAAGAAGAGGCGATATGCAGGGGTGCGCTGTCATTGGTTATTAATAAAGATGAGCGTTTTATTATCCAGGCCAACTGCCTCAAATTTGTCTGACCCGCCGTCGATACCGCATAGCGGCGCATCATGCTTATTATCCTTTGGCATATCTGCTTGTCAGGATCATCGCCGATAAACACGAACTTCATCTTGTATTCCGCGGCAAGCAGGTCGCAAACCTTCGCGAAACTGCCTTCGGCCCATCTCTTGATATGGCTCTTGGCGCCGGGGCTCACGCATATTATCTCTTCGCCGTCAGATATACCCTTGTCCCTCAGGAGGAGCCTGGCCTTATCCTCGTCGGCTTTGCTTATCCATACCGGGAACGGTTTGTATTCAGCCGGTATGCCCAGTTCCCTGAGCCTGTCGAGATGGACCTCGGATTTATGCCTGGCCCCGCCTGCAATAACAGTTTTCGCCGGCCTGCTGCATACCTTAGCCCCGGAGAGCAGCCCCAGTATGCTGTTGCGCAAGTCTATAGCAAGATCGTAGCCGGCTTTCCTTATATCCAGTATAAGAGAGACCTTGGCTAACAGCGAGGCGGACTTATCATATACATAGGCCTTGTTTATCCGAGGGTCCGAATCAAATATCTCCGCGGCGCGAGGCCCGACAACGACATCTATCAAAGCATCCTTATACCGTTCGCGAAGGGCGCCTATGACCGGCAGCGTAAGTACCGCATCGCCTATGTTACTAAGCGTCACTACGAGTATTTTGCCGGGCTCTTTCATCTCTTAAGGAGTTTCTCCGCCTCCAGCATGACGTCATCTACCGTCACAGCCTTCATGCAAAGGGCTTCTTCGCATTTAAGGTCATAACAAGGTATATTACACCCGGGTTTTCCGGAACTCTTCTGTATGACCATATATATACCACCGCCGTAAGGCCCGGTCAACTTCGGGTCGGTAGGGCCGAATATGGCTATCGTAGGCGCCCCTTGGCTTACCGCGATATGCATAGGGCCGGAATCGTTAGATACTACAAGCGAGGCAAGTTTCATTATGGCAGCAAGCTGCCTGAGAGTAGTGGTCCCGGCCGCGATGACCGGCTTTTTCTTCATCATCCCGGATATCTTTTGCGCAAGCGGTACATCTTTCCCCGCACCGGTTAAAATGACGGGCATGCCGAACTTCTCGTTAATGCGGTCTCCTAATTCCGCGAACCTCTCGGCCGGCCAGCGTTTCAGGTCCCAATTGCCCCCGGGATTCAATATGGCAAAAGATCCGCCCTCTTTTATGCCCTGCGAATCGAGGAAAGCCCGCGCAAAATCACGGTCGCTTTTTCCCACATGTACTTCCATATCCTTGCCCTGGTCCGCAACACCGGTAGATTTAACTATATTAAGGAACTGCTCTACCTTATGGATATTCGCAGGCTGCTGTTCAACCCTCTTCGTCAGGAGGAAACCCCTCTTCGGGTTGTCTATACCCACCCTCTCTCTTATGCCGGATAACGCCACCATGAGGGTGCGCGTAAGCGATCTATGGAATAGGAAGACGGTATCGAAAGAACGGGCTTTCAGCGCGGAGATCAATTTCATCTTTCCGGCAAGTCCCCCGTATTCCCCCTTCTCGTCATATATTATCAGTTCGTTTATGTTCGGGTTGAGCTCAAGTACCTCCTTGCACCGGGGGACGACCATGCACGCTATATAGGCATCGGGATAATGCCTGCGCAGCGCCCGTATTGCAGGCGTCGAGAATAGGACATCTCCTATCCAGTTGACATTAACTATCAATATCTTCTTTTTTACTTTTTCTTTTTCCATTTATTTACCTTAAACCACGTATAATACCCCGAAGCCTTGGCCGCAAATTCTATAATATTCACCCTGCTTGTGGCTATCTTTATCCTCTTTAAGGCATAAGGATCTATTTCTATGGAACCGTCCCTGGGCAAAGTGACTACAGCGCATTTAAAACCGGATTCCTTTAATATCCGTGCGCCGAAAGAACTTTTTTCGCCGCACGGATAGCAAAAAGTCTCGACTTCTTTTCCGGTAACGGCTTCCAACACCTTCTTCGAATGAAGCACTTCGCTTTCTACAAGCTGCGCCGGGACGTCTTTCAGGTTGCAATGCGATCTCGTATGGCTGCCGAATTCTATCCCCGCCTCCGACATCCGCCTTATCTGGGATATCCCAAGATAACCGCCGCGCCCGATATAGTCCGAGACCATGAATACGGTCGCGGGTATACGGTATTTTTTCAGGATCGGGAACGCGTTGATATAATTATTCTCGTTGCCGTCGTCAAAAGTCACGACCACGGTGTTGCGCGGCACCGGCTTGCCGGATAATATATCGTCGGCCAACTCGGAAAGCGGGACGATATTATACCCGCGGTCGCGCAAGAACCTCATCTGCTCTTCAAACTGTGCGGGCGTCACAAAAAGGTCGTTGCCCTGGGGCATCTTTTCTATATTATGGTACATCAATATCGGCGGATAATACTTGTCCCTGAAAAAGAACGCGGTAATGGCCGTCAGGATCGCCATAGTTGACAATATTATAAAAAAAACGGTAAACAGCCTTTTATTTTTTCCGGACGCCATCCAGGACCTCTTCGTATACCTTAAGGGTCTGCGCAGCCATTCTTTCAGCGGAAAGGTCCTTTCGCGCGAACGATCTCGCAGCGCCGCTTATGCGTTCGGAAAACGTTTTGTCTTCCAACACCCGCAATATGGAACGTGCCAGATTATCGGCGTCACAGGGCTCGACAAGTACTCCTATCTCCGCAGAATTGAGCATTTCCTTGAACCCGCCGACATCGCTTGAAACTACCGGTATGCCCATAAGCATTGCTTCGACGACCGCTAATCCGAAACCTTCCTTCAGTCCGGGCCTGGCGAACACATCCATTATAGCAAGAAAATCGCGGGTATTTAAGGTGTTTCCTATAAATACAACCTGACTGTCGATACCGTATTCGCGGACCTTAATCCTGAGCTCCGCTTCCAGCTTGCCTTCCCCTACTATCAAAAGCTGCGAACCTGGGATCTTTTCTGCTATTTTTCTGAAAGATTCAATAAGGATAAAATGCCCTTTCTCCGCGGAGAGCCTAGAAATAATGCCTATTACAGGACCGTCTTTGATGCCGTAGCGTTTCCGTATATCATCCTTCTCCTCCCGGCTGTATACTTTGCTGAAATTACCGGTCTCTACGCCGTTAAGCACGAGCCTTATCCTGTCTTCCCGCCTGCCGAAAGAATCCTTAAGGTCATCATAAACCGGTTTGCTTATGGCTATCGTCATATCGCCCCACAAAGGAAAGGCCTTCCTAAGCGGATGCGCGCGGTAAAATCCATGCCAGGTAGTAACATATGGAACATGCGATAAACAGGAAAGCACACAGGCAGTCGCCTGGGCTACCCTCGTCTGGGCATGGATCATATCTATGCCTTCCCTCCGGACCAGGGATTTAAGCTTTAATGCGGCGAAAAGGACCTTAGGGTTCAAGATAGTCTTAGTGTCCAGCCTGACCCTGATAACCTCAATACCGGGCAAAAGGTCTTTTTCAAGGTCCCCGCCCGAGGAGGCAACAAAGACCTTGTGCCCCATCATTGAAAGGCGATTGGCCAGGGAAACAATATAGACCCCTATGCCTCCCATTCTCATATGGGTAGTAATTATGAGAAGCTTCATTTCGGTCCCTTCGGGCCCGCCTGTAGCCCTTCCATGGCTTTCATCACATCCTCAACGGATATCTCCCGCATACACCTTATGTCCGAACAGACCGGCTTGTAGCACGGCGAACATGCCATTGCCTTGCGCACCACCGCGTAATGCTTGGAAGGCGGGATATGGCGCGAGGGATCCGTCGGACCGAACATAACTACGAAAGGTGTCCCCATCGCGGCGGCCACGTGCATCGGCGCGCTGTCACTTGTCACCAGGCATTTGAGCCTTTTCATCAACGCGGCAAGCTCGGTAATTGTAGTCTTGCCGGTCAGGTCTACGGGTTTCGATTTCGTCAAGGATATTATCTCCCTGGCCGTCCCGGAATCCGCGGCTGTCCCTATGATCACCGGCCTTATTTCACGGGTTGCTAGTATATCGCACAACTTGGCAAAATTTTCGGCGGGCCATCTCTTAGTCATCCAACGAGGGCTAGCCGCCGGATTTATCCCGACAAGGGCCTGGTTATCGCCTACCCAATCGGATTCCAGCATGCCACGGACGGCTTCCTCATCGGCAACCGAAGGCCATAATTCAAGGCTTTTTGAAGGATCCTCTATCCCCATAAGGGAAAGCACCCTGAATTGGTGCTCCACCGGAGGTATCCGGCGCTTGTCGTCTTTTATCGACCTGTTCAGGAGCAGGCCATGCCACCCTTTCCTGTAACCGTATCTTTTCGTCGCCGTACTCAACAGCGCGAAGAGATGGCTCTTAGAATTATTCTGTAAATCCACGACTTCCTCGAAACAGTAACGTCTCACTTCCGCGGCAAGCTCAAGGAACCTCAGCCACCCCCTATCCCGGCCTTTTCTGTCGTAGATAATGACCTCGTCTATATAAGGGCACCCTTTCAACGCCTGGCTTTCCAACCTGCCGGTAAGCAAGGCTATATAGGCCTTGGGGTTCTTTTGCCTTATGGCCCTCAGCGAGGGCGTGGCAAGTATACAATCGCCGACCGCGCTTATCTTTATTACCAATATCCTCTTCGTCTCAAGCGCCTCTTCGTATACCCTGACCGTCTCGGTTATCATGCGGTCCAGGTTGAACCTATCCTCGGCGTCTTTCCTAGCCCGCCGGACGATATCCCTCGCAAGCGAAGTATCTTTAAGCAACCTGACTATCGCGTCACTCATCGACTGGGGGTCCTCGGGCGGGACAAGCAGGCCGTTCTCGCCGTCGCGTATTATCTCGGTCACGCCGCCGACACCCGTGGCAACTACCGGGACCCCCGACGCAAAAGCTTCTATTATCACCCTGCCGAAACCTTCGGGGACGGTCGTCGCCAGGACAAGCACGTCAAGGCCGGAGAGTATTTCCGGTATATCTCCGCGCCTGCCGAGGAACTCTACGTTCCTTGAAAGGCCGAGCCTGCGGACCAGGTCTTCAAGCTCCTGTCTGTATTTTTCCTTACCGGGAGAGGCATCCCCGACCACAAGTACTTTAATCCTTGGAAAATGTCTGAGCAGTTTCGCGGCCGCCCTGAAAAAATACGTATGGCCTTTCAGAGGGGTAAGCCTGCCTATTATCCCGATAGCATAATCGGACT
The DNA here is from genome assembly GCA_964484255.1 of uncultured Planctomycetia bacterium. Lineage (GTDB taxonomy): Bacteria > Omnitrophota > Gorgyraeia > Pluralincolimonadales > Pluralincolimonadaceae > UBA6215. The sequence continues at coordinate 7,706 of CAZAEH010000015.1, forward strand.
TCCCTGATTCTCCCGGCTCCTTGTAACTGAACTTTTCGAGGTCGACTCCCCTGTATATGAGCTTGATGCGCCTGTATGGGACCTTGAATGCATCCATCATATGCTTCGCTATCACCTGGCTGATCGCTATTACATACTTGCCCCAACCCATGACTTTACTGAAAGGTTTCTTTGAGTAATACCCGTGGCAGGTCGTTATGAAGACTACTCCCGCAGAACGTGAGGCATAATAACCTATGATTGCCGGCACTCTGCTCCTCGCATGAAGTATATCAGCTCCCTCTTTCTCCAGTATCTTCTTTACTACCGGCATCATCCTGAGGATGGTAAGGGGATTCTTGCTGTATACGGGAAGCGTATAGTGTTTTATGCCATTTACCTCGAGCTGTTTTACCAGTTCGCCCCCGCCGGAGATTACAGCGGCGTTATGCCCGAGCTTTATCAACCTCTGGGAAAGGTCTATCACCCCTGTTTCCACGCCTCCCGTGTTAAGGCGCGGCAATATCTGGACTATCTTCATTTAAACGAGTTTCCCGATCGCTTCGCGTATCGCTTTCATGTCTTCGCCCCTGACCCCGGGCACCTTCCGTCCGATATATCCTGTTATATCCCTTTCGATCCCCTCCGGGCCGGATACCTTTACCAGGTTTTCCGTCTCTAACCGCTTCAGGGACTTTTCATGCTTGGTTGATGAGGAAAGTTTGATCTTCCCGGGCATGAAAGCTATGACAGGCTTTTCCGAACTTACCGCCTCGGTCAACATAGCTATAGATTCGCCCGATACTACCAATATCCCCGATGCCGCGAGTATCCCTTCAACAGCCCCGTCGAAATTCTCCTCATTGGCTATAAGCAGCAGTTTCACCCTCGCGGACTTGCCGTAGCTCTCTTTCAGCGCGAATTCAACGGCTCTTTGCGTCCTGCGCGAGGTAGTGACCAACACATCGGCATCAAGTGTTTCTGCGGCGCGTATGACCGCATCCACCACTGAAACCGCAAGCTCCTTATCCAGGACGTAGTCCTTGGAATCTCCGCCGATAAGGACCCCAACTACTTTCTCCCTGAGAGGACCGGTCCTCTCTTTTAGTTTTGAACCGTATTTTTCCAACGATACCGCATCGAGGTCGGTTACGGTCCCCCTGGTAGAGATTATATTTGGAGCGCGCTTTACGTCGTCGTGAATTGGTATCGCCGCCAGATCGAAGAGCTTGATGCTGAACAGGCTGGGTCTCATGATCACCAGGCTCTTTGCGCCCAACTCCCTTTTCAGGCAAAGGTTAACGCCTGCAAGCGATGCCCCGCATGAAATAATATAATCCGCGTAGACGCCCCTTAGGGCCTCGTAGCTTTCCTTATCGAAACAAAAAGAAAGGTTATGCACGCTCAAGCCGCAGGATGAACCTGCATCAAACAAAACCCTGGCAAACAGGTTCCTGAACCTCACCTGCGCAGTTTCGACTACGGTATCTTCCCGCGCGAATCCTTTCCCTGCCCTGACGCTTCCGAGTATGTTGGCAAGGGCAACCGACTGCTTATAATGGCCTGCCCTGCCGTCGTTCAAGACCAGGACCGACTTGGTCGGTGTGGATTTCCAGCGTTTATGCAGCCAAAGCCACTGCCCCGGATGGCCGGTGACATATCTTTCAAGGATATCGGCGGAGCGCTGGAGTATCTCGTGTATGTCCTTCTTAAGGTCATCCGATTTCATCACCGATATGTCGTCTTCGACAACTATCCTGTGGTAAGGGCCGTTCTCCCTGACCATGAAGACGGGAAAAACAGGCGCTCCCGTACGCAGCGAGAAATGCGCGACGCCCTTCGGGGTCGATGCCTTACGGCCGAGAAAATCCACGAACTCCCCTTTCCTGCCCCCATCCTGGTCGGAGAGTATGCCGACAGCCTCTCCCTTGTTAAGGCAGGCAAGTATATCCTCCACGGCACTTTCCTTGAATATGACATTAGCGCCCTTCGAACCGCGCATCTTATTAAGATACCCGTTGAGCCTCTCCATCTTCTGCCAGCGGGCGAGAACGTTCATCCTGTATCCGGCCGTTGAACCTACGAGGGAACAGAGCTCCCAGTTGCCGAAATGCGCCGTAAGGAATATTATCCCCGTCCCCTCAGCCTTTATCGCCTTGTTTATCTTTTCACGGCCTTCTATCCTGATATACTTATTTATATAAGCGTCGTCTATCTGGGGGAATTTTATCAATTCCATGTAAGACTGGGCTATGCTCTGGTATACCTGCTTTATTATGCGTTTAGTTTGCGCGGGAGTATACTTTCCCCTGAAAGCAGCGCGCAGGTTAGCGTATGCCACCGTCTTGCGGCGGCCCATAGTATAATATATCAGGCTGCCGAAGGCCCTGGCGAGCCAAAGCGAGAACTTCAGCGGCAGGAGCCTGAATACGAAAGCCTCAAGCCTTACCAGTAAATAGAGAATCAAGTCTGCCAAAAAACCTCTCCTCCTGATCTATCTTTATCTCCACGGGTATCGATTCTATCTTTACGCCCATTACCGGCGCGAACCTCGAAAGCTTAACCATGTCTTTCTCGGTAACAACAACGGTATCACAAGATGACGACCTTGCCCCTGAAATTATCATATCATAATCGCGCTTTCCGTAAATATGGTGATCCATAAACAATATCTTACGTTCTATAACGGCGCCGAGCGACAAAACGGTCTCCTCGAACGAGGACGGGTCCGCTATGGCACATGCCATGACCACTTTCTTACCCCTGATATCAGGCTCCCCGGAAATCCTGTATGAAGAAGAATATATGTCCGCTCCGGGGACAACTTCGTTTATGATATCTGGAAGCGCCGGGCCTTTCGTGACAACTATGACATCAGCCCTTGCCAAAGCCGAAACGGGTTCGCGAAGTATGCCGCGGGGTATCAGATAACCGTTCCCGACAGGGTCCCTGCCGTTAACGGCCACTATATCGAGGTCCCTTGCCAGCCTCCAGTGCTGGAAACCGTCATCGAGTATAATAACATCGGGAGAATACAGGGATTCCGCCCGTATGGCCGAAGCCGCGCGGTCGCGGCCCACAATAACCGGAACGTCCTCGAGAATTTTTTTGAAGAGTTCCGGTTCATCCGCAATGCCCGAGGAACGGTCCTTCATGTATCCTCTTGTGAGGATGACCGTTTTTTTACCGCGCTCCTTCATCCTGCGGGCCACCATGATGGTCAACGGGGTCTTGCCGGTACCCCCAAGGGTTATATTGCCTATGCTTATTACTTTGCACTTTGGCCTGTATGGCTTTATCGTCCCGCTATTATAAAAAGAAGCCGCCAGGACGACCGCAATAGCATATATATTGGATAACTCCCGGAACAGGACTTTAAGCAATGACGCTCCCGGGCCGCGAACGGCGGGGTCATCTGTCATCAAACCGTATAAATATTTCCTTGTCTTTTCACTCATGCCTTTTCCAGGAAAGGTTCAATAAATTCCAGGTCTTTCTCGGCCACTCCGGCGTTAGCTTCCAGGACCGAACGTGCCCGATTGCCCATTGCGCGAGTTCCATCTGGATTATGCAGCAGCATCCTCAATGTCTTTACCAGGTCCTTTTCGTCCTCAACGCGCATTGCCGCTTTTTCAGAAAGCAATGCGGATGATATACCCTCGAAATTGTGCATGTGCGGACCGAAGAGAACGGCCTTGGAATAATAAGCGGCCTCAAGGGGGTTCTGTCCGCCTTTCTTTATAAGGCTGCCTCCCATGAATATGATGTCTCCGGCCGAATACAGCTTGGCAAGCATCCCCATAACGTCGAGTATAAGCACATCTTCGCGTCCTGACGGGCTATGGTCGGACATGGATACGAATCTCGGCTTGAATCCCGCGGTCTTTACGCAGCCGGCTATTGCCTGCGATCTCTCCGCATGCCTGGGAGCTATCAGCAGGCGCAGGTCCGGGGATTCTTTTGAAAGTTCCTTATAGCAACGGAGTACTATCTCCTCCTCTCCGGGATGCGTAGAGCCTGCCATGAACAACTTGTGTTCGCCTGAAATGCCTAACTTTTTTCTGAAACTGTCCCTCTCGTCTTCTTTCCCGCCAAAAAGCGCTGCGTCATACTTGAGGTTCCCCGAGACCTTGACCCTGTCTGCCGGGGCCCCAAGATACACGATCTTCTCCGCATCGGAAGACATCTGCATAAGAAAAAGGTCGACCTTGCCCAGCACTCGCTTGAGTAGGGAGCGCACCGCAGAATAATTCTTGAATGAATCTTTCGATACCCTGCCGTTAAATATGACCACGCCGGCGCCGGCTTTTTTGGCCGAGTTAATAAAATTCGGCCATATCTCCGTTTCTGCTATAAGGACGACCTTCGGTTTTATCGATCCCATAACCTTGTCCGTAATAAAACTGAGGTCAACCGGAAAATATATGATTTCCGCTCCTTTGAATCTCTCTCGCGCTATGTGGTTGCCGGTGGGGGTGACTGTTGAGACTATGATCTTTTCTGACGGGAAATTCTTCCTTATCTCGTCATACAGCGGCAGGCTGGCGATCACTTCTCCAACTGATACCGCATGAAGCCATATTGCCCTCTTGTCCTTGACCCGGGCCAGGAAGGCATCAGGCAGGATACCCAGCCTCTGCCTGCTGAACCCGCGCCATTTGCCCTTCATGACAAAATAAGGCAGGTAGAATACGGAAAATATGGCAAAAACAAGGTCATATAACATTTTATTTTATGCCTCAGGCCCGCGGATGAGTTTTTTCGTATGCGGACTTAAGCCTTTCTGTGGTTATGTGCGTATAGATCTGAGTCGTGGAAAGGTTAGCATGGCCCAGCAACTCCTGTACGCTCCTCAAGTCCGCTCCATGGTCCAAAAGATGCGTGGCGAAAGAGTGGCGCAGGGTATGAGGAGAGATCTTCTGCTGTATACTTGTCTTGAGGATATACTTATTGATTATCCTTCTGACCGAGCGGTCTGTAAGCCTGCCCCCGTTCTTGTTGAAGAAAAGGGCGCGGTCATCCTTGCCGCCGGTCAAACGCCGTTTCCTCAAGTAATCCCTTACCGCCTGCAGGGCGCGGTCGCCTATCGGTACTATCCTCTCCTTCTTGCCCTTGCCCAATACTTTTATGACGCCGCCTATCTGGTCGACGCTTCCGATGTTCAAACTTACCAACTCGCTCACCCTTATCCCGGTCGAATAGAGCGTTTCAAGGATAGCTGCATCGCGGAGACCCGATTCATCCTCCTTTTCCGGGGATTCCAACAAAAGCACGATCTCTTTTTCATCGAGGAATTTGGGAAGATGCTTATCCCTCTTCGGGGTCGACAAAGAAGATGCCGGGTTGTTCTTTATTATGCCCTCCCTGAACAGGAACTTGAAGAAAGACCTTATAGAGGCTATCTTCCTGGCTATAGACACCTTTGAGAGATTCAACTCCTTCAAGTGGGCCAGGTAACGGCGTAATACGACATAATCCACCTTCTCTATCGGCTCTTCCTTGAGGAACTCGCTTAAAGACTTCAGGTCGATGGAATAATTCACCAACGTATGCTTGGAGGCATTACGTTCGATCTCAAGATACCTTATGAACTTCTCCACATATCTGTCAAACACATTTACTCCCGCGATCCATGTTTACCCTCTCCGGGCGGAAGCCCGCCTTCGGTAACCTTGGGCTTGTTCTCCACATGGCGGCATTTCGGGAACCTTGAACAACCATAGAACGCGCCCCTGCGAGACCTGCGCTCCACAAGCTCGCCGTCACAGCCGGGTTCCGGGCACTTTATGCCGGTGGTGACCATGGGCTTGGCGTTCTTGCATTCGGGAAAACCCGAGCAGCTCTTGAATTTCCCGCGGCGGCCCCATTTTACCACCATCTTTCGGCCGCATTTTTCGCATACTTCGTCAAGCTCCTCTACGTCCTTCTTTACTTCTTTCATCTCTATCTGGGCCTTCGAGAGCCATTGCGAGAACGGCCCGTAAAAATCCTTTAGCGCCTGCGGCCACTCCACCTTGCCTTCCTCTATTTCGTCAAGCTCCTCCTCCATCTTAGCTGTGAACTCCTCGTCGATTATGACCGGGAAGCTCTTTGTAAGAAGATCGTTAACGACCATACCGAGCTCGGTCGGCCAAAGGGCGGAACCTTCACGCCTTATATAATAACGCGCAACTATTGTCTCGATCGTAGGGGCGTATGTCGAAGGACGGCCTATACCGTCTTCTTCCAGGGCCTTTACGAGAGAAGCATCGGTATACCTTGGCGGCGGCTTCGTGAAATGCTGTGTAGGGTCCAGCTTTATCAGTTCAAGGACCTCTTCTGCCTCAAGCTTGGGAAGATAGGCCTTTTTCACCTTTTCCTTGTCCTCGCCCTCCTCCTCTATATCATAGGCGGCTTTGAAACCGGGAAAAACCACCGAAGTGCCTGACGCCCTGAACAGGCAACGGCCCGCGCTTATGTCCACCGATGTAACGGACAGCAAGGCGGGTTTCATTTGGCTGGCAACGAATTTCGACCAGATGAGCTTGTATAACCGATACTGGTCCTGCGAGAGGTATTCTTTTATGGAATCGGGCTCCCTTGAAACGGAAGTCGGCCTTATCGCCTCGTGGGCCTCTTGGGCGGCTTTTTTGGATTTGTATTCATTGGCCGCGGAAGGCAGGTAATCCGCACCGAACTTGTCCTTGATATAGAACCTCGCTTCCTCAATGGCAGAAAAAGCGACTTTTACCGAATCGGTTCTCATATAAGTGATAAGGCCCACGGTGCCTTCTTTGCCTATATCGAGACCCTCATAAAGCTGCTGCGCTATCTTCATAGTCTTGCCCGCCCTGAAATGCAGTTTGTTGAACGCCTCCTGCTGCATCTTGGACGTAGTAAACGGCGCCTGAGGGTTCAGTTTCTTCTCGGTCTGTTTTATATCTTTGACCCTGTACTCGGCCCCCTGGAGTTCGGACAATATCCCGTCGGCGGAGGATTTGTCTTTTACCTCGGCCTTGTTGCCGTCTATCTTCTCAAGCTTGGCGAAGAAAGTCTTACGTTCACCATTCTTCTTGAGTTCAGCCTCAAGTTCCCAATATTCCTGAGGGACGAACGCCTGTATCTCGCGTTCCCTGTCAACTATAAGCTTAACCGCTATGGACTGCACCCTGCCGGCACTAAGACCGCGGGTTATCTTCTTCCATAGCAGCGGACTCAGGGAATACCCTACTATCCTGTCTATCACACGGCGGGCCTGCTGAGCGTTTACAAGTTTTATGTCGATCTCGGAAGGATTTTCGAACGCCTCAAGTATGGCTTTCTTGGTTATCTCATGGAAGACGACCCTTCGGACCTCCTTGTTCTTTCCCAGTTGAGACGCGAGATGCCAACCTATGGCCTCTCCCTCGCGATCGGGGTCGGTCGCGATATAAATAATATCTTTGTCCTTTGCCTCACTCTTGAGCTCGCTGAGTAATTTCTTCTTCTTTGATATCACGACATAGCTGGGTTCGAAATTATTCTCTATGTCAACCCCCATCTTCCTCATGGGCAGGTCTATTATATGTCCCATGGATGAACGCACCAGAAAACCCTTGCCAAGGAACTTCTCTATGGTCTTGGCCTTCGCCGGGGACTCAACTATTACAAGCGCCTCCTGCGAACCTCCCCCCACGGGCAGGATGATCTCTATATTATCACCGTCTTTAAGATGCGACGAAGCATATGACGCCCTGTCGAGTATCTGAAGGTTAAACTCCACGGCTGCGTATTTGACATCGGCCTTGAGCTCAGCTAACAGAGCGGCTATGCTCATGCCTTCTTTGACCTGCATCTCTTTCCCGTTCACATATATCTTTATCATATATCTTTCCTTGCATACGACTGTCCCGGGAGCCGCTTCACCAGCCCCTTGAGTTCAAGCCCCATAAGCAGTACCGAGGCTTCTGGAACAGACAATTCGGTCTCATCTACTATATCATCAACGGACACGGGCCCGCCGCTGAGACAATCGAACACTTTCTTCTCGGCGCCGAACAGGTCAAAAACTGCCGAAACTACCGGTGAAGGGGCCAACCGGCTCTTTATTACATCGCCCAGCTCCTCTACCACATCATCCGCGGATTCGGTAAGCTTAGCGCCCTGCCTGATTAGAGCGTTGGTTCCCCTGGATACAGGCGAACATGCTTGTCCCGGGACCGCAAAGATCTCCCTGCCCTGCTCAAGAGCAAAATCCGTAGTTATAAGGGCTCCGGAATCGCTTGCCGCTTCAACCACAACGACACCCAGAGACAGCCCGCTTATTATCCTGTTTCGCCTGGGAAAGTTCTCCCGGTGGGGCCCGCATGCCATCGGAAATTCCGATACTATAGCCCCATTGCCGGCGATTTCATCGGCCAGGCGTATGTGTTCGGCGGGATATATCTGTGCAAGGCCGCTGCCTAAAACCGCTATGGTCCTGCCCTTGGCCCTGAGGGCACCCTTGTGTCCTGCAGCATCTATACCCCTGGCAAGACCCGATACGACGGTTATCCCTCTCGCGGCAAATTCCATGCCCAACCTCTCCGCGGTCTGGAGGCCGTAACGGCTGGCCCGCCTGGAACCTACGATAGCCACGGAATTGGCGTCTTCCGGCCTGAGATCTCCTTTTACATACAATATCGCAGGAGGATCGTATATCTGATTGAGGCTTAATGGATAATCCGTGTCAAGATATGATATTACCCGCGCTCCGGACGATTCTGCCAGCTTTACCTCGCGTTCGGCGACTTTTAACCTGTCGCAGGCCATAATGGCATCAGCTATAGCCGGACCGATCTTGTCCGCTTCCATAAGTTGCTTACGGTGAGCCTTGAATATCTCCTCAAACCCGCCAAAACGCTCCAGCAGGCTCTTTATCCTTATTATCCCGACATCGGGCACAGAGTTAAGGGCTACCAGGTATTCGAGTTCGGTCACTTAAGATGCTCCTCTATCCTGCCGACCACCTCATTGACCGACAGGTCTGTGGTATCTATCCTGTGGTCCGCGCGAGCGTAGTATTCGGCACGCTTGGCAAGCAGCTCAGATATCTTTCCCAGGGGGTCGCCTACATTAAGCAACGGCCTGTGAGTGTGGCCTTTCGTCCTCTCGAATATCCTCTCAGGGCTTGCAAAAAGACAGAACATAACCCCGTTCTTCTTCATATTCCTGACATTCTCTTCGTTAATGACAGCGCCGCCTCCCGCGGCAACCACAAGGTCCGATCGCAACGGAATATCGGCGGCGACCTCGCTTTCGACGCGCCTGAAGTACTGTTCACCTTTTTTTTCGAATATCTCGGATATTTTCATCCCCTCGCGCTCTTCTATTATGTCGTCCATGTCGACAAACCTGTAGCCGAGGCGCTTTGCAAGCGCCTTGCCCACGGTGGTCTTCCCGGTCCCCATGAATCCTACCAGGATAATATTGCCCATTTAAAAATCTCTCACCTGTTCGATATAACCGTCAAAATTACGCTTCATCTCGGTGATGCTGTCCCCGCCGAATTTCTCCGAAACAGCCATCGCCAGTTCCAAGGCAAGGACCGCTTCCGCTACCACTGCAGCCGCGTGGACAGCGCATACATCATGCCTTTCGACCTGGGCAGCAACCTTTTTTTTCGTTTTAATATCCACGGATTCGAGCGGCTTTCCGAGCGTGGCTATCGGTTTCATGGCGATCCTGACGATAACCGGCTCTCCGTTGGTCATGCCTCCTTCGAGCCCGCCGGAGTTATTGGTCTTCCTCGAGAACCCTTTCTTCCTGTCGAAAGTTATCTCATCGTGTACCTTCGAACCAGGCAACCGGGCAGCGGAAAAACCAAGACCTATCTCCACGCCCTTTATCGCCTGGATGGACATCATGGCACCCGCTATCCTGGCGTCAAGCCTCCTGTCCGGGAAGACATGGCTGCCTAAACCGGCCGGGACCCCTGCCGCGGATATCTCGCAGACCCCGCCAAGGGTATCGCCTGACCTGGCGCACTCTTCTACTTTTTTTAGCATCGCTTTCTCTTTCGACTCGCCGCCTATCTCTACCACATGGCTCGACACCCTTATAGCGAACTCATCAAGGAGTATTTTGCAAAGGCCGCCTATGGCTACCCTCATCGCGGTCTCGCGCGCGCTCGCCCTTTCAAGTATATCGCGGATATCCGAAGTATTGTATTTCATCGCTCCGGAAAGGTCCGCATGCCCCGGGCGGGGACGGGTTATCGAAGGCAGCGTATCTATGGAAAAATCCTTGTTCTCAATAAGCAGGGCTATCGGGCTTCCTATGGTAGCGCCCTTACGCAGTCCGGACAGGATCTGGACGCTGTCCTGTTCTATGGCCATCCTGGCGCCCCTGCCGAAACCGGACTGCCTGCGCTTGAGCTCGAGGTTTATCGTGCCCTTATCAACCTTCAGGCCGGAAGGCATCCCTTCCAATATACCCAAAAGGAACTTACCGTGTGATTCGCCCGCCGTAAGGTATCTCAACATCTTCTAACCTCCTATAATGGAAAAAATGAAAGGATATCGTCCCTGAAGATTATGCATATAAAAGCTGCTATCGCCAGGAAAGGCCCATACTGTATTATATCCTGTTTTTTCTTGAGCAATTTTGGTATTCCCACGAAGGAACCGAACACCGGAGCAACAAAAAAAGCGACTATAGTCAGCTTCAACCCGAGGAACGAACCGATCAACATAAGCAGCATAAGGTCCCCTCCTCCCATCGCCTCCTTTTTATACAATAGCTTTCCTAAAAGTCCTATAAGGTAAAGGGAGACAAAACCGAATACGACCCCAAAGAACGAGCTGCCTAACGCCGCGAACCTTGAGACCTCCCCCTGGATCTTCGGGTAAATAAAGCTTATCAAAAGGCCGGCGATGATCCCGGGAACGCTCAACTCGTCAGGTATTATCCAGTGCTCGATATCTATAAAAGATATCACGATAAGCACGCATGAGAGCGCCATATAGATGAAAAATTCCGGGTTTAGTCCGAACCTCCAATACAGGACCGTAAAGATGATAGCCGTCAAACCTTCCACCGTCAAATAGCGTAAAGATATCCTGCTCTTGCAAAAAGCACACCTTCCACCCAGCATTATATAACTAATAAAAGGTATATTAAGATACCATGGCAGCGGCCGTTTGCATTGCGGGCAATGCGATGCCGGAAAAACAATGGATTCGCACCGCGGCAGCCTGTGTATGCACACGTTCAAAAAACTTCCTACTATGGACCCGAACATGAAAACAAATACATAGATGATCAATGACAGCATTTGACCGCCTTTTCCAGCGCGCGGCGCATCACGGCAACCGGCGCCTGCTTTCCCGTAAACAGTTCAAATGAAAGCGTACCCTGGTAAAGCAGCATCCCGAGACCGTTCATTGCTTTGAGCCCGCGCTTTTTCGCTTCCTTTATAAGAGGCGTGGCCGGAGGATTATAAACTATGTCGTAAACCGCCAGGCCTTTATGCAGGGTCTTGGGGTTTACTATGCACGGGTCTCCTTTATGCATCCCCACCGAGCTCGCGTTTACCAGCAAGTCCGAAGCAAGGACTTCATTATCTATGCCGGACTTCACGAACGGCAACGCAAGGGTCCCGCATTTGGGAAAAACTTTTCCCGTCTTCGCGGCAAGGGCCTTGGCCCGTTTCACATCTATATCGGTAAATTTTATGGAAGCGGCGCCCTCCCTTGCCAGGACAAACGCTATAGCTTGCGCCGCGCCGCCACAGCCGAAAAGCAACACGTTCTTTCCTTTGGGATCCAGTTTCAGGTCATCTTTCAGGGAACGGATAAACCCTTCCCCGTCGGTATTGTATCCTTTTGTCCTGCCTGCCTTGAATACAACGGTATTCACGGCGCCTATGCCTTTTGCCTCCGGCGAAAGGCCGTCAAGCAAAGACATTATGGCCTGCTTGTGCGGGATGGTGATGTTCAACCCGCGGACGCCGAGTCCCTTTAAAGCCGGAATCGCCCCTTTGAGGTCAGCAGGCGCTATCTCAAAAGGCATATATACCGCGTTCATACCCAGACAAGCGAGCGCCGCATTTTGAAAATGCGGCGATAGCGAATGCTTTATCGGGTAACCGACTACCCCGAATATCCTGGGATGCCCTTTCGTCTTTTTAGATCTCAATTCTCAATCTCTTCTTTTCCTTGTGGACCAGTTTATTGACAGCGTTAAGATATGCCTTGACGCTGGCCTCTATGACATCCGTTGAAGCGGATTTCCCGAGGACGATCTTTTCCTTTGAGCGAAGCCGTACCGTGACCTCTCCCATCGCGTCCTTGCCTTTTGTAACGGACTGCAACGAGTAATCCGCTAATTCGCCTTTGACCTTGGTTATCTTGTCTATCGCTTTATAACAGGCATCCACCGGGCCGTCCCCTTCGGCGGAAGCTGTTTTTACACCGTCCTTCGAGCGCAACTTTACCGTCGCCACGGGGATCTCTTCCGTAGAGGCGACCGTACGGAACGAATTGAGTTTCCAGGTCTCGGAAGAACCGCCGGGACCTTCTTCCATTAAGGTCTCGAGGTCCTCGTCATATATGAATTTCTTCTTATCGGCAAGGATCTTGAACTTTTCGAAAGCCTTATCGGTTTGCGCCGCGCTGAGGGAATACCCGAGCTTTTTCATCTTTTCCGCAAAAGCGTGCCTGCCTGAATGCTTGCCCAAGACAAGGCTTGAAGCCGTCAAACCTATCTCGCAAGGGCTCATTATCTCGTAGGTGGTCCTCTTCTTCAATACCCCGTCCTGGTGTATCCCGGACTCATGCGCGAACGCGTTCTGGCCGACTATAGCCTTGTTCGGCTGGATGATCATACCGGTCAACTTGGATACTAACCTGCTTGCCTTAGAGATCTCCTGCGTCGCGATACCGGTTGAGAGGTTGCCGAAGAGGTCACCCCTGGTCTTGACGGCCATGACTATCTCTTCCATTGAGGCGTTACCCGCGCGCTCGCCGATCCCGTTTATGGTGCATTCTACCTGCCTGGCGCCGCTCCTTATCGCCGCCAAAGAGTTCGCTACACCCAATCCGAGATCATTGTGGCAGTGGACGCTTATGACCGCCCTGCCTATGTTCGGGACATGGTTCTTAATATCACGTATTAACCCGCCGAACTCCTCGGGTATGGCATATCCGACCGTATCGGGTATATTGACGGTAGAAGCGCCCGCAATTATGACCTGTTCGATAACCCGGTAGAGGAAGTCCTTTTCGCTCCTCGATGCATCCTCGGGAGAGAACTCTACGTCATCCGTATAGCGTCGGGCAAGTTTGACGGCATCCACCGCAAGGCGCACTATTTCGTCCTCGGCCTTCTTCAACTTGTATTTCATATGTATCTTCGACGTGGCCAGGAAGACGTGGACGCGCTTCTTAGAAGCAGGCTTAATGGCCTCTCCGGCCGCTTCTATGTCTTTCTTAAGGCACCTGGCAAGCCCGCATATGACCGGGCCTTTTACCTTCTGCGCTATCGTCTTTACCGCGGCGAAGTCCCCCGGCGATGAGACCGGGAAACCCGCCTCTATAACGTCCACCTTAAGCCGCACGAGCTGCTGGGCTATTTCGAGCTTCTCATGCGCCTCAAGCGACGCGCCGGGGCATTGTTCTCCGTCCCGGAGCGTTGTATCGAAGATTATTATCTTTTCCATTGTTTGCTCTCTCTCCTACCCCTGCAGATTTCTCGGCTAAAAGTCTCGAAATCTATGCGCAGGGGCTCCGCTCGCGTAAACTACTTACGCTCGCTACGCATCCACGGCATCATTTCGCGAAGCTGTTTGCCGACCTTCTCGATCTGATGCTCGTCGCCTTCTTTTAACAACCGGTCGAAGTTCTTCCTGCCGGTCTCATTCTCCTTGATCCATTCCCTCGCGAACTTCCCGCTCTTTATTTCCTTGAGCAATTTCTTCATTTCCTTGCGGGTCCTCGCATTGACTATCCTGGGACCGCGGCTTAGGTCTCCGTAGGTCGCGGTATTGGAAACTCCGCGGCGCATGCCTGCGATGCCCCTCTCCTGTATCAGGTCCGTTATCAGTTTCAGCTCATGCAGGACCTCGAAATACGCTATCTCGGGCTGGTAACCGGCCTCGGCAAGAGTGTCGAAACCTGCCTTTATCAGCTCGCTGACGCCGCCGCAAAGGACGGCCTGCTCGCCGAAGAGGTCCGTCTCGGTCTCTTCCTCAAACGTCGTCTCGATAACGCCTGCGGTCGTGGCCTTAATGGCCTTGGCATACGCGAGGGCTATCTTCTTGGCGTTGCCGGTAGCATCCTGATATATCGCGATAAGCGAAGGAACGCCCTTGCCTTCTTCATACATCCTGCGCACCAAAGCGCCCGGACCCTTGGGAGCTATCATAAAGACATCGACGTTCTTCGGCGGTTTGATCTGCTTGAAACGGATATTGAACCCGTGCGAAAAGCAGAGCGCTTTGCCCTTCTTCAGGTTCGGCTTTATGCTTTCCTTATAAACTTTTGCCTGCACGTGGTCCTGCGTCAGTATTTGTATTATATCAGCCTTCTTCGCCGCTTCGGCGGCCGATACGGGCTCGAAACCGTCCTTCTTCGCCTGTTCGTAGTTGATGGTGCCGGGCATTTCGGAAACCACCACGTTGCATCCCGAATCCCTAAGGCACAGCGACTGGCCCCGGCCCTGTATACCGTAACCGATTATCGCTATAGTCTTGTCCTTTAAAACGTCAAGGTCAGCGTCTTTATCATAGTAGATCTTTGCCATTTACTCTTCTTCCTCCTTTGAAGTTTTCGATCCCTTTTCTTTCGGATCAAGTGACATTGCTATCTTTCCGGTCCTTACTATCTCCTTTATCCCAAACTGCCTGAGTAGTTCGACCAGGTTATCTATCTTTTGGGTCTCCCCGGTCGCCTCTATGGTTATCGTGTCAACGCCCAGGTCTACGACGTCGGCTTTCATCGTGTCCGCTATTTCTATTATCTGGGCGCGGTCGTTCGGCGCGGATGTCCCGACCTTGATCAGTATGAGCTCACGGTCGATGAACCTCGACTTCGTGAGATCCTGGACCGTTATGACATCTATAAGCTTGTTAAGCTGCTTCTTGACCTGTTCCAGCGTGCGCTCGTCTCCCTCGACGACGATCGTCATGCGCGAGACCGTAGGATCTTCCGTCTCTCCGACAGTAAGCGAATCGATATTGAACCCGCGCGCGGAAAAAAGCCCGGATATCCGGGAAAGGACTCCCGAATGGTTCTCTACCAATGCCGATATAGTATGTTTCATGCCATGCTCCCTATCATATCATCAAGCCGCTTGCCGGCGGGAACGAACGGGTAGACATTCTCTTCCGGCTCGACTATGAATTCCATGACAACGACGTTCTTCGTATGCATCGCTTTCTCTATGGCAGGCCTGACCTCTTCCTTTTTGTCGATCCGCATTCCGATGGCGCCATAGGCCTCGGCGATCTTGACGAAGTCCGGGTTGGTCATCTTCGTGTGGGAATACCTCTTCCCGTAGAAGAGTTCCTGCCACTGCCTGACCATCCCCAGGAACGAGTTGTTCAGTATGACTATCTTGACGTCGATATTGTTAACAACAGCTGTCGCAAGTTCCTGTATGTTCATCTGTATCGAGCCGTCGCCGCTTATGACAAAAACCTGCGCGTCCGGCCTGCCGACCTTCGCGCCTATACCGGCAGGAAACCCGTAGCCCATGGTGCCGAGCCCTCCGCTTGAAAGGAACTCGCGCGGCCTGGCGAACTTGTACCATTGGGCCGTCCACATCTGGTGCTGGCCGACATCAGTAGCGATCACCGCATTGCCGTTGGTCGCCTCACATATCTGCTGGATGACATACTGCGGTCGCAGGTGGTCATCCGTCTTATAGTGAAGCGGGTGCTTGTTCTTCCACTCGACTATCTTTTCCGTCCATTCCTTGTCATGCGGACGGTGGACAACTTTAAGTATCTCGCCCAAAACGCATTTGACGTCACCGACTATCGGGATATCGACAGCAACGCTCTTGGATATCGCCGAAGGATCGATGTCGATATGTATTATCTTCGCGTGCGGCGCGAACTCGTCGACCTTACCGGTGACCCTGTCGTCGAAACGGGCGCCTATGGCTATAAGCAGGTCGCAGTTCTGGACGGCATGGTTAGCATAACCTGTGCCATGCATGCCGAGCATGCCGAGCGAAAGATCATGGCTTCCGGGAAAACCGCCGAGGCCCAGCAAGGTCATGGCAACAGGAGAGTTTATCTTCTCGGCAAACTCCTTGAGTTCCTTCGAAGCGCCGGAAAGAATGACCCCTCCGCCTGCGTATATGACCGGTTTCTTCGATTCGGATATCAATTTCACGGCGCGCCGGATCTGCCCCGGATGGCCGTGATACGTAGGCTTGTAGCTGCGTATATTGACCTCGGAAGGGTAATGGAACTCTGTCTCGGCCAACTGCACATCCGACGGCAAGTCTATAAGGACAGGTCCCGGCCTTCCGGTCGAGGCGATATGGAAAGCTTCCTTGACCGTCCTTGCGAGGTCCTTGACATCCTTGACCAGGTAATTATGCTTGGTTATCGGACGGGTTATGCCTATCATGTCCGCTTCCTGGAACGCGTCGTTACCTATCATGAACGTCTTGACCTGTCCGGTTATGGCAACCATCGGTATAGAGTCCATGTAAGCGGTCGCGATGCCGGTAACAAGGTTCGTGGCACCCGGCCCGGAAGTCGCTATGCAGACCCCGGGTTTTCCCGTCACGCGCGCGTAGCCGTCAGCCGCGTGGGCGGCGGCCTGCTCGTGCCTGACAAGGTAGAACTTCAGGTCGGAACCGTAAAGAGCATCAAAGAGCGGCAGGGCCTGCCCGCCCGGATAACCGAATATGGCACCGACGCCTTCCTTCTTGAACGCTTCAATAAGTATCCGCGCTCCATTCATCTTGGTTGTCATCTATTTTTAGCCTTTCATAACGGCGCCTGTCGAAGACGACGTGACGAGCTTCGCGTAACGCGCGAGGTAGCCCGTATTTATCTTCGGTTTTTGCGCCTTTATCGCTTTCAATCTTTTTGTCAATTCAGACTTCGAGACCTTCAATTCCAGCTTCCTGCCCGGAATATCTATCTCTACGGTATCGCCGTTCTTGATCGCGGCGATAGGCCCGCCTTCGGCAGCTTCAGGCGATATATGCCCGATGCACGGCCCCTGCGTGCCCCCGGAGAACCTTCCGTCGGTTATAAGGGCAACTTTATCCGCCAGGCCCAGGCCTACGATAGCGGCCGTCGGGGAGAGCATCTCCCTCATTCCAGGGCCGCCCTTCGGCCCTTCATAGCGGATGACTATGCAATCGCCGGCTTTTATCTTTCCGGTCATGATCGCCTTCATCGCCTCTTCCTCGGAATTGAAGACCTTCGCCTTCCCTGTAAAACGTTTGATCTTCTCCTGGACAGCAGTCTGCTTGACTACGGCACCGTCCGGGGCGATATTGCCCTTCAGGACGGCGATCCCTCCTTCTCTATGGTACGGCCTGTTAAGCGGCCGGATGACCTCTTCATCGTCTATGCGGGCGGAATCCGCCAACCGGAATATCGTCCTCCCGCTGACCGTCATGTGGTCATTAAGTAACGGCTTAAGCCTCTTTAGGACTGCGGGTATGCCTCCCGCGAACTCGAGGTCTTCCATAAAATACCTGCCCGAAGGCAAAATATCGGATATATGCGGAGTGCTCCTGCTTATCTTGTCGAACATATCCAGGGGCAGTTTAATGCCCAGCTCGTGGGCGATGGCCGTCAGGTGCAGGACGGTGTTCGTCGAACCGCCGAGACCCATGTCGACGCGCATCGCGTTCTCGAAAGACTTGATGGTCATTATCTTCGAGGGGGTAATGTTCTTCCTGACGAGCTCGACGATACGTTCGCCGCTCTCGTGGGCTATCCTCTCCCTCTTCGCCGAGACCGCCAGCGCAGTGGCGCCGCCCGGCATGGCTATACCGATGGATTCCGTTATGCAGGCCATCGTATTGGCCGTATAAAGACCCTGGCAGGCTCCCGGACCCGGGCACGCGTTGCACTCGAGCTCATCAAGCTCTTCCCTGGTTATCTCGCCGGCCCTGTATCTTCCGACCGCCTCAAATGTATCCTTGACGAGCGAAAGCCTCTTCATGCGCGAACGGCCTGAAAGCATAGGCCCACCGGTAACGACTATCGCCGGGATGTCCATGCGGCAAGCCGCCATGAGCATTCCCGGGGTTATTTTGTCGCAATTAGTCAAAAGAATGAGCCCGTCGAGGGCGTGTGCCGTCGTGACCATCTCGATCATGTCGGCTATAAGTTCCCTCGAGGGAAGCGAACAATGCATGCCAAGGTGGCCCATGGTAACACCGTCACATATGGCCGGGACACCGAAAACAAAAGCGGTGCCGCCGCCGGCATAAATGCCGTGCTCGATAGAACGCTCGAGCGCCCTTAAATGGGTATGTCCCGGGACAAGGTCCGTAAAACTGGAGGCGATACCGATAAACGGCTTGCCCATCTCGGATTTCGAAATACCCGTAGCATACATAAGTGACCGGCTTCCGACCTTCTCAAGGCCTTTCTTGACTCTTTCGCTTCTGAACATGACATATCTCCTTGTATTTCTTAGGGTTAACTTCCCGCTCGGAATGACGTAAGGAAAGTTTAAGCCATTGTAAGGAAAAATTATAGCACATCAATGGAATATGTCAATGATATTATAGGACGTTACCCTTACGCCTGAATAGACGTAAAAAGGCGGGATTTTCTTTCAAAATATAGCAGGTTTATTACAATTTACCGTAATATTTCAAGGCATAATCAATATCCAGCACCGTCATCTGCCCGTCGCCGTCCAGATCCCCTTTCTTAAGACATTTTGCGCAACGTTCAAAACAGCAAAAGACCGTCTTCAAATATTTCTTCTCGACCAACGGCGGGATATAGTCATAAAACTTCTCTTCGCCTTCCAGTCTTTTCTTGTAAAAAGAATACAACCCCATCGTGCTCTTTTCTGAATTGCATTTTTTGCATGACCAAACCTGGTTGTGTATGGCCTGTATGGTATCGCATTCGGGACAGCGCTCATTCACTAAAAACGACCTCGGGACTATGTGTTCACGGGCTAACTGCGTTTTGCTTCCGCAATAGGCGCATTCCTTATCTGATTCCGCGAACTGCCAGTCCTCCCTCTCTATATCGGACCATCTCTTCTTTCCTGATCTCAGGTCCTTGAACGTATCCTTGATAAAACCGTAATACTTTTTCTTGGCATCTTTACCGTTCGCGCATTTAAAAGCACTGCAGGTGATTATTTTGGCATATTGAAAATTAATAACATCTATTAATGTCTTTACGTCGGGATCGGGCATGGATATCTATCTCCGCCGTTATTGTTCTATTTCAATCCAAGCAATATCGCCTTCCTCTCCATGGGAAAATCCCTGTATATTCCCTGCCGGTAAAAGGATCTAAAGGCACTGTTTGTAAAAATTCGGGAGCGAGTTGGCTCAATGAATCGACGTATTTACCGTATTTGTTTTTGTATAATTTGTTGGATAACCCTATTCCCGTCAATTCAAGATAAGCATTAACTTTGGCTTCTTGGAGAATCGCCTTCTTAAAGCTCGGGATAAACGATTTTGCATAAAAGGCTTCATTCGGCGAAAGTTTTGAAACATCGCTGTCGAGATCTGCTACCGCATTGCTTATCTTATAATAAGGTTCGGCAGAATAGGATATGGCTTTGTACATCACATTTAAATATACGGCCTTTGCTCCGGCGCAAACTGCTCGAGCAATTTATTAAAATCATCCTCGTTGGTTATTTTGGCTTCTTTTTTAAAATTCTCGAATACCGCGATAAAAGATACCGCTTCGCCTTTTAGCGCTGTCCTATCTAATGAGTCAGATATATTTTCCCCTGATTTAACAATAACCGTATCTCCTAACGCAGGCATAAAATTCGATATTGTTATGAATATTGCTACAATTATAATTTTTTTCATGCTTTCTCCTCTTATTATCTATACTCTTCTAACGTTTGAACTCAGTGGAAGTGAACGTAGAAAGCCCCCGATGGAGTGAAATGTTAGCACTGATTATTTACTACTGCTCCCGGCCAGAATACTTTTTAAGTTTCCGAAGGAATTCAGGATCAATTTTATTTTCGCCTCCCATTTCAATTACTTTATGAATATCCTGCCAAGCTTTATCATATTCCTTTTTGGATGCATATGCACATGCTCTGCTATAATAGCAGTCGATATATTTAGGATTTAATTCTATTGCTTTATTGAAATCCGATATTGCTTTGTCATAATCCCTTTCATTATAATATATAAAACCGCGCGAACTGTAAGCCAAGAAATTATTTGATTTCAGATCTATAGCCTTGTTGAGGTCCGCTAAAGCCTCTTTATACTGGCCCTTTGCGGCGAGAACGGTTCCGCGGCCAGCATATGGCATTGAGGATGCAGGATTAAGTGACAATGCTTTTTTAAAGTCCGGCAGTGCGTTATTATATTCTCTTTTGTTCAAATAAATTATACCGCGGGCTTCATATGCATAACCATAATTAGGATTGGTCCTAATTGCTTTGTTAAAATAACCGAGTGCCTCATCATCATTGCCCTGATCTATACATATTCTTCACGATATGCCTCCCGTTTATATATGCTAACGTCTGAACTCGGCGGGTGCGCGCATCCGCCGGAATGAGATGTTATGGATTTATATATCTCATTCTTCGGTTACCCGTCCATCCTTATACAGTATAATACCGTTTTTTAATTTGCGATCTTTATTGTGTTGTGTGCAGGTGACAATAATGGTATCTGAAGGCGCATCCGGTTTAGGTCGCATATAGATATATTGCTTGTTTAAGGCTGGGCAATTTACAAATTTTTCATCATCCAAATAGGTTGGGATCAGGTCTGTTAGCTTAGAAGGCCATTTGCCATTATTGTCTTCTTCGTACATCGTACATGCCGCTCCAATCATTTTAAGGTTATTCCGGCACGCTATATATGAGATTGTGCCTGGAGGATAATTTGGTCTTGGAATAATAAAAAATCCCCAGATAATCAAGATGCTTATAAAGACCCATATAACATGCAAAAATGGGTGTTTCTTTATTCTATACAAGCTTTTCCTGTCAATACCTTACCTTCATCTTTGCTAAAACTATCTTTTTGGGGCAAGGAATCGAATGTTTCAATAATTACGCTTCGCGCTCCAATGCCATGAAGAAATACTCCACCGACGGCAAACCAAAGAAAACCTATTATTATCAATGGCCATCCTAGTTTCTTATCCTTATTCTGTATGGCCAACGATTGAACTCAACTACCGAACCCCGCTAAAACTTACTGGGCCGTTCGCTGGAGTTAATTGTTGGTAAATTATTTCCTTACTATCATCTCCTTGAACCATTCATTAGACGGTTTCTGAAAGAGAAGAACTGCCGCAAATATCTGAATAATTGATTGTCCGATGCAAAGCAACGGATAAATAGGGAATCCTCCGTATGGGCTAAAAGGATGGCGCAATAACAATAAAACTGCAAACGGAATCCCAAATATACCGAGAAAAGCAACGAAAGATATCCGAGCCCAATCCTTTCCCTTCCCGATCATATAGAAAATAAACCAACTGATGCCATTGACAACAAACGTTACAAACAAGGTGAAAACAAAAGGTATTTTATAGCAATCGTTTGGCTCAGCTGTAATGCCTCGCAGAACTCCAAAACCAAGAGTGATGTACAAAAGAGTTACTGCTCGTCCGACTTCGCTCGGTCTATCAGATTCATCTTGATTCATGGTTTAATCTCCTTTCATTTATATGTTAGGCATTTATAATAATTCTCTCAAAGAACTTTCCTGCTTAAACCTATCCACGTCCATATTATTCTATCTAAATGCCATTTTGAATTAGCACTTGAATAAATGTAGGCATAAAAACGAGTAAATGAAAATATAAGCACCTTTGTAACAGGGACGTAAATTGAATATTCATGTTCAGATAAATAAACAATCGCGTCATTATTATTCAAATCAAATATTGAAGATTTTTCATCTTCTTTTACTACTAATATTCTTAGGCTAGTAGGCTTAGGTATTCCCTCCAAGTTTAAAGGGTACGTGCCTTGTGTCTTTTTATATTTCTCCATTTCCATTATTAGAGGATTCAATTTACTGCAAATCTGCCATTTCTGAAACATAATTATTCCATGACCGATAGCTGTAAGGCCTACGGCTAAAACAACGATGACAACCGAGTTCGCAATGAAAGATTTTAATGACCATTTAGCCGGATGCAGAAGGAATATTGCTATTATTATCATGAAAAGAAAAGGCCAACCAAAAAAATAATTCGCAGCATATCCGCCTAATGCCACTAAAAAGCCGAAAACTCCAAGAATGGCACCCTTTATTATTGAATGCTTATCTGGCATTATGTACTCCTATTTGGTTAATACTTGGTACAAATATATTTATTTCTTCACCTAACGATTGAACTCAGCGGGAGCGACCATATAACTGGCGGCAAGCGCCGTCCGCTGGAGTGAAATGTTAGGCAAGTCATTTCTTTACTCCCATTTCACTGAACCAGGCATTAGATGGTTTTTGAAAAAGAAGGGCTATCGCAACTACCTGAATTACCATATGCCCTATGCGAAGCAAGACAGAAAGGGTGGCAAACATATTCAAGGAGTACTGAAATGAAAAAACTTGGAATGGAACTCCAATAATGAAAAGAGCGAGGAAGGTGACTCGGGCCCAATTCTTTCCTTTTCCAATCATATGGAACATATACCAATTGATGCCGATTAGGGCAAATATTATTAACATGGCAGGAATAAAAGGTATTTTCCAGCATTCGTTGGTTGCATCCGTAATATCTCGCAGGACGCCTAGGCCAAGGGTGAAGTACAAGAGTTTCACTGCCTGTCCGACCTCGCTTGGCCTATAAAATCTTTCCTGATCCATGATTTAACCTTTATTAATCATGCCTAACAATTGAACTCAGTTGCTAGCCCCCTTATAAACAGAATGCCGGGACAGTCCGCTGCAGTGAAATGTTAGAAGATATATTAAAAACATACTAGTTTATTCTATCTTTAATCGATTTTTTATTTCTGCATATTTATTTTCTACTTCTATTGTGAGTGGGGACTGAGGGTTAATTTCTTTCATTCTATTTATTACTATTGTTATGTTTTTTTGTGCATTATTAAATCTGTTGTTCTCAATTGAATTAATCTTCTCTTGCCATTTTACCATTGATCTTCTTCCCCACTCGGTTTTCATTTTGTTTAAATCAGATTCATCACTTTTTGGCAATTTAGCTTGCCAAGCTTCATGTTTATTAAAGAATTCGATTATAGTGTTGGCTTCTCCATAAAGGCCTTTTAATCCTGAATACTTCTTCTGCCATAAGATTCCGCCTAAAATAGCAATAATAAGAATACCTGTCTTTGGAAACCACTGAAAAATAATATTTAATGGCGATAAGGAAATAATAAAGGGTACGCCAACCTGCTTGAAATGGTTTATATCTATAAGGACGTTCATTGCGAGAAAGAATATACCTACAAATACATAGGTAAATATCGAAAAAGTTCGTTTCCCCATTATTTATCCCCTGCTAACGGTTAAACTCAGCGGCTGGCACCATAACCTAAGGCATTGGGATAGTCCGCTGGAGTGAAATGTTAGGCCTATTTTTTATTTCCGAAGTCATCCCGCGTATTGTCAATGCCGTCGGGACCGATAGAATATAATATACAATGATTTTGTGTGTTTTTCTGGTATTTGAATCGATTTCCCCATAAATCGTTGAGCAACCAATCTTTTTCTTTTGGATCACCTGACAGCAAATCATCCAAAGATGCAGGATAATCTTTATTTTTGAGCTTATAGTCTTCAAGTGCAACTTGCACTCTTCCTAATTTGTATACCAATCTATCATCGTTTTGAACAGCAAATCTAGGGATAATAATCTTGCCTAAGAGGGGTAAAATTACTATCAAAACTAAGATTATATCTGCAGGCGTAATCCTTTTTTCTTGGATTGGATTATTCCATAGTTCTTTCCCAACCGAGATTAGCAATAATCCATAAATCAACGAACAGACAGATAAGATTCTCGAACTTTCAACTTCCGCGCTAGAAACAGGCATATCGGAAATCCAACCTATACTGCCCATAATAAAACTGAGGCCACCTGAGAAAAGAAGGAAAATGCCTATTGTTGCCGCAATTACTCCTATGCATTTTCTTATTTCTATCATTAGTTTATTTCGCATTTTATCATTAGCCTAACGTTTGAACTCAGTGGCTAGCACCTTAACCCAGGATGCTGGGACAGTCCGCTAGAGTGAAATGTTAGACATACTATTTTATTAATGCTTTGCTCCTAATATATGAAATAATAGCACTTTAATGAAATATACCACCCAAGCGAAAATAAAAGCAAGGACCAGATAAGCAATGATACAACCTAAACCTATAAGTAATGGGCGTCCCCAAGATTTTCTTTTATATTCCGATTCATAAGTATCTTTAACATATCTGATTTGTTTCTTTGCTACTGAAAAATACCACGTCAATAATATAACAATGCTTATTAATCTAAATGGCAAATCTGGTATAGAAGGTATAAGTTCGCTGATTAATAGCATGAGAACGAACCATATCAAATTCCCATAAAACCATTTCATATTTAATGCTGCTTCTTCAGGTCTTCCAAGTACTTTTGCATTTCTAGCGTGTAGAAATGCTCCAAAAGAAGGTGAAAATACTAAGCTCCAGTTAGCTGCCGCATTGGGGCTCCAAATTTCTGGTTTCGAAGGCTGTGCTGGAATTTGGCTATTATCCATTTTATCTCCTTTGTCTAACGATTGAACTCAGCGGGTGCGAGCAGAGCGAGCCTCCGCTGGAGTGAAATGTTATGAGCTGTTTAATTCATAATATAAGCGTTAATAACAATTCTATTGGTTAAGATTCCATAAACTGTTTTTTTGTCTTGGGCCGCATTAGCAAGTAAATGAAATATAAATTAAAAAGGAAGGGGGCAAAATATAATATATCTAATTCGCCCCTGAATAACCTTAAACCAGAAGAACGGACAATAGCATATAATAAAACGATAGCGCTCATACTATTCATAATTATTGTTAATATCCATGCCCACTTTTTAAATAATATAATCCCCCCGGCTGCAATGAAGCAAAACGAGGAATAAAGTACGGCTAACAAGGCTGCTACCATATAGTTTGTACCGCTTGGGCTCATAGCCATGCCCAATAAAAGACCGCTTAATATTACTATCCCTTCAATTATAAGAAATACACAATTAGCTGCAACCGCGAGACTATGTTTAGAGGTTTTTCCTTTTTCGTCTTCCAGCGATACTTTAGTGCCACACATTCTATTTTCTCCTCAACGAGCTAATTAGTTAAAATAATGTTTCGCGCCGATGAATTAAATGCTGGCATTGGATTCGAGCTTATGACTTAAAATATTAATCCTTTTTAATTATATCCTCATAACGATTGAACTCAGCGGCGGCGACATTAAAACAGGTGGC
>CAZAEH010000016.1:0-25708 GCA_964484255.1 uncultured Planctomycetia bacterium
CTGGCGGCTAAGCCGGCGCTGGTTGTCTGCGACAACCCCAGGGCTTACGCAGTAAAAAGGGCGAAGCGCGCGGGTATACCCGCAGCGGTGTTCGACCCTAAAGATTTCCCGTCGAAGAAAGCGTTTGAGGCCGCTATTATCAGGGAGCTTGAACGCAGGGGCATAAAACTTATAGCGCTGGCCGGTTACATGCGTATATTAAGCGACGGTTTCGTGAGGAAGTACAGGAACAGGATAATCAACGTCCATCCGGCGCTCCTGCCCGCATTTAAAGGTGGACAAGCGATAAAAGATGCGATACAATATGGCGTTAAAGTAACGGGCCCGACGGTTCACTTCGTGACCGAGGAGGTCGACGGCGGTCCCATAATCCTCCAAGAGGCGTGCCCCGTAAGGGATTACGACACGGAAGCAACGCTCTTGGCGCGTGTCCACAAACTGGAACACAGCATCTATCCCCGGGCAATAGACCTTTTTGCGAGGGGGAAGTTAAAATTAAGGGGCAGGAAGGTAATAGTGAAGTAGATGGCAATAAAGTTCGGCACCAGCGGTTGGCGGGCAGTTATCGCCGATCAATTCACATTCTCTAACGTAAGAAAAGCAGCGCAGGCAATAGCAGGTTACGTAAAGGCGCATCATTCTCCGAAGAAGACCCCGCCTATCGTAGTTATCGGCCACGACACCCGTTTCAATTCAAGGGAATTTGCCGTTTCTGCGGCCAGGGTGCTTTCGGCCAACGGAGTAAAAGTGCTTTTGACCGACCGCGATACCCCGACCCCTGTCATATCTTACCAGGTAATAAACAGGAAAGCCGACGGAGCCGTAAACATAACGGCAAGCCATAACCCCCCGGAATATAACGGCCTTAAATTTTCGCCTTTCCACGGCGGGCCTGCGGCACCGGAAGTGACCGGCGAGATAGAGAAGCGCGCCGCCGCAATAAAGAAAGAGATCGCGGAGCCGGCGGTAATCGACCTGAAATACCCCATAGAGATATTCGATCCCAGGCCGGAATATTTTGCCAGGATAAAGAACCTGGTGGACCTGGAGGCGATAAAGAAAGCCAGGCCGAAGGTAGTTGTCGACGTCATGCACGGGACGGGCCGTGGATACCTGGACCATATATTGAAAGGATGCGGCTGCGAGGTAGAAGTGCTGAACCCGGAACTTGACCCGCTCTTTGGAGGGCATCCTCCCGAACCCGCTAAAGATAACATACAGAAGATGCTTCACGAAGTAAAGAAGCGCAGGGCGCGCCTGGGACTCGGCTTAGACGGCGATGCCGACAGGTTCGGCATAGTCGACGAAGAAGGCCGTTTCTATACGCCGGATGAGGTCATAGCCCTGCTATTCAAGCACCTTATAGAGACGCGCCCCAAGCTGCCGCAGGTCGCTCGCACCCATTCGACGACTACCCTCATAGACAGGATAGCCGGGAAGTACGGCATAGAGGTGGTTGAGACGCCTATAGGATTCAAGTATATCGGCGAAGTCCTCATGTCCGGCAAATGCATAATAGGCGGGGAAGAGTCCGGCGGGCTTTCCGTTGCCAAGCATGTCCCGGAAAAAGACGGTATCCTCGCGTGCCTGCTCGTTACCGAGATGGTGGCGGCCCGCAGGCAGAAGCTGAGCGCCATAATGGAAGGTATCTACAGGGAATTCGGCCGTTCGTACCCCGGCAAGATGAATATAAAGCTCGATGACGCGCGCAAAGCCAAGCTCCTCAATATGCTTGCCAAGCAGCCGCTTAAGGAAGTTGCCGGCATGAAGGTGGTAAAGACATGCGCCAGGGACGGCCATAAATATACACTCGAGGACTCAAGCTGGCTGTTGATACGTCCGTCAGGGACAGAGCCGCTTATAAGGTTCCATTTCGAAGGGACCACGGCTGCCAAGAACAGGAAATTGGCGGCGTATTGCCAAAAACTCATAAATCAGTTAAAATAAGGCAAGGTGAAAATGAAAAAAGTAACTATCAAGAAGGTGAAGGGCCGCGAGATACTCGATTCGCGCGGAAATCCCACGGTTGAAGTCGATGTATTGCTCAGCGACGGCACTTTCGGGCGCGCGGCTGTCCCGTCAGGCGCGTCGACGGGCGAGCACGAAGCGCTTGAGCTTCGCGATGGAGACAGATCCCGCTATCTTGGCAAGGGCGTATTAAAGGCCGTAGCCAATGTAGACGATAAGATAGCCCCGAAAGTCAAGGGCATGGACGCTTTCCGCCAGAAGGAACTTGATGCCAGGATGCTGGACCTCGACGGCACCCCGACCAAGTCCAACCTCGGCGCGAACGCGATCCTCGGTGTTTCGCTTGCGGTTGCCAGGGCAGCGGCAAATTCGAAAGGCATTCCCCTTTATAAATATATCGGCGGGTCTAAAGCCGTGACCCTTCCCGTTCCCCTGATGAACATCGTCAACGGCGGGCTGCATGCCGACAATAACCTGGACCTCCAGGAGTTCATGATCGCCCCGATAGGAGCCCCTAATTTTTGCGAGGCACTTCGCATGGGCGCAGAGACTTTCCACAACCTGAAATCCATATTGAAGAAGCAAGGCAGCAATACCGCCGTAGGCGATGAAGGCGGTTTTGCCCCCAATCTGGGCTCTAACGAAGAGGCCGTAGAAGTGATAATGGAAGCGATCGCCAAGGCCGGATATAAGCCCGGGAAGGACATATCGATCGCGCTTGACGCCGCTTCGTCGTCGTTCTTTAAGGACGGCAAGTATGTATTCAAGAACGAAGGGATCAAGGACGCCGACGGCATGATAGATATGTATGCCGGTTGGCTAAGCAAATATCCGATAGTCTCCATAGAGGACGGGCTTGCCGAGAACGACTGGGCGGGCTGGAAGAGATTGACTTCAAGACTGGGCAGCAAGGTCCAGCTGGTAGGCGACGATCTTTTTGTCACCAACGTCAAATTCCTCAAAAAAGGCATCGAAGAAGGTTGCGCGAACTCCATACTGATAAAGGTCAACCAGATCGGCTCGCTTACCGAGACGCTGGATGCCATATCGCTCGCGCTCAAGAACGATTATACCGCTATAATGTCCCATCGCTCGGGCGAGACCGAAGATACGACGATAGCCGATCTTGCGGTCGCCACCAACGTAGGCCAGATAAAGACGGGTTCGTTGTCGAGAAGCGAGAGGATCGCCAAGTATAACCAGCTGCTTCGCATCGAGGAGGAGCTGGGCAAGAGGGCGGTCTACGGGGGAAGGGTGTGGAGAAGAAAAGGGTAGGATGGAAGATAATAGCGGCGGCGGTAATACTTGCCGCGCTGTTCCTGCCGGGCATCACAAAATATACCCAGCTTAAATCGAGACAGGCAAAGCTTAACAGCGGCATAGAGAAACTCAGGACGAGTGAAGCGGACCTGCGTAAGGAGCAGGAGAAGCTGCAGAAGGATCCGACTTATATAGAAAAAGTAGCAAGGGAAAAGCTACAAGTCGTCAACAAAGGTGAGACAATAGTAAGGGTAGAAAAGAAGAATGGAAGATAGTTTGATAAAGATCGACGATATGGTCGATGCCGAAATAACCAGGATAACGGATTTCGGCGCGTTCGTGAAGTTCGGTGTCGGGAAGAAGGGGCTTATCCATATATCGCAGGTCTCGGATTCCTATGTCAAGAAGGTGGATGACCACCTCAAGGTTGGGGACAAGGTAAAGGCCAAGATAATAAAGATATCGCCTGACGGCAAGATAGACCTTACCCTGAAGAACGGGTCCTCAAAGCCCGTTTCCGGGGCCAAGGAGCAAGGCGGTGGACGCAGGCCTGGCCGCCAGGACACCAGCTACCGCGAGAACATGTCGTCATCCCCGGACGGAAAGTCGTTCAGGACCTCATCTTTCGAGGACAAGCTCAAGCTTTTCCTCAAGGAGAGCGGAGAACGCCAGTCCGACTTCAAAAAACACATCGAAGACAAACAGGGCCGCTAATACCGCCGATTTAACCCTTGCTATTGGACAAGGGGTCTGTTATAATCAAAATGACAGCACGTATCCGTGTCGGCATGTCATCGATAACTACCGCGGGGTGGAGCAGCCTGGTAGCTCGCAAGGCTCATAACCTTGAGGCCAGAGGTTCAAATCCTCTCCCCGCTACCAATATTGCCCCCGCAACTTAATGTTGCGGGGGTTCATTATTTAAGGTAAAATCGATCCTATGAACCGCCTGAGACCAGCGTCATTCATTGCGCTATTTATGGTTTTTGTTCTGTCTGCCGGGACCGCTTTTCCTGATGACAGGGAGAATGCGCTTGTTGCTGCCGCGGCATCCGGTGATATAGCCAAGGTCAGGTGGTATGTCGGCGAAGTGGTCAATATCAATTGCCGTGACCAGAATGGCCAAACCCCACTTATAGCCGCCGCCAAAAACGGCCGCGAAGATGTCGTGAAATACCTCCTGATGAACTTCGCCTCGGTAGACCTCGACGACAACGATAACACGTCGCCGCTCATGTTCGCCGCCAAAAACGGCAATGCCGTAATAACCGGCGATCTGCTATCGGCCGGCGCCAATGTCAATGCACAGGATGTCCAGGGATATTCCGCCCTTATGTTCGCCGCAGAGGGCGGCTATATAGATACGGTTAAGCTTCTCCTGGACAAGGGCGCCGACCCCAACGAAAGATGCAACACTACCGACACGGCGCTTACTTTGGCGATCGCGGGGAGGAATAAGGACATAGTCCAGGCGCTCCTGGCCAAAGGCGCCGACCCCAACACTAAATTGACGGAAGGCACTTTTTACGGCAGGCACGGAGACCGCGGAGGCCTTGACGGGATAACCGCATTGATGCGAGCCGCCCAGGCCGGGGACCCGGATATTGCGCAGATGCTCCTGGCCAAAGGCGCCGACGCGAACGCCGTGACCACGCTCAACAATACTGCCCTGATGTATGCTGTAGAATCGGGTCACTACGATATTGCCAAGATGCTTGTAAATAAGGGCGCAGACGTCAATATCAAGGACTGGACGGGTAAAAGCGCTTACATGATGCTCAACAGGGATGCCGCGCCGGACCTGGCCGATATGATGATAAACGCCGGCGCGAAATAAAAAGGCAGAGAACAATGAGGTCTCGATTTATACCGGTTTTAACCCTGCTTATGCTGGTCTTGCTGCAGCGCGGTGCGGCCGCTGACACGATAGTACTTAATAATGGCAGGACTATAGACGGGATGGTGCTTAGTGAAGAAGGGGATTCGTGTATCGTAAAGCTGTCCATAGGCGAGGTGAAATTCAATAGATCCGATATCAAGGAGATAAAAAAGGCCTCAGCCGAGGGCACTTACCTTAAATTCGGCGCCAATTCACTCAACAGCAAAAGTTATGATGCCGCAATAGAGCAGTTCAAGAAGGCCCTGGAGATAAATCCCGATTGCAATGCAGCAAAAGAAGGTATAGCGAAAGCCGAAAAACTTAAAAAGGAAGCGCCCCCGGCAAGCGGCGTTTCTTCGGCGGACGGGAATAGCGGCGGATACGTGGAAATACCTATCAATCCTATGATAGAGCTTGATTTCAAGAAAAAATCCGAGATATACAGCATAAGGAAGGGATATGTAATGAGATATCCCGGTTTGGCTCCCGATAATTATGAACCGTCCGACGCCGTATTCGGCCAGATAGAGGACGGAAAGCCGTGGTGGGGGATATTGGGCCTGAGTTATTACGGTCCCGGTGATAACAGCATCAAGGGAGAGGCCGAAGAATCGCGGTTTATCGTAAACCCCTTCATTATGATCGCCATACAAGAGCCTTCTGCCCTCAAGGTAAACAGCGCTACCCTTAAGCCCAAAGCGATATACCCCAGGCCTAAACGCTTGTATTGGAAGAGCGATCGCACCTTCGGGAAGGTTGCTTATAACGTATCAAACGACCTGCATGACAGGGAGGAGTACCTCTATCCAAAAGATTATTTAAGAAAGTATTTTATATGCACCTATAATGCGCGCGATTTTGGTTTTAATTACCTTTATCTTGACAGGAAGGCCTCAAAGAATGTGGAATTTGCCGATAATGGCGAAAGGCCGGTGTCTGCAGTGCAGTATATTCATTGCGGCGGAAGCTGCGGATACCAGGGCGGCTGCAACAATGCGAGCCCGGACCAGGCCGAATTATATATTATTCCGAAGAAACTGCCTGCCGTGTTGTATGTAAAGCTGTGGCGTTCCATGCCGGAAAATGTGCTCGATAAAGCCGATATGGTGTTCGAGATAGACATGAACTAAGGTTTGACATTATTCTTTTGACACCACAACGCGGTTGTGGTATAAATAATCGTAGTAAAAGCCTACATCAAACAAGAATCCTCTTTAGAAGAAGAAAAATTATGTCCCTCGGACTGTCCTTAATTGACGTTGTGTCATCGGAGGCAAGATGATCGAGAGGTATACCCTGCCCAGGATGGGCAAGATATGGCAAGACCATAACCGTTTCCAGCGCATGCTCGACGTAGAGATAACCGCCTGCGAAGCGTTCGCCAGGAAGAAACTCATACCAAAATCCGCCCTTTTTGAGATAAAAAAACGCGCCCGCTTCGATGTAGACCGCATAAAAGAGATAGAAAGAGAGACCAAACACGACGTAATAGCCTTCATAAAGAACGTTTCGGAGAATATCGGCCCGGATGCCAAGTATATCCACATGGGCCTGACCTCCAGCGATGTCCTGGACACGGCCCTGTCGCTGCAGATGCGCGATGCCGCGGATATACTGCTTGACGACCTGAAGCGTTTCCTCATAGCCCTGGAGCGGAAAGCCAAGAAATACAAAAATACCCCCTGCGTAGGCAGGACCCACGGGATACACGCTGAGCCCATGACATTCGGTCTTAAGTTCGCGCTCATATACGCCGAGACGCAAAGGAACATCGACAGGATGAAAGCCGCCCGAGAGATGATCAGCGTAGGCAAACTTTCCGGCGCCGTGGGGACGTTCGCTAACGTGGACCCGTCCGTAGAGGAGTATGTCTGCAAGCGTCTCGGCCTTAGCCCCGCGCCGATATCCACACAGGTCATCCAGCGCGACAGGCATGCCCAGTTCCTGACCACTATAGCCCTGGTAGGCGCTACTCTCGAGAAGTTCGCCACCGAGATCAGGGCCTTGCAGAGGACTGAGATCCTTGAGGCGGAGGAACCCTTTACCGAAGGGCAGAAGGGTTCTTCGGCGATGCCCCACAAGCGCAACCCCGTGGTCTGCGAGCGTATAGCGGGCCTGGCGAGGGTCTTGCGCGGGAACGCGACGGCCTCGATAGAGAATATAGCCCTGTGGCATGAGAGGGACATATCCCATTCGTCGGTTGAGCGCGTGATATTGCCCGATTCATGCATAATGCTTGATTATATGCTGGACCTTGCAACGGATGTCGCCATGCATATGGCCGTATATCCCGAAAGGATGATGGAGAACCTCAACAGGATGAAAGGGCTTGTATTCTCACAGAGGGTACTCCTGGCCCTTATAGGCAAGGGGGCTACGAGGAACGAGGCCTATGATATCGTCCAACGCTGCGCTATGCGGGTCTGGAAGGAGGGGGTGGAGTTCAAGTCCGCCCTTTCGGATGACGGCGACGTGACAGGGCAGCTTGCGCACGAAGAGATAGATGCCTGTTTTGATCTCGGTTATTACACCAAGAACGTGGACAGAATATACAAACGGTTGGGGATATGACAGAGAAGACCAAGGAAGAAGTCGTGCTTACGACCGAGGGCATTCCCCTCAAGTTCTACAAGCGCGGAAAGGTCCGGGACATATATGAGCTCGACAACAAGCTGCTCATAGTCGCAACGGACAGGATATCGTGTTTTGACGTGGTCCTGCAAGAGGGCGTGCCCTTTAAGGGAAAGGTCCTTACCCAGATATCGAGGTTCTGGTTCGATTTCCTGCGCGATATCACCGATAACCACGTTGTGACATTCGACATGGATTCCCTGCGCGACAAACTGGGGGACTCGACGGACACGCTGCGTGACCGTTCGATGCTGGTCAAGAAGACCAGGCCTCTTCCCATAGAATGCGTTGTTCGCGGTTACCTGTCCGGATCCGGATGGAAGGAATACAAGGAGAACGGAGAGATCTGCGGCATAAAGCTTCCGAGGGGGCTAAAGGAATCCGACCAGCTGCCGGAGCCGATCTTTACCCCGTCCACAAAAGAAGACGTGGGCCACGACATAAATATTACCGAGATAGGAGCCCGCAAGAAGCTCGGCGACAGGCTTTACGAACTCGTAAAGTGCAAGGCGATATCGATATATAAGAAGGCCTCCGAACATGCGGATTCCAAAGGCATCATCATAGCCGATACCAAATTTGAGTTCGGCGTGACCGAAGAGGGCAAGACGATATTGATAGACGAGGTCCTGACCCCGGACTCGTCCAGGTTCTGGCCGAAAGACAAGTACAAGCCGGGCGGTCCGCAGGCGAGCTTCGACAAACAATTCGTCCGCGATTATCTTGAAGGGCTCGGTTGGTGCAAGACCCCGCCTGCCCCGGGGCTTCCTGAGGATATAATCAAGAAGACAAGCAAGAAGTACCTTGAGGCATTGAAGAAGTTAACCGGTAAGGAGCTTTAAGTGCTGTGGCGTATTGAGGTAGGCAACAGGAAAGGCGTGTTCGATTCCGCCGGAGAAGGCGTCAAGAAGGATATCGAGGACCTCGGCATCAGCGGCGTCGATTCGGTCGAGGTCATCCAGGTATATATAATCGAGGGCGATATAAAACAGCCCGAGATAAAAAAGATATCCAGGGAACTCCTGTCGGACCCGGTGACCCAGGAGTATGCTTTTACCCAGGGCCCGCTCGGCTCAGGGAAGGGCAGCCCGGGCAAGAAGGCCGTTGTAGAAGTGACATACAATTCGGGCGTCATGGACCCCGTTGAAGAGAGCGTCAGGAAGGGCATAGCCGATCTCGGGATCTCCGGGGTCGAAACGGTCAAGACCGCCAAGAGATATATTATCAAGGGGAAGGTCGACGATAAACAGCTCAATATGATCAGTGAAAAACTCCTCTTCAACAAGGTCATAGAGCATGTCGTGACGGGACACGATTCATACACTTCAAAGAACCCTCCGAAATATCATTTCAACCTGATAACCGTGATCCTGCTGGACGCTTCCGACAGGGACCTGGACAGGATTAGCAAGGAAGGCCAGTTGTTCCTTAACGTTACCGAGATGCGCCGCATCAAGGAGTATTTCACCCGGTTGGGGCGTAATCCCACGGATATCGAGCTCGAGACCCTCGCCCAGACCTGGTCTGAGCACTGCGGCCATAAAACGTTCAGGGGCATGATAGACTACGAATGTGCCGGGAAGAAACGAAGGATAAACAACCTGTTAAAAGAGACGATAATGAAGGCCACGAAGGAACTCGCGAAACCGTGGTGCGTCTCGGTATTCAAGGACAATTCCGGCGTCATCCGTTTCGATGAAAAATATAATGTATGTTTCAAGGCCGAGACGCATAACCACCCGTCCGCTATAGAGCCGTACGGAGGCGCCAATACGGGCCTCGGCGGTGTTATCCGCGATCCGCTCGGGACGGGGCTTGGCGCAAAACCCATACTTAATACGGATGTATTCTGTTTTGCCGAGCCCGACTATCCGTTCTCCCGCCTTCCGAAAGGCGTCCTGCACCCGAAGAGGGTGATGAAGGGCGTCGTGGCGGGTGTGCGCGATTACGGTAACAAGATGGGTATACCCACTGTTAACGGCGCGGTGCTGTTCGATAACCGCTATATCGGCAACCCTCTGGTATATTGCGGCAATGTCGGGCTCATACCAAAGGATAAATCTTTCAAGGAAGTCGAGAGCGGGGACCTGGTAGTACTCGTAGGAGGCAAGACCGGCCGCGACGGTATCCACGGCGCGACATTCTCTTCCGGCGAGCTGACGACCGAATCCGAGCAGGTGTCGGCCCAGGCGGTGCAGATAGGCAATCCCATCGAGGAGAAGAAGATGGCCGATTGCATACTCAAGGCCCGCGATCTGGGACTGTATGATGCGATAACCGATTGCGGCGGAGGCGGCCTCTCCAGCGCCGTAGGAGAGATGGGCGCCGAGACCGGCGTCAAGGTAGACCTTTCAAAGATCCCGTTAAAATATGACGGCCTTACATATACCGAGATATGGATATCCGAGGCCCAGGAGAGGATGGTCCTTTCCGTTCCCAAGAGCAAGGTAAAGAAGCTGCTTGAGGTGTTCAGGAAAGAGGACGTCGAAGCTAACGTCATAGGGGAATTCACGAAGACGAAAAAACTCGAGCTTTATTACGGCGACAATAAAGTCTGTAACCTGGAGATGGATTTTCTGCATGACGGCAACCCGAAGATTGCCAGGAAAGCCAGGTGGAAGAAGCCTGCGCACGCGGAGCCGCGCTTCCCCTGCCCCAGGGACCTTACGCCGTCGCTGTTAAAGATACTTTCGGATTGGAACGTCTGCAGCAAGGAATGGATAATAAGGCAATACGACCATGAAGTCCAGGCGGGTTCGGTGATCAAACCGCTTGTGGGCGCATGCAATGACGGTCCGTCGGATGCGGCTGTAGCCAGGCCGCTTATAGGGTCGAAGAAAGGCGTCGCCATATCAAACGGGATCAATCCCAGATACGGCGATATAGACCCTTACTGGATGGCCGCCTCTAATATCGATGAAGCCCTAAGGCAGGTAACGGCCGTAGGAGGAGACCTCAAGGAGGTTGCGATACTCGATAATTTCTGCTGGGGTGACACCGACCAGCCGCCGCAGCTGGGAGGGCTGGTCAGGGCTGCTTACGGCTGCTATGACGCTTCGAAAGCCTTCGGTACCCCGTTTGTCTCGGGCAAGGACAGCCTGCATAACGAGTATGTAATGGGCAGCAGGAGGGTATCGATACCCGGGACGCTGCTCATCTCGGCAATAAGCGTGGTAGACGATGTTACTAAATGCATAACGATGGACCTTAAGGAACCCGGGAGCCTTATATATATCGTCGGCATGACTTTCGATGAACTTGGAGGCTCATACTATTACGGCCTTAACGCTGTCACCGGGAATTCGGTGCCTGTGGTCGATTTCAAGCATGCCCGCTCCCTGATGGACAGGCTCGCCTCATGCATAAGGTCCGGGCTGGTCAACGCCTGCCATGATTGCTCGGAGGGCGGGATAGGGGTAGCCGCGGCTGAGATGGCTTTCGCGGGGCACTTGGGTGCGGAGATATCGCTCAGGGACGTGCCTTATACAAGCAGGAGGTCTTCGGCCGGCAGGCGCAATGATTACATATTATTTTCAGAATCGAATACCAGGTTCATAGTCGAGGTAAGCGCCCATAACTGCGCGGCTTTCGAGAGATACATGAAGGGTTTCCGGGCGGCCGCAATAGGAAGGGTCCTGGACCACAAGGATTTTGTGGTATACGGGCTTGACGGTAAAGTTGTCGTCAGGTCGCATATCAATGAAATGAAGGAGGCGTGGCAGAGTCCGCTGAGATGGTAGCTGTCAAGGGTAAGCCAAAGGTAATGATATTGCGCGCCGCGGGTACCAACTGCGACGAGGAAACGGCGTTTGCGTTCGAATACGCCGGGGCCAGGACGGAAAAGGTCCATATAAACCGCGTAGTCAGCGGAGAAAAGAAACTTCGCGATTACCACATACTCGCGGTCCCCGGCGGGTTCACCTACGGCGATGATGTGGCCTCGGGAAAGATCCTTGCTAATGAGCTCAAGTACAAGCTTGCCCCGGACCTCGAGAAGTTCATAGAGGCGGGCAAACTGATAATAGGCATATGTAACGGTTTCCAGGTGCTGGTGAAGTCAGGCCTTCTCCCCGGCAAGGGCGAAGGCGGCGAGGACCTGGATGCTACGCTCACCACTAACGATTCCGCCAGGTATGAGGACAGGTGGGTCTACCTTCGCATGGCGAAAAGCCCCAACATGGAATCGGAGAACAGGTGCGTATGGACGCGCGGACTTGACGAAATAATATATATTCCTGCCGCTCACGGCGAAGGGAAATTCGTGCCCAAGAATGAGGATGTGCTCGGGAAATTATGGGCAAACGGGCAGGTGGTATTCAGGTATGTCGATCCCCACGGCAAACTAGCGGGATTCCCGTGGAATCCCAACGGTTCTGTCGATAGCATAGCAGGGGTATGTGATATAACAGGCAGGATATTCGGGCTTATGCCGCATCCCGAAAGGCATCTGTTTTCGACGCAGCATCCGCGCTGGACACGCGGCGAAGCGCAGCGCGAGGGCGACGGCGTCAGGATATTCAGGAACGGTGTAAAAAGCGTTTAGAGGGGAATATGGACGATAAAATAAACGAGTATTGCGGTCTTTTCGGCGTATACGGCCACAAAGATGCCGCGAGGCTTACATACCTGGGATTGTATGCGTTGCAGCATCGCGGCGAAGAGTCTGCCGGGATAGCTACTTATGACGGTGAAGCGACACATGCCCATAAAGGCATGGGGTTGGTGGCTGATGTGTTCAACGAGGAGACGCTCGGAAGCCTGAAAGGGCATGTTGCGATAGGCCATGTAAGGTATTCTACAACAGGTTCGACTACCCTCAAGAACGCCCAGCCGGTAGTAGTCGATTATTCCCGAGGGATGATAGCCGTAGGCCACAACGGCAACCTTGTCAACGGATCGCGCCTGCGCGATGAGCTTGAAGCGCGCGGCTCGATATTCCAGACCACGTTGGATTCCGAGATAATAATACATCTCATGGCGCGCCCGGAACACAAGAATTTCGAGGAGGGCCTTGTTTATGCCTTGAAGCAGATAAAAGGCGCATATTCCCTGGTGATATTGAAGGAGGACATGCTTGTCGGCGTCCGCGATCCCCACGGGTGGAAACCGCTGTGCCTGGGCAAACTCGGCGATGCTTATGTACTTGCCAGCGAGACGACAGCCCTCGACCTCATAGAGGCGGAGTTTGTCCGTGAGATCGAGCCGGGAGAGGCCGTCTTCATAACCAAGAAAGGCCTGCGTTCGGTCATGCCTTTTGGGGAAAGCAAGAAACTTTCTCATTGCATATTCGAACACATATATTTTGCCAGGCCGGATTCATACATATTCGGGGAATCGGTCCACCTCGTAAGGCAGAGGCTTGGCCACATGCTTGCCAAAGAGCACCCGGTGGACGCGGACCTTATCATACCCGTCCCGGATTCCGGGACGCCGGCGGCGCTCGGCCTGTCGCATGAATCCGGCATAGAACTGGAGATGGGCATTATAAGGAACCATTACGTAGGCAGGACGTTCATCCAGCCGCTGCAGCATATAAGGGATTTCAGCGTCAAGATAAAGCTCAACCCTATAAAGGCCCTGTTGAAAGACAAGAGGGTCATAGTGGTCGACGATTCGATAGTGCGCGGCACTACTTCGAGGGCAAGGATAAAGAAACTCTATGATGCGGGAGCCAAGGAAGTCCATATGAGGATATCTTGCCCGCCGATCAAGTTCCCGTGTTTCTACGGTATAGATTTCCCCACCAAGAAGGAATTGATCGCTTCGACGCATACGGTCGAAGAGATAAGGAAATACCTGGGGGTCACTACGCTCGGCTATCTTTCCGTGGAAGGGTTGCTAAGCTGCGTATCGTGCCCGAAGAACTATTGCACGGCATGTTTTACCGGCGATTATCCGGTGCCGTTCGGCGGCGAAGCGAACAAATTCGCCACGGAACATAAAGGATATTGATATGGGGCTTACTTACAAGAAAGCCGGGGTAGATATAGTAAAAGCGGCCCGTTTTGTCGACGCTATAAAAAAACACACTAAAGCCACCGTTCGCCGCGGCGCCAACTGCAAGCTTGGCGGGTTTGGCGGCGCCTTTGACATCAAGGCTGCGGGATATAAGGACCCGGTGCTTGTCTCGTCTACCGACGGTGTAGGGACCAAACTTAAGATAGCATTCCTGGCGGGCAAACACGATACCGTCGGTATAGACATGGTGGCCATGAACGTAAACGATGTCCTGACTACCGGCGCCGAGCCGCTCTTTTTCCTGGACTATATAGCTACCGGCAGGATGGACAAAAAAGTGCTGGCTGATGTAGTCAAGGGTATTGCCGAGGGGTGCCGCCAGGCCGGTTGCGCGCTGATAGGCGGAGAGACGGCCGAGATGCCGTCATTTTATAAAACCGGCGAATATGACCTGGCAGGTTTTTGCGTAGGAGCGGTTGAGAGGAAAAACGCTGTCGATAACTCAAAGATGAGAAGCGGGGACATCGCGGTGGGCTTGGCTTCCAGCGGCCTGCATTCGAACGGCTATTCGCTTGTCAGGAAGGTATTTTCGGAGATCGAACAGAAAAGACTGGCCGGGGAATTACTCAAACCCACGAGAATATATGTTAAGCCCGTCCTTGAGCTTAGAAAAAAGATCTCCGTGAAAGGCATAGCCCATATGACCGGAGGGGCTTTCTTTGAGAAGCTGCCGAGGATAGTCCCCCACGGAAAGACCATTGTCGTGGAAAAAGGTTCCTGGGATGTCCCGGAGATATTCAGGAAGATACAGCAAAAAGGCCGCATAGAAGATATGGAGATGTTCCGCACCTTTAATATGGGCCTCGGGATGATAATAGTGATCTCTCCGGAAGATTTCGGGGCGGCAAAGAGGGTCTTTGACAAGTGGGGCATAGACTCGTGGATAATAGGTTCGGTCAATAAAGGAAAATCCAGGGTAAAGATAATATGCGGGTTTTAGTAGTCGGTTCCGGCGGCAGGGAACATGCCCTTGCCTGGAAGATAAAACAGTCGACCCTCGTCGAAAAGGTCTATTGCGCCCCCGGCAACGGGGGGATAGCGGGCATAGCAGAATGCGTAGACGTAAAGCCCGATGACATTACCGGCCTCATAGGGTTTGCGACGAGGAACAAGATAGACCTCACCGTAGTGGGCCCGGAAGCTCCGTTAGCCCAGGGCATAGTCGACAGGTTCTGTATCAACGGCCTGAGGATATTCGGCCCCGCAAAAGCTGCTGCCAGGATAGAAGCCAGCAAGGTTTTCATGAAGGACATAATGCGCAGGTATGATATCCCGACCGCGGGATTTGAGGTATTTGAGGACAGCGCATCCGCTAAAAGTTATATAAAGGGCCTGGAAGGGAATTTTGTCGTTAAGGCGGACGGTCTTGCTGCGGGCAAAGGGGTGGTAGTCTGCTCATCTAAGGAAGAAGGCATAGTGGCCGTGGAATCCATGATGGAGAAACGCGCATTCAGGGATGCCGGCAGCAAGGTAATAATAGAGGAATGCCTCGAAGGCGAAGAGGCTTCCATACTCGTCGTTACCGATGGGAAAGATTGCGTGCCGCTGGCTTCTGCACAGGACCATAAGAGGATCTTTGACGGGGATAATGGCCCGAATACCGGAGGCATGGGAGCATATTCGCCTGCGCCTGTGGTTACCGGTCCCATGATGGATACGATCATGGAGAAGATAATAAAGCCTACGGTCTCGGCAATGGATAGCGAAGGTTCCCGTTATGCCGGGGTCCTTTACGCAGGCGTCATGGTGACCGCCGAAGGCCCGAAAGTCCTCGAATTCAATTGCAGGTTTGGGGACCCAGAGACGCAAGCGATATTGCCTCGGCTCAAGAGCGATATAATTGAATTGATGGAAGCTTCGATAGATGATGAGATAGACATGGTTTCCCTGGATTGGGATGAACGCCCGTGCGTTTCCGTGGTGATATCCTCCGGCGGATATCCGGGGGAATATGAGACGGGCTACGAGATAGACGGCCTTGAGGCCCTGGAAAAAGCCAAGGATGTCTGTGTTTTTCATGCAGGTACCAAGTCTGCGGACGGCAGGATAGTCACTTCCGGAGGCAGGGTCCTTAACGTTACCGCTTTGGGATACGACATCAAGGATGCCATAGACAAGTGCTATAACGCCGTAAACCTTATAGAATTTGAGGGTATGCATTTCAGAAGGGATATAGGCCACAGGGCCCTGAACAGGTAAATACCGGAGGGATTTTAATATGGCGGATGCAAAAATAGCGGTAGTCTTGGGATCCGATTCAGACCTTCCAGTGATGGAGGAAGGGCTCAAGGTGCTGAAAGATTTCAATACGCTGTTTGACCTGAAGATCATGTCGGCGCACAGGAGCCCGGAACTGGTGCATGATTTTGCCAGGAATGCGGAGAAGAAAGGCATAAAGGTCATAATCGCTGCAGCCGGCGGGGCCGCACACCTGGCAGGCGTGATAGCTTCGATGACGCGCCTTCCCGTAATAGGCGTGCCGATGGAAACGAGCAGCCTTAACGGAATGGATTCCCTTTTCTCTACGGTGCAGATGCCTTACGGTGTCCCGGTAGCCACGATGGCCATAGGCAAATCCGGAGCCAGGAACGCTTCTATATTCGCGCTGCAGATACTTGCCCTCGGCGATAAAAAGATAGCCGGGGAACTCAATGCTTTTAAGAAGCGGCTTGAAGCCGACGTAATAGCAAAGAATAAGAGACTCAAGGATAGATGACTATAGTTGCGCGTGTCAATGCTTCACGGCCGGACGCGGCCAAAATAGGCGGCGCGGCTTTGATATTAAAGAACGGCGGACTGGTGGCTTTTCCTACGGAGACTGTCTACGGCCTTGGGGCCAACCTCCTGGATAAGGAAGCGGTCAATAGGCTGTATAAGATAAAGGACCGCCCGCTTAACAAGCCTTTGACCGTGCACATATCGGATATCAAGACGGTCAGGGAGATGGCGGGCAGGATACCCGCGAAGGCCGTCAGGCTGATAAAAAAATATTGGCCCGGGCCGCTAACACTGATATTGAGGGATAAGCGCGGCGGGAAGACGGGGTTCAGGATGCCCGACAATAAAATAGCCTTGATGCTCATAAAGACTGCGGGTGTGCCGGTAGTGGCCCCGAGCGCGAATATCTCGGGGAATAAACCTCCGGTGAGCGCAAAAGAGGTCCTATGCGACCTGGACGGCAAGATAGATGTGTTGATAGACGGGGGAAGGACAAAGATAGGCATGGAATCGACAGTCGTTGATATTTCGGGCCGGAAACCCGTAGTGCTCAGGGAAGGCGCCGTCCCGGGCCGGAAGATAATAGAGGTGGCCAATGGTTAGATCCGTTCTTTTGGTGTGCACGGGAAATTCATGCCGCAGCGTCATGGCCGAAGGCCTGCTGCGCAAATGGATCAAAGACAGGAATTGCAGTAATATAAAGGTCTCTTCTGCGGGCATAGCCACTATACCGGGAATGATGGCAAGCTCTAATGCGGTCGAAGTAATGAAGAGGGAGCATATAGATGTTTCAGGGCACCGGGCGCAGGTAGTCTCAGGCCAGCTTATAAAGGATTTTGACCTCATACTCTGCATGGAGCCTATCCATGTCCAGGCGATAAAAGAACTTCTTCCTGAAGCTGCCTCCAAGACGTACCTGTTGGTCGAATATGCTTACGAGGGCGAGGATGAGAAGCCCCGTAACTTATGGGTCACCGACCCTATAGGCAAACCCAAAGAAGTATATGAATCGGTTTTAATGACACTTAAAGACGCGGTAGAAAGGGTGGGCAAAAAGATATGCGTATAGCGATAGGGGCCGATCACGGGGGTTTTGACCTCAAGTTAAAGATAATAAAATACCTGAGGTCAAAAGGCCACGAGCTTAAGGACTTCGGGTGCTATTCCGCAGAATCCTGCGATTATCCCAAGTACGGAGCGGCTGTTGCTTCTGCCGTGAGCGGAAAGAAGTTCCCGCGGGGTATATT
Source organism: uncultured Planctomycetia bacterium (assembly GCA_964484255.1). Taxonomy (GTDB): domain Bacteria; phylum Omnitrophota; class Gorgyraeia; order Pluralincolimonadales; family Pluralincolimonadaceae; genus UBA6215. Next base: position 17,722 of record CAZAEH010000016.1, read on the forward strand.
GATATGCAAGAGCGGTATAGGGATGTCAGTGGTAGCGAACAAGTATCGCGGGGTAAGGGCCGCCCTTGTATTTGACACGGAGAGCGCGCGCTCTTCCCGGGAACACAATGATGCTAACGTGCTCGTATTTGCGGCCAGGAGCATAAATATATTCAAGGCAAAGAAGATACTCGATGTTTGGATGTCCACAAGACGTCTGGGAGGAAGGCATTTGAGGAGGGTAAAACAGATATCAGACCTGGAGGCTGACAGATGAACGAACTTAAGAAGACCGATCCCGAGATATTTGGGGCCATAGTTGACGAGACGCGGCGGGAAGAGGGTAACATAGAGCTTATCGCCAGCGAGAATTTCGTCAGCCGCGCGGTCCTGGAAGCGCAGGGCTCGGTCCTTACCAATAAGTATGCCGAAGGCTATCCCTCGGCGCGATGGTACGGCGGATGTGAATATATAGATGTCGCCGAGAAACTTGCCATCGAACGCGCAAAAGAGCTCTTCAAGGCGGAGCACGCGAACGTCCAGCCGCATTGCGGTTCTTCGGCCAACATGGCCGTTTATTTTGCGGCGCTTTCAATGGGAGATACCGTCATGGCGCTTGACCTGGCATGCGGCGGCCACCTGACGCACGGGCATAAGGCGAATTTTTCCGGGAAATATTTTAATATAGTGCCGTATATGGTAGACCGCAAGACGGAGATGCTCAACTATGATGAGATCGAGAGGGCGGCGGTTGAATGCAAACCCAGGATGATACTGGCCGGCGCGTCGAATTATCCTCGCGCAATAGATTTTAAACGGTTCCGCGGTATATGCGACAAGGTCGGGGCATATCTTATGGTCGATATGGCGCATTTTGCGGGATTGGTCGCAGCCGGGCTCCATCCGGATCCCGTGCCATACGCAGAGTTCGTCACTACTACTACTCACAAGACACTTCGCGGTCCTCGCGGAGGCATGATACTCTGCCGTAAGGAATTTGCCAAGAAGATAGATGCGATGGTCTTCCCCGGGATCCAGGGCGGTCCGTTGATGCATGTAATAGCGGCCAAGGCCGTCGCCTTCAAGGAGGCGCTGAAGCCGGAGTTCAAGGAATACCAGAAGCAGATAATAGCCAATGCGCGCGCATTGGCTGCGGCCTTCCAGAAAAAAGGTTACAGGATAGTTACAGGAGGCACGGATAACCACCTCTTCTCCATAGACCTTAACAATAAGGGGCTTAACGGCAAGGATGCGCAAGAGGCCCTGGACAAGGCGAGGATAACCGTTAACAAGAACACCATCCCATACGACCCTAACCCGCCGATGAAACCCAGCGGCATAAGGATAGGGGTCCCTGCGGTCACCACGCGCGGGATGAAGGAAAAGGAGATGGAAGAGATAGCATCGTTCGTCGATGAGGTGTTGTGCAGCATAAACGATGAAACAGCAGCTAAGCGCGTCGGGGAAAAAGTGGGTGCGATGGTAAAAAGGTTCCCGCTTTATGCCGGCCTGCTCAAAGAGGTCTGATATGGCGAAGAAACCTGCAGCCGGCAAGAAGCGCCCGGATTGGGACGAGTATTTCATGGGCATAGCAAAGCTCGTCGCTGAGCGCTCCACCTGCCTCAGGAGGGCGGTCGGGGCCCTTATCGTCAAGAACAGGAGGATACTTACGACCGGATACAACGGCACTCCGAGCGGGATATCGCACTGTGAGGACCAGGGTTGCTTGCGCGACAAACTTAAGGTCCCTTCCGGAGAACGCCATGAGCTCTGCCGCGGGCTCCACGCGGAACAGAACGCCATAATACAAGCGGCGTTGTACGGAGTCGATATCCACGGCGGAACGCTTTACTGTACGAACCAGCCGTGCTCGATATGCGCAAAGATGCTCATAAATGCCGGGATAAAAGAGATAGTGATGGAATCGGGTTATCCCGATGAGATGGCCCGGAAGTTTTTCGAGGAAGCCGGAATAACAGTAAGGACCCAAGAGGCAAAGAAGAGGAAGAGATGAAATGCCCTTTTTGCGGCAATATTGAGGATAAGGTCATCGACTCCAGGATATCGGCCGAAGGCGATACGATACGCCGCCGGCGAGAATGCCTCAAATGCCAGAAGAGGTTCACCACTTACGAGCGCCTTGAAGAACATTCGCTTATGGTAATAAAGAAGGACGGCCGGCGTGAGCCGTTCGACAGGAAGAAATTGCTCTCAGGCATAGTTAAGGCCTGCGAGAAGCGTCCCGTCCCGATGGATAATATAGAGGGTATGGTCGACGAGGTCGAGAGGATAATACAGCGCAATTATGAAAAAGAAGTCTCCTCGACCACGATCGGAGAATTCGTGATGAAACAGCTCCATGACCTCGATGAAGTCGCCTATGTAAGATTCGCCTCGGTCTACCGCCAGTTTAAGGACATCAACCAGTTCATGAAAGAGCTGTCATCACTCCTTAAAGAAGGGCAGAAACCCGAGGAGAAGAACAGGTTTTGAAGGAAGCTCTTTATTGGGAAGAAGAAGGCCGGGAAGGGAAGGTCCGCTGCAGGCTGTGCCCGCACGAATGCAGGATAGTCAACGGCCTTACGGGGATATGCGGCGTCAGGCAGAACCTCGGCGGGAAACTGTATTCGGCGGTATACGGAGAGGCGACTTCCGTTGCGCTGGACCCTATAGAGAAGAAACCTCTTTACCATTTTCACCCCGGGGAATACATACTTTCGCTCGGTACAAAGGGCTGTAATTTCAAATGCCCCTTCTGCCAGAACTGGGCCATATCCCAGGATATAGACGCGCGCACGGAGACGATAACCCCGGACTGGGCCGTTGCCAAGGCGAAGGAATGCGGATCGTTCGGGATAGCTTATACGTATAACGAGCCGTTCATATGGTATGAATTTGTGCTTGATACCGCTAAACTTGCCGGGAAGAAGGGGTTCAAGAACGTGCTTGTCACCAACGGCTACGTGAATCCCGATCCTCTTGAAGAGATGCTTCCTTTCATCGACGCAATGAACATAGACCTGAAGTCTATCGATGACGAGTTTTACAGGCGATACTGCAGGGGGAGCCTGGCCCCGGTGCTGCATACGATAAAGAGGTCGGTCAGGTCATGCCACGTGGAAATAACGAATCTTGTCATAACCGGCCTAAATGACAAGGACAGGGATTTTATCCGTCTTACGGATTGGATATACGAGAACGCGGGTCCGGATGTGCCGGTGCATTTTACAAGATATTTTCCGTGCTATAACCTGGAGTCGCCGCCGACGTCGAAGGAGACGCTGGAGAGGGCAAGGCAGATAGCGGGAAAGAAGCTGAAGAACGTGCACTTGGGCAACATCTAAGCCCTTCGCATCGACTCGATACAACGGCGTATCGAAAGACAATGTTGTCTTGGTCAATTGCCTATGGCAGGCGTTTTTTGTTTTTGTTCGCGGTAAACAGATAAAAAAGGAGCCAGCAAAATGTCGTTCAGCAAGCCCAACAGGAGCGCTGCGACCGGCACAAAGAACCGGTTCGGCGATGAAGTATCTCCCTTCTCCGGGATGTGCGTCGTATGCATCGACGGATGCCCGGGGTTGTGCGAGATAGGAAAATCCGCAGTAAGGGGATCAGAGGTCATATATCCCCAGCCATTCGGCGCCATAACGGCCGCGTCACAAAAAGATTACCCCATCGATTTTTCCCATTTCAACATAATGGGCACCGCTGTCGGTGCATACGGGGTAAAGGCTGACTCGGACGTTGCCATATTCCCCAACGTCAGTCTCGAGACAAGACTCGGCCATGACAAGAAGATAAAGTTGCGCTATCCCATACTCGGCGGCGGACAGGGTTCGACCGACGTTGCCAAGAATAACTGGGAAGGCATCGCGATAGGTGCGGCGATCACCGGAACGGTCGTTACCGTAGGCGAGAATGTCGTCGGAATGGACCAGGAAGCCGTCATCGAGAAAGGCCTCATAAAGAAGGCGCCTGAGCTCGAGCGCAGGGTAAGGGCCTTCAAGGACTGGCAGGAAGACGGATACGGCGCGATCGTCGTCCAGGAGAACGTCGAAGATTCCAGGCTCGGGGTCCTTGAGTATTCGATCCAGAAGCTTGGCGTTGAAGCCGTTGAACTCAAGTGGGGCCAGGGCGCCAAGGACATCGGCGGAGAGGTAAAGATCCGCGACCTTAAGAAAGCCCAGATGCTCAAGAACCGCGGCTACGTGGTATTACCGGACCCGTTGGAACAGATGTCGGTGGATTCGTTCCAGAGGACTTTCGATGAGTTCGAAAGGCATTCAAGGGTCGGTATGGTGACCGAAGAAGGTTTCCTGAAGCGTGTTAAGGACCTCAGGAAAGCGGGTGCCAAGTATATCTTCCTCAAGACCGGCGCTTACCGTCCGGCAGACCTCGCCAGGGCGATCAAGTTCTGCTCCGAGGCCAAGGTCGACGTCCTGACCATCGACGGCGCAGGCGGCGGTACCGGCATGAGCCCGTGGAGGATGATGAACGAGTGGGGCATCCCCACGGTAGAGCTCGAATGCCTCGCTTACCAGATGCTCATGAGGCTCAAAAAGAAAGGCAAGCACATACCGGACGTGGTAATGGCCGGCGGCATGACGCTTGAGGACCATGTCTTCAAGGCGCTTGCGCTTGGTGCGCCGTTCGTAAAGGCGGTGGGCATGGCTCGCGCCAACATGTGCGCGGCGATGGTAGGAAAGACCATAGGCAACGCCATAAAGGAAGAGAACATCCCCCAATCGCTCCAGAAGTACGGGAAGTCGGTCGAGGAGGTATTTATAACTTCCGCGCAGCTTAAGAGGAAACTGGGCAAGAAATTCGACCAGCTCCCGGCTTCGGCGCTCGGCGTATATACCTACTTCTCGCGCCTGGCCCAGGGCCTAAAGCAGCTCATGGCGGGAGAGAGGAAGTTTGCGCTTGAGTTCATCACCCGCGGCGATATAGTCGCATTGACCCGTGAGGCAGCCGGGATCTCGGGTATTGATTACGTGATGGATGCGGACAAGAAAGAGGTCGACAAAATACTCGGCAAGTAGTAGAATAATGGGGACGGTTCTTGCGTCATTGTAAGGACCGTCCCTTAATTTCATGAAGATAAACATACCTTACGGAAAAACCCAGGTAAACGTATCGATCCCCGACAGGAACCTTCTCGGGGTCCTTCGCCCGAAACAATCCCACACGAAGAAGAGCGAGGTCCGCATAATCAGGGATGCCGTTCTCAAGCCGATGGGCTGTTCCCCCCTTAGCAATATGGTCTCTCCGAATGATACGGTGGCCATTGTTGTGCCCGACCTGGCGAGAATGTGCCCGAGCAGGCTCATATTGCCGATATTGCTTGAAGAACTGTCGAAAAAAGGAGTAAAAGACAGGAACATCACCATATTCATGGCAGTAGGCATGCTCACCCCTCCGTCTAAGAAAGACATTGACAAGGCTTTCGGAGGGGGCATAGCGAGCCGGATAAAGGTAAAGATACATAACCCCGTGGACGCCTCTAATCTTACCCATCTGGGTTATGTTGCCAACGGTGTCCCGGTTGTTGTGAACAAGGAGCTTCTCTATAATGACCATGTTATCTCGATAGGCGTAATAGAGCCCCATCTCCACGCCGGTTTTTCAGGGGGCCCCGAGACGCTAAGTATCGGCATGGCCGGTGAAGAGACGATAAGGTTCACGCATTCGCCCCGTTTCATTGACAAGCCCGGCGCGAAACCCGGGGTGATCATGGGTAACCCTTTCCATCGCTGGATCATGGAAGCGGCGTGTGTCGCCAAGCTGAAATTCATAGTTAATGTCATAAACAATGACATGGGCCATACGGTCTTCGCGACCGCAGGTGAGCCCCAGCTGGCTTTTTATAAGGGTATAGAGCATGCCATGCTGTATTACAGGATCAAGGTTGATGAACCCGCCGACATAGTCATATGCGGCGTCGGTTGGCCTAAGGATGTCAACATCTACCAGGCCTCACGAGCCCTTACCTACCTTACCAATACGCAGAAACCTGTCATCAGGAAAGGAGGGCTGATAATAATACCCGCCACCTGCGAGGATGGTATAGGAAAAGGCCTTGGGGAACGCAGGTTCTATGGCGCCATGAAGAAAGCAAAGAGTGCGGATGAAATAGTGAAGAAGATGAAGAGCAGGAATTGCCTCGCAGGCGAACAAAGGGCCTATGCCGTTGCCAAGTCGCTCTTGCTCGCGGATTGCGCGATAGTCGGTGCCGGCTCCAGGGAGCTTGTCAGGAACATGAAAATGCTCTATTTCGGGAACGTTGACGAGGCGTTAGAACATGCTTTTAGAACGCGCGGGAAAGACGCGAAAGTTTATGTAGTCCCCCATGCCCTCGTCACCCTGCCCGTATCGAGATGACCCCGCTTGAAAAAGACCTCAAAAAAGCACTAAAAGGCGATATATTTTTTGACGATATAACCCGCCACATATATTCCTTCGGCGCTTCGATATACAAGATAAAACCAAAAGGCGTTATCCTGCCCAGGGACATCGATGATGTGATAGAGACCGTCAGGTATGCCTACAGCAACTCTATACCGGTAACCGCCAGGGGAGCCTGCACCAGCCTGGCCGGCCAGGCGGTCGGCAGCGGACTTATACTGGATTTTACGAAATATATGAACCGCGTGGTCTCATATGAGGGTGATGATACGGTCGTGGTCCAGCCCGGTTTGGTCTGCGGCAACCTGAACAGGATGCTTTCCCTGCATAAAATGTCCTTTCCGCCCGACCCCTCCAGCTGCGATTACTGCACCGTAGGAGGGATGATAGCCGGCAACTCAGGAGGCCCGCATTCCGTGAAGTACGGGTCCACTGCAGATTGGTGCGAGGAACTCCGGGTCGTGCTTTCGGACGGCAGGGTAGCCGATCTCAGGCCGGGCGTCAGGATAAAAGACATAAGCGGGCCCCTGGTTGAGCTTTTTAAGGAGAACGAAGATAACATAAAGAAATATGCGCCGAAGGTCAGGAGGACTTCAAGCGGATATAATGTCTTTGCCGGGTTCAGGGAAGGCCAGCCCGACCTCGTTAAACTTATGTCCGGGTCCGAAGGGACGCTCGCAGTTATCACGGAAGCGAAGTTGAGGCTATCTCCTTTGCCTGAATCGAGGGCGCTTCTCCTGCTCCCGCTTAAGGCCCCCGAGGAACTCGCAGATGCCATAGAGATGTTCAAAACGGCCGGACCCTCTGCGATGGAGTTTATGGATGAGGCTTTCGTAAAGATGGCTAAGGAGATGGAACCCGGCCTTAAAAGGCTTTTGCCCAAGGCCGCAAAAGGCCTGGTGCTCGTGGAGTTGGAAGGAGACGACGCGAAAGAGCTTGATTCAAGGATAGCGCGCATCAAAGGCTCTCCTGTTGTGGCGAGGGACCCGGCGGACAGGGCGGGATTATGGGCGGTCCGCAGGGCCGCCGTCCCCATAATGAACAGGGCAAGAGGGAAGAAACGTCCCGTTGCGTTCATAGAGGATGCGATAGTCCCGCCGGAAAATCTGGGCGAATTCATGATAGGCGCTTATGCCATATTCGAGAAATATTCCGTTGAGGCGTGCGTTTATGGCCATGCAGGTGACGGGAACATGCATATCAGGCCGATGCTTGACCTTAAGGACAGGGCGGACCTGATAAAAATGGACAACATAGCGGATGATTTTTACAGGATGGTCGTATCGCTTGACGGTTCCATATCCGCCGAGCATGGGGATGGTATATTGAGGATACCTTATCTCAAGAAACAATCAGGGCCGCTTTATGCGATGTTCCGCGGGATAAAAGACATATTTGACCCGAGGGGCATACTTAATCCCGGGAAGAAGATAGGCAAGGAGGAGAGGGTAGTGCACGACCTGGTCTGCGATGCGGATGTCAAATATGCCGCGACCGGGACGGTATTTGACTCGGAGAGCATAAGGCAGGAAGTTGAAAAGTGCCACGCTTGCGGACTTTGCAGGAGCATCTGTCCGGTAAACCTTGTGCTGCCGGAAGAGTT
>CAZAEH010000016.1:25718-32195 GCA_964484255.1 uncultured Planctomycetia bacterium
AAGAGTTTGCTTCTCCGCGCGCCAAAGCTGCAGTGATCAAAGGAGTAATTACCGGAGAGCTGGATGCAAAATTGCTCCGCGACCCGGCGATAAAATCCCTCCTTGATACGTGTATCAATTGCAAGTCCTGCAGGGTAGAATGCCCCACCGGCGCCGATATCTCTCAAATTTGCTCTATGGCGAAAGAGGTATTCGCGAAAGAATGGGGGGTGGGGTTCTCGGAGGCGCTGTTGGAAAAGGTGCGTATCGCGGCAGTTTTTCCCGAGGCATACGGACTGTTGCGCTCGTCTGCCGGGAAGGCCCTCGCAGGCCTGATCGCCGGCATAGACGTCAGGAGAACGCTTCCGAGGCTTTCCAGGAGGTCATTATCGGTAAAGAAATCCTCATTGGCACATCCGAAGAAAAAGGTCGTATATTTTTCCGGTTGCTATATAGACCTGTTCAGCCCTGAAGGGGAAGGGGCCGCCACAATAAACGTCCTTGGCAAGAACAGGATCGAAACGATCCTTTCGTCCCTGAAATGCTGCGGTATGCCCGGGATATCATCGGGTAATGTCGAAGGGGTCCATAAGGAAATAACTTTTAACGTAAAAAGATTGTACGGCCTGGTAAAGTCCGGATACGATATAGTGACGAGTTGCCCGAGTTGCGGCCTTGCCCTTAAAGAAGAGTACCCCGGGATACTTAATACTCCGGAGGCTATGCTGGTCTCCCAGAATACTTTTGATATACATGAATATCTTTGGATGCTGCTTAATGACGGCGAGATGAATACCAATTTCAAGCCGTCCAACCGTTGTGTGGTTTTTCATGTACCCTGCCATCTTAAAACACAGGCAATAGGAGGCCTGCAGGAGTCCCTGGTCCAGCTTATCCCGGGCATGACTATAAGGAAGATGGAAGATTCATGCTGTGGCATGGCGGGAACGTTCGGTCTGAAGAAAAAGAATTTCGATCTCTCCGCATCGATAGGCAGCGCGCTTTTTAGCCGGATAGAGGCCTCCGGCGCCGATTATGTAGTTACCGGTTGCGGCTCCTGTAAGATGCAGATAAGCCAGTTCACATCCGCGAAAGTCATCCATACGGTAGAACTTCTATCCGAGTATTATCTTTAAGTCCCTGCTATTATCGCCGCGGCGCGTTTGCTCGCTCCGGGTTCACCGAGTTTGCTTTTTATTGCGGCAAGACGGGTCTTGATACCCTCATTACGATCCGGCGAAAGGAGTATCGATACGGCTTCGTCGGCCACTTTCGCGGGATCTACCGTAAATCCGACGAACTCCGGGACGATCTTTTCTCCCGCGACTATATTTGACAGGCCGATATAAGGTATCTTTACCAGAAGCTTGCCGGCCAGCCAAGTCAGGAAGGAGACCTGGTATACAATGATCATGGGTTTCCCGAGGATAGTGGTCTCAAGGGTCGCGGTACCCGATGCCACAAGGGCCATGTCCGAGGAATTTATGCAGTCGTAAGCATTGCCTTCTACCAGCTCAGGCCTGAACCCTTCCGCGCCAAGTATCTCTTCGTATAATTCGGTATCCGCCCCTTTAGGTTTAGCTACCATGAACTGCACGCCATCGCCAAGTTTCTCCTTTATGATCTCGGCGGCCTCGGCCATTACGGGCAGGTTCCTTATTATTTCGCTGCGTCTGGAGCCGGGTAGTATGGCTACCGTTTTTTTAGAGGGATCAAGGCCTTGGCGTTCCAGGAATTCATCTCTTGCGCAGCAGGTCTTTACGGAATCAAGGAGAGGGTGGCCGACGAATTCAACCGCAACGCCTTCCTTCGCATAAAATCCTTTTTCGAAGTCCAGTATGACTATCATTTTGTCGACATATTTTTTTACCGCCTTTATGCGCCCCCTGCGCCAGGCCCATATCTGCGGACTTACGTAATATATTACCTTTATGCCCCTCTTTTTTGCCTCTTTCGCGAAACGCAGGTTGAATTCAGGGTAATCGATAAGCACAACACAGTCCGGTTTTTCGTCCTCGAGTTTCTTTACCAGGTCACGGAATACTTTTTTGAATTTTTTGAGGCTTACGAGCACCTCACCGAGTCCTATTACCGCGAGGTCCGTGGTGTCCTGGAAGGAACAGAGCCCCGCTTCTACCATCAGCGGCCCGCCCATTCCCTCAAAGACGGAGGAAGGGGATATTTCTTTCATTGCAAGGATCAGGTTTGAGCCGTGCAGGTCGCCTGATGCCTCGCCGGCTATCATGAATATCTTTTTAGGCATTATCCTTAAGGCCCTGTTTTATGGCATCTTCAATCTGGAGCGCTATCTTGAGGGCGTCACGGCCTTCCTCGCCCGAGACGAGGGGCCGCTCTCCCGACTTTATGCACCCGATGAACGCTTCCAGTTCTTTCTTTAGGGGTTCTTCTTTTTTGATGTTTATGAGTTTACCGGTGATCCTGTTGTTTATCTTTCGGTAAAGGACGGATTCCTGCTTGACGTAGTCCAGCGAGATATAGCAATCGTCCTTGAAGAGGCGGATCTTGCGCATCTCCTTGTCGGTGACCCGGCTGGCAGTGAGATTTGCGACAGCGCCGTTCTTGAACCTTATCCTGACGTTCGCCAGGTCCTCGTGGTCGGTAAGTATGTTGACGCCGACAGCGTCTATCGACGCTATTTCCGACTTGACCAGGGCCAGTATTATGTCTATATCGTGTATCATAAGGTCCAGGACCACTCCGACATCCAACGCGCGCTTTTTAAAAGGCCCCAGGCGGTGGCATTCAATGAAACGGACATTTCCCTGGACCTCATTGAGTGCCATTACGGCTGCATTGAACCTTTCGACATGGCCGACCTGTATGGTCAACCCTTTCTGCTGGGCCGTTGAAAGCAGGCCTTCCGCCTCCTCAACGGATCTGGCCATCGGTTTTTCTATGAGTACGGATATCCCGTTCTCGAGGAAGTCTTTTGCGACGGCAAAGTGCAATTCAGTGGGGACTACTACCGAGGCGCAGTCGATTATGCCGAACATCTGCCTGTGATCCTGGAAATAAGAGGTCTTATATTTACGGGACAGCAGTCTCGCACGGCCCGGGTCCGTGTCACATATCCCGACAAGCTCGACGTCCGGCATCCCCGCGTATATACGGGCATGATGCTGCCCGAGATGGCCTACCCCTATCACCCCGACCCTGGTCTTTTTAAGGTTTGCGCTCATGGCCATATTCTACCAAGTCGCTTACCGATTAACAATACATAAATCCCTTGCCAGATAATAGTTGATTAATTCATGAAAAAGTATTATAATAACCGCAGGGAATAATAAATCTTATCATATAAAATAAGGAGAGAAGAAAAGATGAAGGCTCAAACGAAAACCTCCGCGTTAGCGGGCAGGATCGGTTTATTGTTTGGGTTTACGGTTGTCTTCTCAACTTTTGTTGCTGCAGCGAATGCCGGAACATTTGATGTGTCGAATACCGCGGATTCAGGAGCGGGCAGTATCAGGCAGGCGGTAACCGATCTAAATACAAGCGCGACGAGCGGTACGATCGCTTTTGGTTCCGGGGCCGAAGGCACTATCACGCTGGAAAGCGCCCTCTCGACGCTCAACTACGAAACTATATTTGATACTTCCGATTACAATATAACATTGTCCGGTTACAGCGGGGCGACTGCCGCCGATGTATGGTTCAAGTTTGACACGGAAGGTTCCGGGACCTTCACTTTTGACAACTGCGACTGGAGTGTCGGTGGCGGGTTGGTGGTTGGCGACAATCATAATGGCGACCTGGTAATTTCAAATGGCAGCGTGTTTTCTACTGCATATACCGCTTATATAGGCGGCAACAGCGGTTCTTCAGGTGCCGTCACGGTCACCGGCACCGGTTCCACCTGGACCAATAGCGAAGATATATATGTCGGTTCAGGAAGCACGGGTACGCTCTATATTTCCGACGGCGCTGACGTAACCAGCCGCAGCGGTATCCTGGCCGGTTATAGCGGCGGGGATGGTACCGTCACGGTCACCGGCACCGGTTCCACCTGGACCAATACCAACGGTCTTACCGTGGGCAAGGAAGGCCCCGGCGTGATGAATATCGTTGACGGAGGCGTTGTAACCGATGCCTGGTCGGATGTAGGCTATAATAATGTAGGCGAAGTATACGTCGACGGCACCGGTTCCACCTGGACCAATACCGGCGACCTCAATATCGGCAAGACTTATGACGGTTTCCTGACTATTTCCGACGGGGGCGTGGTTACCTGCGACCACGGTTACGTAGCCAAAGACGCCGGTTCGCACGGCGCTATTTACTTAGGTGACACCGGTTCCTCATTTACCGCCGGCTCCGATCTTTCTGTAGGTGATTCCGGTACCGCTGAGCTGGTGGTATATGACGGAGCTACGGTTACGGTCAACAGCGGCGCGGGGACAATAACCCTCGGGAAAAACGCGGATTCGGAAGGCCTTCTTGTTGTCGGCAGCGGAGGCAGCGGCACTTCAGGTACAATCGATGCCGCGGAAGTTACCGGCGGCAGCGGGACCGCGAATGTTGTTTTCGGGCAGACCGATGATTTTACGTTCAGTCCGGTGATATCGGGAAGTATAAGCGTCCAGCAAAAAGGTACCGGCACGACGACCCTTTCCGGCAACAACACCTATACGGGTTCGACCAGCATCCAGGCGGGAACTATAAAACTTGGGAATGATTCAGCCCTCGGTACACAGGATGAAGGTACCTCGGTGGATGATGGCGCCTCGCTTGACCTTAATGGCCACGACCTCTACTCGGCGTCGGAAGACGAACCCCTTACCATAGCCGGTTCCGGCACGAGCGGGGAAGGCGCGTTATTCAACAGCGCCGCCGGTATGTCCACATATTCCGGCTCTATCACCCTTACCGCGGCGAGCACCATAGGGGTGACCGACGCGGCGGGCAGTATGTTCATTTACCGTGATATAAATACCGGTGTTGCCGGATATGATATCACGTTTGACGGCGACGGCGATTTCCTGCTCGTGAATACATTGACAGGGAAGATAACCGGTAACGGGAACGTTATCAAGAACGGCTCCGGAGAGATACTGCTTTACATGACCGGCGATGACTATACCGGTACCACCTTGATCAACGACGGCAAATTTACGCTTGGAGCTTCAGAAGTAATACCTGATACCAGCGCCGTGACAATAGCTTCAGGCGCCGAACTGGACCTGAACGGCAAAGACGAGAATATAGGTTCCCTGGCCGGCGACGGCAATGTTATAAACCGCAGTACAGCTTGCACATTGACCGCCGGACATGATAATACTTCGACGACGTTCAACGGTGTCATCTCCGACGGCACCGGTGCGACGTCATTTACCAAAGAGGGCACGGGTATCCTTACCCTGACCGGTGCCAATACGTATTCGGGCGATACGACAATAAATAACGGTACCTTGCGCGTCGAAAATGCCAATGCCGTAGGTACCGGGGCCCTGACGAACGACGCAGCCCTTGATGTCGGCTCAACAGGCCTTACTGTGAATGGGGTCTATTCCCAGAACGCCGGTTCCAGCCTGGCTCTTGTCGCCAGTTCGGCCTCAAACTACGGAAATATCTCGTCGGCTTCCAATGCTGTCGTCGATGCCGGCAGCTCCGTAAACGTCACGGTAGCGGGCTTCCTCCCGAATAACAGCAGGCTCAAGATCATAGACGGCGCAGGCGGGGCAGGCGTAAATACCCCCGGAACGGTAACATCCAATAATTCGCGCTTGAGGTTTTCCACCGTAAGCTCCGACGGAGACCTTTTCCTCGTAGTGGACCGTACCGCAGCAGGGTTCGCGAGCGTGTCGTCTAACCCGAACATAAGGGCTGTTGGCGCGACACTTGACGGTATTACGTCACCGACAGGGGATATGCTAACCTTGCTTAATGCCCTTGAACTGATGGATGACTCATCTGTTGCCTCTGACTTGGGCACGTTCTCCCCGGTAGTCGACAGCGGAGTTATAGCCACGAGCACCACATCGCTTAACCAGTTCATCGGCACCAGCAGCGCGAGGCTTTCAGATCTCTTCGCGCAGGCGCGCGAAGCAGGGGAAACAGGTATCTCGGCCGGAAGCGAAGGCCTTAGCGGGGCAGAGGCATGGGCGCGCGGTTTCGGTGAATATGTAAAGCAGAAGCCCCGCGGCTTCAGCAACGGCTACCGCGCCACGGTCTGGGGCACCGCCCTCGGCGGCGATATGCCGGCGTTCAATAACAGGTTACGCCTGGGATTGAGCGGCGGTTACGCGGCGACTGACATAAATTCAAAAGATAACAGCGGTACAACCGATATAGACAGCTACCAGGGTACTTTATACGCGGGCTATATCGACGGAGAGAAGCCTTACTATCTGGATGGTTCCTTTTCCTTTGCGTACAATAAATACGACGGTGCCAGGCACATAGCTGCAGGTAATACGATGTTTATCGCCGACTCCGACTACGACGGCCAGCAGTACTCGGTCATGTTCGACGGCGGCT
>CAZAEH010000017.1:0-30386 GCA_964484255.1 uncultured Planctomycetia bacterium
TCTTCGGCCTTCGGCGCGTTAGCGACAGCAGGCTGTTTCGGCAATGGGTCTACCGCGGCCTTCTCCAGGTTCGCGGCGTAGCTGTTATCTTCGGCGTACACTATGACATCCTCGCCTGAGTCGCATGGCGCGGTGAACTGGTGCGAGCCCGAGCCGCCCATCTCGCCCGACTCGGCCTCGACTATCACGAAATCGAGCCCGCAGCGCGTGAATATGCGCTTGTAGGTCTCATACATGTTCCAATATTCCTTGTCGAGGCACTCGGGTGTCGGGTGAAAACTGTAAGAATCCTTCATTATGAATTCGCGGCTTCGCAGGACACCGAAGCGTGGGCGGAACTCGTCGCGGAACTTGAAAGATATCTGATAGAGGTTGACGGGAAGCTGTTTGTAGGACTTTATCTCTCCGGCGGCGACACTCGTGATGACCTCTTCCGCCGTCGGGGCGATGACGTTCGTGTGCCCGTGACGATCCTTGAACTTCGCCATCGTCTCGCCGTAGTCGGCGTCGCGGCCGGTCTGCTGCCAGAGCTCTATCGGCTGGACGGCCGGAAGCATGACCTCGAGCGCCCCTGCCCTGTCCATCTCCTCACGTATGATGTTCTCGACCTTATTTATGACGCGCATGCCAAGCGGCAGGTATGAATATGAGCCCGTCGCAAGCTTGCGTATTAGCCCCGCACGGGTCATAAGCTTGTGGCTTAGTATCTCGGCGTCCGCAGGATCTTCCTTAAGTGTCGGTATAAGCGTCTTGGTCCATCTCATGTTGTCAGCCCTTATGTTTTTGAAAGGATCTTATTTATTTCTTTTATTATAGAGTTTACGAACTCACTCTCTTTTATTTTACGCACGGGCCTGCCTTTTATAAAGAGAAATCCGCTGCCCTTTCCGGCAGCGATGCCAAGGTCCGCCTCTTTTGCCTCGCCGGGGCCGTTTACGACGCAGCCCATGACGGCCACGCGAAGGCCCAGGAGCTTGCCTTTCTCGTCCTTTATCTTACCGAGGGCCTGTTCCACCTTATTGGCGATACCAATGATATCAACCTCTGTCCTTCCGCAGGTCGGGCACGAGAGGACTTCCGGCCCGAACTGCCTGAGGCCGAGCCCCTGTATGATGTTTTTTCCGACGATGACCTCCTGCACGGGGTCACCCGTCAGCGATACGCGTATGGTATCGCCTATGCCGTCTGCGAGCAATATTCCGATACCGAGCGCGGACTTTACCGTTCCCGATAGTTCCGGCCCCGCGGCCGTAACACCCAAGTGGAAAGGGTAGTCACACTTCTTGGCCATGAGCCTGTAGGCGTCTATCGTCTGGCCGACGTCCGAAACCTTCAAGGAAACCTGCAGGTCATGGAAATTGAGTGATTCGATCACCTTTATATAGTCAAGCGCGGCCTTGACCATCAGCGCCGGGAACATGTCTTTCGGAACGCCGCCTTTCGGTATGCGCACGGACCCGGAGTTCACGCCGACGCGAACGGGGATGCGGCGCTTCTTCGCGGCCTTGATGACCGCCTCTATCTCTTCCCTCTTGTAGACGTTGCCGGGATTTAGCCGCACACCGTCGACCCCCGCGCTTATCGCCGCGAGCGCCAGGCGGTAATCGAAATGTATATCCGCTTCGAGCGGTATATTTATCTTCTTCATTATTTTGGCGAGGGCATCACAGCAAGAGGCGTCCTTTACCGCTGTCCTGACAATATCGCAGCCGGCGAACTCCAGCTGTTTGACCTGCGCCACTGTCGCTGCCACATCCAGGGTGTCCGTCTTGGTCATCGACTGCACGGAGACAGGGCTTGCGCCGCCTATCTTCACTCCGCCTAAACTGATAGTCCTTGTCTTGCGTCTTGTAATTTTCATTTTCCTACCATTTTGAATATGTCGTTGTAAGTTGCAAACAGCATAAGCCCTATAAAAAATACCCAACCGGCCTGCATGGCCATCTCCTGTGTTTTCCTGCTCAGCGGCTTACCACGGAGTTTTTCGATACCCAGGAACAGCATCAGCCCGCCGTCAAGCGGGGGGACCGGAAGTATATTGAAAACGGCCAACAGGGTGCTGATCAGCGCCGTAAGCAATACCAAGGGTATTATACCGACTTTCGCGGCCTGCGTCATAAAATTGAATATACCGACAGGCCCCGAGACGTTCTCCTTGAAAGCCAGGCGTCCGGTTATTATATTCCAAAGCCCGCGGTAAGTGGTCACGACAAAACTGGCCTGTTTTTTAGCACCTTTGATAAGGGCTTCCGCCGGGCCGAACTTCAGGTAGCTCCTCTCGTCCGAGTTAACTATACCTACCTGCGCTACTTTCACGTCGTTGCCCAAAAGGTCCTTCGTCTCCTTTACAACAGGTTTCAGGGCAAAATCCATCATATTCCCGTCCCTGTCCACGGTAACTTTAACCTCACCGCCTTCGATCTTCTTGTGCATGATCTCTATAAGGGCTTCCCAGTCGGTCACGGGAGCACCGTCGATCGCCGTTACCCTGTCGCCGGCTAGGATACCTGCCTTCTTCGCGGGGTAATCATCTACCAAAGCGCCTATCTTGGTCGTTATTACCGGATAGCCGGCCATGAAAACTATCCAGATCAGGAACAGGCCGAGCAGGTAATTGAGCGTAACGCCCGCCACGAGGACCTTGAACCTGTTGCCCGCGGGCTGTGCCCCGAACTCGCCCTTATCTCCGGTCGTCGGTTCGGAAGGGTCTTCCCCGAGCATATTGACATATCCGCCGATCGGTATCAGAGAAAGCCTGTACTCTATACCGTCCCTTGTGATAGAAAAGAGTTTCGGCCCCATTCCCATCGAGAAAGTTTTAACCTTTATCCCGACGCGCAAGGCCATTATGAAATGCCCCAGCTCGTGGACGAATATCATCACCGAAAACGCGAGTATTACAAGCACTACCTCAAGCATTTATTATTCTCCTTGCCCTTTCCCTGGCCCAGGCATCTATTTCGAGTATCTCGTTAAGCGAAGGCTCCTCGTTCGTCTTGTGGGACGAGAGGACTTTTTCGACTATCGCGCATATTTTCGTGAACTTTATTTCCCCGCCGAGGAAAGCAAGCACGGCCTCCTCGTTAGAGGCATTCAGCACCGCAGGGTGCGAACCGCCTTTCCTGGCGGCCTCATAGGCCATCTCCAGGCACGGGAACTTCCTGAAATCCGGCGGAGAGAAAGTGAATTTGCCGAGCTTCACGAAATCAAGCGCCGGCAAGACCGACTTGACCCTGCGCGGGTATGAGAACGCGTACATTATCGGGAGCCTCATGTCGGTCTGCGACAATTGCGCTATTATCGAGCCGTCGACAAACTCTACCATGGAATGGATTATTGCCTCGGGATGTATAAGAACATCTATCTTGTCGACATTCACCCCGAAGAGCCACCTTGCCTCTATGACCTCCAGCCCCTTGTTCATCAGGGTGGCGGAATCCACCGATATTTTCTTGCCCATCTTCCAGCGGGGATGGTTGACAACCTTTTCGGGGGAAAGACCGTGGAATTTCCCGGCAGCCACGTTCTTGAGAGGCCCGCCGGAGCCGGTAAGGTATATCTTTTTTATGTCTTCCCTGTTATGGCCGTTAAGGCACTGGAATATGGCGCTGTGTTCGGAATCCACCGGAAGTATCCTGACACCCCTCTGCCTGGCCATAGAGGTTATTATCTTTCCTGCCATGACCAGCGGCTCCTTGTTCGCGAGAGCCACGGTCTTTACCGCGTGTATTGCACGCAGTGTAGGTATAAGCCCGGCTGCGCCGACTATCGAAACAAGCGTCATATCCGCTTCATCGTACCCGGCAAGCTCGTTTACGCCTTCATAACCTTCGAGGACCTTTATCCCCGTGCCGGACAGCCCCTTGCGGACGGCTGCAGCCTTTGACCCGTCACATATAGCTACCGTCCTGGGACGGAACTTCTTGGCTTGTTTTACCAGCAGCGCTGAATTGGAATAGGCAGACAGTCCCGTGACCGAAAATTCGCGAGGATGCCTGGCAATGACATCAAGGGCATTAGTACCTATAGAACCTGTGGAACCAAGGATGTTTATCTTTTTCATTTAAGGAATTGGAATACATAGAAGTATAGGGTCGGCGCGGTGAACAATATGCTGTCGACAAGGTCTAGCACGCCTCCAAGACCCGGTATACGGTCAGCGGAATCTTTTACCTGGCAATCGCGTTTTATCAAGGATTCGGACAGGTCACCTACCTGGGCCAGTATCCCGAGAAGGCAACCCAATATCAAAAGATGGTGCAAGGCCACGGTCGGCAGGAAGCTTTTGCTTGCGAAAGCCGCGCCCACGCTGAATGCGAAACCGCCCAAGGCCCCTTCCACGGATTTCTTCGGGCTGATGCGGGCTATCAGGCTGTGCTTACCGCAGCACGTGCCTATGGCATACGCGCCTATATCCCCCATCTTCGTCACCAAGAGCAGGAAAGCCACCAAAAGGCTGCCGGAAGGCAGCCCAGGGCCGTCGAGAAGTTTGAGCTTGAGCATAAAACTGAAAGTCCAGCTGATATAGAGTATACCGAATATCGTCGTGGATACGCCGAATATCGCGTTGCTGTTCTCCCTGCGGGTGAACTGTAATATGAATATGGTCAGGAGTACCGCTATGATAAAAAGCAGCTCCCATCCCTTGGTCGGCTCGAACGTGAAATAGATCGACAGCGGTACTAGTATACCGATAGAAATGCCGCTGGCCTTGAATATGGGGATACCTTTCTTCTCTACCAACGAATAGAACTCATACAAGGCAACGGCTATCATGAGAGTCAGGACGGCGCAAAAAACCCAGTTCGGCCAAACGACCACGATAAAGAACACTAAAGCAATGATCAGTGCAGAGCTGATGAAACGGGGTATTAAATTATTATGGTTATTATCCTGTTCTGTCATGCGCCGAACCTTCTCTCCCTATTTTGGAATTCCCTTACCGCTTCTACAAGGTCATTCTTCCTGAAATCAGGCCAGAGCTTAGGCGTTATATAGATCTCGGCATACGATATCTGCCACAACAGGAAATTGGAAAGTCTCATCTCGCCCGAAGTGCGTATAAGCAGGTCGGGATCGGGCTGGCCTGCGGTATTAAGCAATCCGGAGAACATCTTCTCGTCGAGGTCCTCCGCTTCCGCCTTGCCTTCCCTGACAAGCCTGGCGAATTCCCTTGCAGCATCTATGATCTCGGTCCTGCCGCTGTAATTGAGCGCCACGTTAAGGGTCAACGTCCTTCCGCCCTTGGCAGCGTCCACCGATTTCTCTATCTTCGGCTTAACCTCATCCGGTAGGCCTGCTATCCTGCCGATAAAATTGAGCCGGACGCCGTTCTTTATGAAATTCGGGACTTCCTTATCGAGGTATTCGCTCAGGTAGCGCATAAGGGTATCTACTTCTTCTTTAGGGCGTTTCCAGTTCTCCGCGGAGAACGCATAGAGAGTGAGGAATTTTATGCCAAGCTCGCGGCAGGTCTTTATGATCTCCCTGACGGACTTGAGTCCTTCCCGGTGGCCCATTGCGCGGGGGAGTCCGCGCTTCTTTGCCCACCTTCCGTTGCCGTCCATTATCACAGCTACATGCAAGGGGATCTTCTTCTTATCGAGCATATCAGGCATGGACCCTGTAGTCTATCTCAGGGAAGACATTATCCTTATACTCAATATCCGAAAGCCATCCTTCATCGACACGGTTCGCTTTTATGTCATCGTAGATCCGCGTGAACCTAAGGATATGGTCTTTGGTCCTCTTGACGGCATACTGTACGACCGTACCCGTCTTCATTATGAACGCCCAATCGCTTGACTGTGCAAGCAGGAGCTCGCGAAGCGCCTGATTGAGTGCGCGGCGGAGAAGGCCGGAAGCGTTCGGATAGCTGTTCGCCAGTTCGGACATGCGTTCGGAGGCCTTATGCAGGTGCCTGTATATCCAATCGTTGGAACCGTCAAGCCAGTGCTCACAATAACCCTTATAGCCCCAACTTGACATGGTCGGGGTCGATACCTGGTTGCGCGGGTTCTTTTCGAGATACTCGGAAGGGGTTATCGGTTTTACGGTCTTCTGGTCATAATGAAGCTTCCTGAAGAGGAAATCGAGGAACATGGGGCCTTCATACCACCAGTGGCCATAAAGTTCGGCATCGTACGGGGCTACTATTATGGGCTTCTTCTTCATCACGTCAAAAAGGAATTCTACCTGCTTTTCCCTGTTGAACATGAAATTGCCGGCATGCGAGGCGGCACGCTCCCTCGCCCAATCCGGGTTATAGGGTTCCTTGTGGTCAGTGCGACCGGTTATCCTGTAATATTTTATCCCCGTATTTATCCTTATACCGTCTTTATGTATATACGGCCTGATATAATCAAAATCCAGGTCAAAACCTATGTCGCGGTAGAATTCGCGGTAATTGAAATCCCCCGGATACCCTTCTATGGCGCTCCAAACCTGTTTTGACGACTCAAAATCCCTGGCGAATGCGCCGACACCCGACCTGCAATAAATGGGCGCGTATACGCCGTACTTCGGGCGGGGACTGGCATGGAGTATACCGTGCGTATCCGTGAAGAAATAACGTATGCCCGCTTCTTTCAGGAACGCGTCGGCGCCGGGAAAATATCCGCATTCGGCAAGCCACGTGCCTCGCGGCCTCCTGCCGAAAAATCTCTCATAACTGTTAGCTCCCACCTGGACCTGCGCACGGACTGACTTCGGGCAAACCTCCATAAGGGGAAAGAAACCGTGGGTCGCATTGCAGGTTATGATCTCAAGCTTGCCCATATCCTGGAACTCCTTGAACGCCGACAGTATATTCTTGTGGTAACGTTCTACGAATGTACGGCGGGTCTCGATGAACTGTGATTGGTACATCAGGGCAAGACGGTTAAAAGCTGGCTCCCACCTGGTGCGCTCGACTTCCTTGTTCGCCAGCTCTATGAGGGTGTCTAGATGCTTGACATACCTGTCCTGCAGCACGGGATCGGCAAGCATTGAGCACAGCGACGGGGTTATCGACATAGTTATGCGGAAATCGACTCCGTCGCGGACAAGCCCGTTATACACGTTGATAAGCGGGATATAGGTCTCTGTTATCGCCTCATAAAGCCAGTCTTCCTCAAGAAAATCTTCATATTCCGGATGCCGGACATACGGAAGATGGCTGTGTAATACGATACAAAGGTAACCTTTTTCCATTATTTGGTTGATTTCCTGACTATGGGTGTTATCACGCGTTCCTCTTCCTTGTCGGCTGATACGCCTTTTACGGGTATTACCTGCTCCCCGTCAGGAAGCGCAAACCTGAGGCTGAATGTCCCGTCAGGGTTAAGCTTGATGGGTCTGCCCTGGACAGTAACAGTTGCATCGGGTTCGGTCGCGCCGTAAACTATAAGCTCGGTATTCACTACCATCCAAAAACCACGGCCTTTGTAATTGGGCGGCCTTACAAAAGAGCTGAGCCCACCCGATGACAACTCCTGTTGCAGGCGTTCTTTCATTATTTTCTTTATCTTTGCCTTGCCGGGAGAAGCCCCGGCAAACCCGCCCCAAAGCCCATAGAGCTTTAGGAACTCTTCCTCTATGGACATCCATTCCTCGTCGATAACATCGGAAGCACTGTCACGCGGAGTAAGGACTATATTCGAGCGGGCTATCAATATAAACTTCCCGCTCGGGGTTATGACGCCAAGGTCAACGCACCAGGACCTGTCGGCCACACCTACATTTATGTACCAGCTGACGGCGCTCGGATGTAGATCTATATCAAAATACCTGTTGGCGTTGAATCCGTTGAAATCCTTCCCGGTGACGTCGTATACGCGCAGGACCTTGCGAAGCTCGTTCCAGGAGGCGCCCGCTTCCCTTTCGATCTGGACGCGTTTCTCATCTGTTACTTCCCAGTATGAGAATACCCAGTAGGGGTCCCTGGCCATTATGACAATGCGGGTGTCTCCGTAACGATCAGGGAGTTCCTCGCGTTCCCATTGTCTCGGGGGAAGATATGGCGTCGGGCGTGGATAATACTTAGTCTCCTCGGTCTTGTCCCTGGGGGACTCCACCGCCTGCACAACCTGAGAGACCGCCTTCCTGACCCTCTTTAGTACGGGAAGTTTCTTGACCTTTTTGACGACGGACCTTACTCTCTTGGTGGTGGTCCTGGCTGCAGTTTTTACTTTCTTGACCGCTTTTTTTACGGCTTTCTTTCCGCTTTTACTTCTTTTTTTCATCTCGCGCTCCTTTAAGAAAAACGCCGTCCGTCGATAGACGGGCAGCGTTTTTCAGACTATCCGAGCATAACAAAGGATTACTTAATATACTCCGAATCCTTCTCGTGCTCTTTAAGAAATTCCGCTTCCGCCTTCGACATCTTAGGAAGGATTATGATCTCGACCCTTCTGTTCTGCTGTTTCCCTTCCTTTGTGTCATTCGAAGCGACCGGACGGTATTCCCCATAACCGGTAGCCTGCAGCCTGTTGGGCGCAACGCCTCTGTCCTCAAGGTAATGGAGCACGGAAGTGGCCCTGGTTGTCGAGAGCTCCCAGTTGGATTTCCATCCCGACTTCTTTATGGGTTCATTATCGGTATGCCCCTCAATAGCGATATTCCTGTCGCTGACTTTTCCGTTTATGACCGAGGCCACCTTGTTCAGGACATCATGTGCGGATGGGCGTATCTTGGCCATGCCCGAATCAAAGAGCACTTCCGCGACAAATGTCACGACGAGGCCGCGTTCGTCCATGCCAACCGAAACACCCTTCTCGCCCTTGAGCCTTTTCTCGAGCTCAGCCTTGGCTGCTTCAAGTTCCCTGTTCTCCTGTTCCCTCAGGGTCTTGAGACGTTCTATCTCGGCCTGGAGGTCCTCTATCTTCTGCATATCCTTGGGGCTTCTTTTATAGAAACCCACCGCGCATCCGGAAACCACGAAAGCCGTCATCACTACCAGCGCGAGTACGTTCAACCTGGAAATTTTGTACATCAATTGCCTCCTTTCTTTGTGTCCGCATTATCGGCCGCATTAAGGGACACATACGTGCTGAGTTTTGACCATGTCTTCGGGCCTACTTTGCCGTCGGCTTTAAGCCCGTTCGCGGTCTGGAAATCTTTTATCGCCTTTTTGGACTTCGGACCTAATTTTCCGTCGATGCTGCCGGGATCGTATCCTGCATTCTTGAGAGCGGTCTGTATCTGCCTGTTCTTGGTACCTTCGTCCGGGGCAAGTTGAACCGCTATATCCTGGGGCTTCTTTTCCTTCATCTCCTCGGTAATGGGGGGATTCGGCTCAAGCTGTTCCGGTTTTATGAGCTCTACTTCCGGCTGGGTGGTCCCCAAAGAAACAGGCTGTTGTTCGGCCGGCTTAACTACCTTCCTTCCCATGGCCATTACGACGCTGGACAGAAAAAACACGACGATAAGGCCGACAACCACGATTACCGTCCTTCTCGACATCTGCGCTCTCCTTTAATTGGCATTATTCTTATATCTTTTAGACGGCACGAACCGGGTCCTTGCCCAGTTAGCCTTGCCGCCATAAACAACAAATGATATTCCCGCGATCTTGGCGCCCCTCAACCCCAGGTCATCCGGGTCGACAGACCATTTAGCCCATTTGCCCGGTTCCGGCAGGATGCCGTCGTATATGACAGCTTCATCGTCGTTGAAGATAAAAACTTCCTTCTCCCCTTCCTTATAAACGCCTATCTCGCCCTCTTTGCCTTCCGCCTCAAACCTGAACCTTAAAAGAATTCCCTGAGGCGGTTTGGCAGGGTCAAGGTAAACATATGTCTCTATATTACAGTTGTCCGGCACATTTACCGGTGCCGATATATACGAATGTCCGGTGATCCCTTCCGACGCGGGCTCACTATGGGACTTTGAGTCACCATATTTAAGGGAATCATCCCATTCCCAGATGCCCTGCGTTATTGCGTCTTCAGGAAACGCTCCGTCGAGAATTATTATCGCCCCCGGCTCCTCCTGCGGCTTCTCCTCTTCGGGAGCCGGTATTTCTGCCGACGATACTTCTTCCGGGGCGGCTATATCCGCCGTCTCCGAAACATTGACGGATCCGGTGGCCTTATCTTCGGGATTTGCCTTATGTGGTGTAGAGATCAAAAAGAGGGCTAAAACCGCAAAAAATAAAGGCCGCCTCACAGGCACAACTCCTTTGGTTTAATATTATCAAATAAGTCCCCGCGTGTCAATCAAGAGTATTTCAGCGCGATGCCTTCGACCGTAACAGCTATATCCTCACATTTATCGGTGGCTGTCTCCAGGTAATCGTAGATATCCCTCCATTTTATGACCTCAAGGGGGTCTATCTTCCTGTCGAAAAGTCCGGCCACGGCTTCCCTGAGTATCCTGTCGCCCTCGTTCTCAAGCCTGTTGATCTCTATGCAATGGCCGATTATCTGGGAATGCTTTATCTCCTTGAGCTTGGGCATTACATAATTTATCTCTTCAGCCTGTTTAAGTATGACCTCGGCGATCTCTTTCATCTCGGGAGTGGGAATGGAAACCTTATAAAGGACCATGCGTTCAGTGGCCGCTTCTATGAAATCCATGACATCGTCCAAGGCCGCTGTAAGCTCATGGATATCCTCCCTGTCCAGGGGGGTAACAAAAGTTTTATTGAGCTTTTCCATGATCTCATGCGTGATCTGGTCGCTGTCGTGCTCAAGCCTCTCGAGTTTGGCCGCGTTCTCCGCCAGCGAACTGAAATCGTTCGCGATGTCCTTCAAGACCCTTGCGCCTTTTAAAAGGTTCTCGGCGCTCTTTACGAACATCTCGAAGAACTTCACCTCTTGAGGTATAAGTTTAAACATTGGATCCTCCGCATGTATGGAGCCGTCCCCGCAAGGGGACGGCTCCGGACCGACTATTTGCTCGAATCATCTCCTATCATCATGTCTTTAGCGTCACGACGAGACCTGAAGATGACCCACAACATCACGGCTATGCCCGCGATGCCGACGAATATAACGCCGGGGCTCAATTCCTGGTTCTTTATCATGATGCCGACTATAAGGAGGGCTACCATGTTCATGACTTTTATGAGCGGATTGAGCGCCGGGCCCGCGGTGTCCTTGAGCGGGTCGCCGACAGTATCTCCGGTAACGGAAGCTTTATGCGCCTCCGAGCCTTTTCCGCCGTAAATGCCGTCCTCTATCGACTTCTTAGCGTTATCCCAGGCGCCGCCCGCGTTCGACATGAACACGGCAAGCAGCTGGCCCGAGAGGATCATGCCTGCAAGGAACCCTCCGAGCGCTTCCTTATGGAGAAGAAGCCCGACGAGTATGGGAGCGAGTATCGCCAGAAGTCCCGGGCCGATAAGCTCACTCTGCGCAGCCGCGGTGCAGATAGAAACGACCCTGCCGTAATCCGGCGTCTTCTTGCCTTCCCATATCTCCTTGTCGAGGAACTGGTTCCTGACTTCATTGACAATAAGGAACGCGGCGCGGCCGACGGCCCTTATGGTCATGGAACTGAAAAGGAACGGTATAGCACCGCCGATAAGCAAGCCGATGAATACGTTCGGCTCGGATATCGAAAGCGATGCGGCTATCTGCTCGTAAGTGCTCCCGGTCGCTTTCGCGATATCGGTTATATACGAATTGAACAGCGAAACGGCCGCGACAACCGCGGAACCGATCGCAATACCTTTGGTGATGGCCTTCGTAGTGTTACCTACGGCATCAAGGTCCGCGAGGGTCTGGCGGGCACCTTTTTCCAGGTGCGCCATCTCCCCGATACCGTTGGCATTATCGGCAACGGGACCGAACACATCCATTGATATGTTGTTACCGGTAAGCGTAAGCATGCCGATACCGCACATGGCGACGCCGTAAGCGACGAATGTCGGGTTTGTCCCGGCGTATATCATGACCGAGGCGCCTATGGCGGCCGCGATTATGATGATAGCCCAAACGGTCGACTCATATCCGACCGCAAGGCCGGTGATGATCGTAGTAGCATGGCCGGTCTGGGTGGCCCTGGCAATAGACTTGACCGGGGCAGCCTCAGGCTTAGTGAAATACTCGGTGACGCGGTTGATCGTTATGGCAAGTATGATACCGACGAGGGTCGTCCATACCGGCCTCATGTCAAGCCCGGCTACGCCGAGGCTTGCCCAATTCGGCAGCTGCTCCGAACCGGGGAACCTCAGGTAGTAGAAACCTATTATCATGAAACCGATAATGGATACCGCGGCCGACGACCAGAAGCCGACATTAATCGCGCGCATTGCGTTGCGGACCTTGTCGCTGGTGCGGACAAGGTAAGTGCCGAATATGGAACTAAGGACGCCTATCGCGCGTACGAGGAGCGGGAATATGACGCCTTTATGCCCGAATGAGGCCCAGCCGAGGATCATGGCCGAGACTATAGTGACCTCATAAGATTCGAAGATGTCCGCGGCCATACCCGCGCAATCGCCGACGTTATCGCCGACGTTATCCGCGATGGTAGCGGCATTGCGTGGATCGTCCTCGGGTATGTTCTTCTCTATCTTGCCTACGAGGTCCGCACCGACATCGGCAGCCTTGGTGTAAATACCGCCGCCTACCCTCATGAAGAGCGCGAGCAACGTACCTCCGAAACCGAAACCAAGTAATACTTCATAGGCCTGTTCGCCGTAGATCATAAATATTACGGTGCCTCCAAGCAATCCGAGGCCGTCGGTAAGCATACCCGTTATCGTACCGGTGCGATAGGCGATCTTGAGCGCCTGGCCGAAGCTTGTCCTTGAGGCGGCAGCCACACGGACATTACCCTGTACGGCGAGGTTCATGCCCACAAAACCGACCATAGCCGAGAAGAAGGCGCCCATAAGGAACGCGCAGGCCCTTCCTATCTGTATATGTATCGCCCCCGCGGTAAAATATAAAGCCGCGGTCAATAAGAACATAAGGAGCACTATCGCCTTGAACTGGCGGTTGAGGTACGCGTTGGCACCCACGCGGATAGCAGTGGATATCTCTTGCATCTTGTTCGTACCCTTGTCCTCACTAAGGATCTGCGCCATCAGGAACCCGGCGTATAAAAGGCCGAGTATGGCCACGCCCAGGACTGACCAAAGGGCGACCTTCTCCATCAAAGTGAAGACCGGGTCAGTCATGAAAGCGAACGGCTTGAAGGCCTCCGTTGCCGCGGGCGCCGCGAGGTCCTGCGCCATGACAACGTTGCAGCATATTATAAGCGCTGCCACAAAGAAGATGACCTTAAAAAACCTTTCCATGTTTACTTCTTTCCTCCCATCTTGAACACCTGCTCACGCCTGCTACCAACCGATACCAATTCTATCTTTACGCCAATAAGTTTTTCCAGTTTCCTGAGATACTTCCTGGCGTTAGTTGGTAATTTCGAGAAGTTTGCCACGCGCGAGGTATCCTCTCCCCACCCCGGCAGCTCCTCATAGACCGGCTCCACATCCCAAAGCATCTCGATGTTCGCCGGGAAATCCTTGTATACCTTTCCTTTGTACCTGTAAGCAACGGCTATCTTGACCGTATCGAGCTCGTCAAGCACATCAAGCTTCGTGACCACGATAGCGTCGAGACTGTTGACCAGCGCCGAATGCCTGACGATCAGGCTGTCGAACCAGCCGCAACGCCTGGGACGTCCGGTCGTAGCGCCGAATTCCTTCCCCTTCTGCCTTATGACCTCCATAAGGTCCGGGCCGAACTCCGTCGGGAAAGGCCCTTCCCCGACCCTTGTCGTATACGCCTTGACCACTCCGACTACCTTGTCTATCTTCGAAGGCCCAAGCCCGGTACCCGTGCACGCGCCGCCCGCGGTAGCGTTCGAGCTTGTCACATACGGATAAGTCCCGTGATCGATATCCAGAAGGGTGCCCTGCGCGCCTTCGAGCAGGAGCCTCTTCCTCTTTTTGACGGCCTCGTTGAGGATTATCGTGGCATTGCAGGCGTATTTGGCGATCTTATTCCTGTATTCGACGAATTTGTCGTAGATCTCATCGAAAGAAAAACCCTTGTGGTCGTAAAGCTTCTGCAGGGTCTCATTCTTGGCTATTATGTTCTCATTAAGTTTTTTCCTGAAAAGCCCGTCATCGAGCAGGTCCGCAAGCCTTATACCGCTCCTGCCGACCTTGTCTACGTAACACGGCCCTATGCCGCGTCCGGTCGTACCTATCTTCTTGCGGCGTTCGCTGAGGGTATCGATCTCCTTGTGGTACGGGAATATCAGGTGGACCTGGTCGCTGATCTTTAGGTTGTCATCGACCTTTATCCCTTTTACTCTCAGGCTCTCTATCTCGCTTATGAGCGCTTCGGGATCCACGACAACACCGTTGCCGATAACGCATACCTTGCCCTTATGCAGGATACCGGAAGGTATAAGATGAAGTATGAACTCGCTATTGCCGATCACTACGGTGTGACCGGCATTATTGCCGCCCTGGTACCGGACGATATAATCAGCATCCCGGGAGTATATGTCTATTATCTTTCCCTTGCCCTCATCTCCCCACTGGGCACCTACTACGACTGTATTTGGCATATTATAATTTTATGAGTTTGGCTTCCATTACGTGTTTGGCAGAATGTATTTCCTTCATTACCCCTTCCGGCACTTCCTCGTCCAGGTTGAGCACGGTCATTGCGCGGCCTCCGGCCTTAGTCCTGCCTAAAGTCATGCCGGCAATGTTTATCTTATGCTGACCGAGGATCGTACCTATCTGGCCGACTATACCCGGCTTGTCCTCGTTGACCAGTATAAGAAGATAACCGACTGTCGAGGCCTCGACATAGAAATCGTTTATCTTGACTATTCGCGGGTTCTTGCGCGGCGAAAGCGTACCGGCAACCACCACCTTGGACTTGTCGGTATTTGCCTCGATAGTTATAAGGTTTGCGAACTCCTCTATCTGCGAGGTCTTTGTCTCGACTATCTTGATCCCGCGCTCTTTGGCAATAAACGACGCGTTAACGTAGTTGACCGTCTCCTGGAGAATGGGCGTCAGGACGCCTTTCAGGAATGCGATCGTGACAGACGCCAGGTCATGCTGGACTATCTCGCCGGAATACTCGATCTTCACCTCCTGCATCCTGCCGTCGGCGAGCTGCCCGATCACAAGGCCCATCTTCTCGGCAAGGGTGACATACGGACGTATCACCTTATATATCTCCGGGTCCACGCATGGGACATTTACGGCATTACGGCAACCGCGGCCCAGTAAGGCATCCGCGACCTGTTTGGCCACTTCTATCGCGACATTGACTTGGGCTTCCTCTGTAGAAGCGCCCAGATGAGGGGTAGCAACAAGCTTGGGATTCTTGAAGATCGTAAAATCCTTGGGCGGCTCATCTTCGTACACATCCAAAGCGGCGCCGGCCACCTGCCCTGAGTCGAGGGCACTTGCAAGGGCTTTCTCGTCAATTATACCGCCGCGGGCGCAGTTAATAAGGCGAACGCCTTTCTTCATCTGTCCAAATTCTTTTTCGCCGATAAGGTGCTTCGTCTCATTGGTTATGGGAGTATGGACGGTTATGTAATCGGACTCCCTGACGATATCCTTGATCTCCACCAGTTCTACGCCGAGGTCATTGGCCTTCTCAACCGTAAGGAACGGATCGTAAGCAATGACCCTCATCCCAAAAGCCATGGCGCGCTTGGCAACTTCCGTGCCTATGCGGCCAAGTCCTATAATGCCAAGGGTCTTGCCGTAGAGCTCGACACCCATATATTTATTCCTGTCCCATTTGCCTTCTTTCAGCGAAGTATTGGCATTCGGGACATTACGCGACATAGAAAGCATAAGCGACCATGTATGTTCGCAGGTTGATATGGTATTACCGGCAGGCGTGTTCATTACTATTATACCCCGCTTGGAAGCGGCCTCGGCATCCACGTTATCCAGGCCAACCCCTGCCCTCCCGATAACTTTCAATTTGGAAGCGGCGTCGATTATATCCTTGGTGACCTTCGTGCTGCTGCGCACAACAAGCGCATCATAATCCTTTATTATCGCCTTCAATTCCTCCGCGGGCAGCTTGAGCTTCACATCTACCTGAAGCTCCTTCTCGTCCTTCAGTACCTTAAGACCTTCCTCGGATAATGAATCGCTGACGAGCACTTTGTACATTTTTCCCTCTCCTGATTGTATGACTATTTAAGGCTGGGCGGGAGCCCTGTCGCGGCCTTCGAGCAAGACCTCTTCGGCTGCCTCGACCCCTACGCCCGGTTCACCCCTGTATCCCATCTCGGCAAGCGCCATTCCGAGCACGGCGATCGTCGTCAGTATGTCTGTTTCCGTAATGTAACCCATATGCGCAATGCGGAAAACCTTGCTTTTAAGCTCAGCCTGGCCTCCCGCTATACCTACACCGTACTTATCCCTCATGTGTTTTACCAGCTTCTCGCCGTCTATTCCGTCTGGAACGCAAACGGCGGTCACTCCATTTGACGGGGCCGTCGGGGCAAAAAGCTTCAGGCCCATTGCCTCCATCGCCTTGCGTGTGGCAAGAGCCAGCACCTTATGGCGGTTGAATATGACATCAAGCCCCTCGTTCTTCATCATCCTGAGCGTCTCGCGCAGGGCCATGACGAGCGATATCGCCGGGGTAAAAGGAGTATCTGTGGATTCTATGGCCTTCTTTGCCTTCTTAAGGCTGAAATAGTATTTCGGACATTTCGATCTCTCGACCTTCTCCCATGCTTTCTTGCTAAGCGATATAAAAGCCAGCCCGGGAGGTATCATCAGGCCTTTTTGCGAACCTGAGACGACACAATCCACGCCCCATTCATCGGTCTTTATCTCTTCCGCGCCCAGGCCCGATATAGCGTCAACCGCCAGGACTGCGTTATGGTTTTTGGTCACCTGGGCTATCGCCTTGATATCCGTCAGGACACCGGTGGAAGTCTCGCAAAGGGTCGTAAAGACCACCTGTATCGACGCGTCCTTCTTAAGTTCTGCCTCTATGGCTTTAGGATCTACGGCCTTCCCCCACTCGACATCTATCACCAAGGGCGTAATACCGTATGCCTTGCAAAGCTCGGTCCATCTTTCACCGAACTTACCTCCCTGGACGCATATAGCTTTGTCCCCGGGAGAAAGCAGGTTGCAAACAGCCGCCTCCATGGCGCCGGTACCGGAAGAAGTGAATGTTATGACATCGCCTTGGGTCTGGAAGACATATTTCAAAAGATCGCAGGTCTCTTTGAATATTCCCATGAACTCGGGGGTCCTGTGATGGATTATAGGTTCCGCCATCGCAAGCAAAGCCCGCGGCGGGACAGGTGTCGGCCCCGGTGTCATCAAATATGTCTTCTTCATTATTGCTGGTTCCTCCTAAGTTTGGATGGGAAAACGTTGGTAGACCGTCGGCCTAAAAACCTTTTTTGGGGCTGCCTTCGGCGCCTTTGCGCGCTTTTTTTCGAGCGCTATATCCAGGACCTGGTCCATATTCTCTACATTAATGACCTTTATGTCCTTTAAAATGTTCTTCGGGATCTCAGCAAGGTCTTTCTCGTTATCTTTGGGTATTATGACCGTCTTGATCCCGACCATATGCGCGGCGAGGATCTTTGACTTCAAACCGCCGATAGGCAAGACCTTGCCGCGCAATGTTATCTCCCCTGTCATAGCAACATCCTTTTTTACGGGAAGTTTGGTAAGGCTCGAGACGAGGGCGGTCGCCATAGTGATGCCGGCAGAAGGCCCATCCTTGGGCACGGCCCCTTCTGGGATATGTATATGTATGTCCATCTTCCTGTAAAAATCGGCCTGGATGCCGAGTTCTTTTGCGCGTGAACGGATATAGCTCAAGCCGGCTTGTGCGGATTCCCTCATGACCTCCCCGAGCTTGCCGGTAAGGGTAAGTTTCCCTTTGCCTTTCATAAGCGTGGACTCTATAGAAATGATGTCGCCTCCCACCTCTGTCCAGGCCAAGCCCGTGGCCACCCCTATCTCGTTCTTCTCCTCCTTCTTAGGCTCGGTGAACTGCATGGGGCCCAGGTATTTCTCGACGCGGACGGCGGTCAATCTTATCTTGAGGTCCTTGTCTTTCTTAACGACCTCCTTAGCTATGCGCCTGCATACACGGGCTATCTCACGCTCGAGGTTCCTGACACCGGCCTCGCGCGTATACCTTCTTATTATCCTTAAAAGCCCTTCCTGGGTGAACTTGATGTATTCGTCTTTCAGCCCGTTGGCCTTCAATTGCTTGGGAACAAGAAAACCCTGTGCGATCTTGACCTTTTCGTGTTCGGTGTACCCGGGTATCTTTATTATCTCCATCCTGTCCTGCAGCGGGATTGGTATATTGTCCTGGAAATTCGCCGTAGTGATGAACATTACGTCGGAAAGGTCAAACTCTACTTCCAGGTAATGGTCAGAAAAAGCCGAGTTCTGTTCGGGATCGAGTACCTCAAGCAGGGCAGAAGCCGGGTCACCCCTGAAATCCATGGACATCTTGTCAACCTCGTCAAGCAGGAAGACGGGATTCTTTGACTTGGCCTTCCGGATGGATTGTATTATCCTCCCGGGCATGGAACCGATATACGTCCTGCGATGGCCGCGTATCTCAGCCTCGTCCCTGACCCCTCCGAGAGAAACACGTATAAAACCGCGCCCAAGGGCCCGGGCGATAGACTTAGCAAGCGAGGTCTTGCCGACCCCGGGCGGACCGACAAAACAAAGGATCTGCCCTTTCATCGACTTGACAAGCTTACGCACCGCAAGGTATTCGAGTATCCTCTCCTTGGGTTTATCAAGGCCGTAGTGGTCCTCGTTAAGTATCTTCTCGGAGTTCTTTATATCAAGGTTATCCTCTGTCTTGACCGACCATGGCATGGCGATAAGCCAATCTATGTAGTTGCGCGAGACTGTGGCTTCCGGAGAGCTCGGGTACATCCTCGAAAGCTTTTCCACTTCGCGCAACGCGGTCTCCTGGACCTCTTTGGGCATCTTCGCCTGTTTGACCTTGTCCTTGAGCTCGTCGAGCTCGTGCTTATAATCGTCCTTCTGGCCAAGCTCTTTCTCTATAGCCTTGAGCTGTTCCTGCAGGAAATATTCCTTCTGCGACTTCTCTATCTGTTTGCGGACATTCGAGGATATCTTCTTCTCTATCTGGAGTATCCCTATCTCGGAGTTCAGGACCTCGGTGAGTTTCTTTATCCTCTCCACCGGGTCCAGGATCTCGAGCAGGGCCTGCTTTTCGGCAACACGCATCGTAAGATACGACGCTGCCGTATCGGCAAGCTGGTCGGGATCCGCTATATTCGCTATGGTAGCGTAGGCTTCGGTCGGGACCCTCTGGTTGAGCTTGACATACTCCTCGAACTGGTTGACGAGGGAACGGACCATCGCCTCGATCTCCATGGTTTTCTCGGACGATACAGGCATATTCTCTATATCGGCGTTCAGGTAACCTTTCAGCAACAAGAGTTTTTTGATGCGCGCGCGATAAAGCCCTTCTACCAAAAGCTTGAAAGACCCGTCGGGAAGCTTGACCGATTGGACTATCTGGCCGACCGTTCCCACGGCATAGATGTCGTCTGCCGAAGGCTCCTCCACTTTTACCGATTTCTGCGCGCAAAGGAGTATTGTCTTGTCTTTTGTAAGGGCCTCCTCGACTGCTGCCATGGACTTTTCCCTGCCAACTACAAGCGGCACCACCATGAACGGGAATACGACCATGTCCCTTAAGGGAAGAAGCGGCAAAGAATCCTTGCTCTGGTTCTCTTTCTTCATCTGCGTGTTATTTTTTCTTTCCTGTTATGACTTCATCGACAATACCGTAGGCCTTTGCCTCTTCGGCACTGAGGAAATAATCCCTGTCGGTGTCTTTCTTTATCTTATCGAGAGGCTGGCCGGTGTGCTTGGCAAGTAACTCTTCAATCCTGTCTCGCATCCTCAATATTTCTTTTGCCTGTATGCTGATATCGGCAGCCGCTCCCTGGGTGCCCCCCCAAGGCTGGTGCATCATTATGCGCGCATTCGGGAGCGCCAATCGCTTGCCTTTGGTCCCCGCGGCAAGCAGTATGGCGCCCATCGAGGTCGCTTGCCCCACACAATAAGTGCAGACATCGGGCTTGACGAACTGCATGGTATCATAGATGGCAAGCCCGGCTGTAACCACCCCGCCCGGTGTATTTATATATATATTTATGTCCTTCTCCGGGTCTTCCATCTGGAGGAAGAGCATCTGCGCTATGACCAGGTTTGCCACGTAATCATCGATCGGCGTGCCGATGAATATTATCCTGTCCCTGAGAAGTCTCGAGTAGATGTCATAAGCGCGCTCACCGCGGCCCGATTGCTCAACTACCATCGGGACGAGCATCTGAGAACGTTCCTTGTCGCCCATCTTTAGGCCTCCTCTATTTTAGCGTTGGCAACCACGAATTCCATGGCCTTGTCCTGCGCTATCTCCGCCTTTATGTCATCCATGAGCCCGTTATCCTCGAGATACTTCTTCGCTTCCTCGAAAGTCTTCTTGGCCCTTGCAGCCATAAGGTCTATCCGCTTGTTGATGTCTTCCTGAGCAGCTGAAAGATTCTCGGCCTGCGCGATCTTGTCGAGGATGAAGAAAGCCTTTACCCTCTTGGTCGCCTCGTCGCGGAACTTGTCCCTCATCGCATTCTCTTCCTTCTGTATATCATCGACCTTATAACCCATATACTGGAGCCTCTGCTGGGCATCCTTGAGAAGGTGCTCGGCTTCGGCATCCACCATGGCTGACGGCGCCTCAAAAGAAACAGACTTTATAAGCTGGCTCATCAGGTCCTCTTCCATCTTGAACCTGAGCTCCTGCTCCTTGGCCTTTGTAAGTTCCTCGCGTATGTTCCCGCGCAATTCCAGAAGGGACTTGAAACCCCCGATATCCTTGGCAAATTCGTCGTCTATGGCCGGCGCGACTTTCTCCTTTACCTGGTTGACCGTTACGATAAAAACGGCTTCCTTGCCTGCCTGTTCTTTTTTGGGATAATTCGCCGGCATGGTCGTCTTGACCGTCTTCGTGTCACCCGGGACAGAGCCTATAAGCTGGCTCATGAACTCCGGTTTTGTGGAGTTCGGTGTAAGGGGGAACCAGACGTTCTCGTTCTTTTCGCCTGGTTTTCCCTCAACCGATATCTCAACGTCACAAAGGCACCAGTCGTTCTCTTTTGCCGGACGGCCTTCTACGTCCTTGAGCTGCGAATGCCTCTCCTGCAATTCCTGGATAACCTTATCGACGTCCTCTGAGGATATCTGGGCCTTCTGCTTCACGGCTTTCAATCCCTTATAATTCTTAAGCTTTATTTCAGGGCGGATATTTACCTCGGCCTTGAATGACAGCGGTTTGCCTTCCTCAAAAACCACATTAACGACCGAAGGCATGCCTATTACGTCTACACCGGCATCCTTGACGGCCTTGACTATCGAATCGCCGATCACGCGCTTCTTGACTTCCTCGTGCGCCTTGTCTTTGTAATGGGACTCGACAAGATAGCGCGGGGCCTTGCCCGTCCTGTAGCCGGGGACCTCGGCATACTTGCCGATCTCCTCGAATATCTCGTTCAGTTTTTCTTTTATGGCCTCAGAGGGAACCTCGATCTCAAAATCCCTGCGGGAACCCGGTAATTCCTTGCTCTTAACTTTCATGATCGTTATCGCCTTTCCTTCCAATAGTCCCTTATGCCTAAGATCCTGGCTGCTATGTCCTTTATCCTGCCCGATGAGCTCCTTACCCTGTGTTCTTTGACCTTGTCATGCAGCTTCCTTAGTTGTTTATCCAGGGAATCTATCGCCGCGTCTATAGAAGCATACATGTCGGAGGTCGTCTCAGTTGCCGTAAATTTCATCTGCTTGCCGACCACCGTTATCTCTGCCGTGTGGCGGAACTTTGAGACCTCGAGTATTACATGGGCCTCGAGCAGGTTCTGGTGAAATTTACCAAGCTTCGCTATCTTGTCGTTTATATGCGCTTTTATGCCTTCGGTTACGTCAAAATGCCTTCCCGTGACTACTACCTGCATAATTATCCTCCTTATGAAACCGCTGCCAGTTAGCATGCTGACACTACTTACATGCGGAAATTCTCTCCTAAATATATCTGCCTCGACTTCGGGTCAGATATAAGTTCCTCCGCCGTTCCCGATATAAGCACCTTTCCCTGGGCCATTATATAGGACCTGTCGGTTATCGAGAGCGTCTCCCTGACGTTGTGGTCGGTCAGCAGT
The DNA here is from genome assembly GCA_964484255.1 of uncultured Planctomycetia bacterium. Lineage (GTDB taxonomy): Bacteria > Omnitrophota > Gorgyraeia > Pluralincolimonadales > Pluralincolimonadaceae > UBA6215. The sequence goes on from CAZAEH010000017.1 coordinate 22,174, forward strand.
ATACCCAAACCCTTCTCCTTCAACGAACAAATTATTTCCTGGCATTCCGCAACGGCTATCGGGTCGATGCCCGAAAAAGGCTCGTCAAAAAGGACGAACAAAGGTTCCGTTACCAAAGCCCTGGTTATCTCGAGGCGGCGGCGCTCCCCTCCGGAAAGCGTATACGCGTAATTCTTGGCCAGGTGCGATATCCTCAATTCCCCGAGCAGCATCTCGAGCCTTTTCTTCCGCTCTTTCTTGGAGATCTTCAAAGTTTCAAGGATCGCCATTATATTCTCTTCCACGGTAAGCTTGCGGAATATCGACGGTTCCTGAGCAAGGTAGCCTATACCGCAGCGCGCGCGCCTATGCATCGGAAGGTTGGTGATATCCTGGTTATCGAAGATCACTTCACCTTTGTCCGGCTCTATAAGCCCTGTTATCATGTAAAAGGTCGTGGTCTTGCCTGCGCCGTTGGGCCCGAGCAACCCGACTATCTCACCGCGCTTGACGGATATCTCGACACCATCGACCACACGGCGGCGGTTGTACGTCTTCTGGAGCCCCCTCGTCTCGAGGAGATGCATCTACATGCCCCCTTTTTGCGAGGATTTGGATTCTTCCGGGTATATGGTAACCTTAGGCGAACCGCTAAGGATCACTTTTTGCTCGGAAGCCAGGTAAACAGCCTCGTCGCTGAACGTCCAGTTGCCGCCTCTTATTATCTTCACGTGGCCTTTAGCCACTATCCTCGATACCTTCCTGGATTCCGGGTCATAATATGCCGTCGCGGTATCGCAGAATATCTGGCCGCGCTCGTCGTCGACCTTGACATTCGTGTTAAAGACCGCATAGTTCTTGCCGTAATCTATCTCCATGGGGCCGTCGCACACTATGGTCGTGGGGATCTTTTTCTCTGTGCCGTCCTCCGACTTTTCCAAATTCTCGGCGTAGAGCGTAACCGCGCTGTCGGTGACTATCTTCTGGTCGGCATTCTTCCAGTCAACCTCATCGGCGGTCATCTTGGTCCCGTCAGTTCCCGAGACAACTACGTTGGACTCAAAATGCGCGTCGCTGGTATTCCTGTTAAAGACACCCTTGTCGGCCGTAAGGGTCATATCCGTCTCTTCGCCGTAGGCTTTGGCTACGACATCGGTAAGGTTTACCACCTCGGACATTATGTCGGCGGATTTGCCCTGGACTTCCCATTTCTTCCTGCCGCTTTTCTCATACCCTGCCAACGAAAAAGACATAACTTTTTGGTCGGCTGTCAATGACGGCTCATCCTCAACTGGGATCTTAACCGCTTTATCATCTTTCCCGGCGCAACCGTTAAAGGACAGCGCAATAAGCAGTGCTACGATAAATTTTCTGCGGTTCATGTCTTATCGGCCTCCGTCTTCCACCTCTCGTGGATCCAGACCCAATGAGAAGGATATTTCCTGATATACGACTCGATGACATTTGACCATTTCTGGGTGTTGACTTTAATATCCGCCTCTTTATTCCCGGTTATCTCCAACTCAAGGGGCTCTTCCACATATATGGTATGGATGTCCTTCTCCTTGACGATGAACATCGGTATGATAGGTACCGCCGTAGCCAACGCCAGTATCACCGGAGCCGTAGGGGTAAAAGCAGGACGCCCAAAGAAATCCACGAACACGCCATCAAGCGACGATATATCCTGATCGGCCAATATTGCCACGGACTGGCCTTCCCTAAGGAGCCTCAATATAGTCTTAGCCGAACCATCGCGCATTATGACGTTCACGCCCATATTCCTGCGCAGATCGTTCAACCAACTGTCGTATTTATCATACCTCAACTTGCGGGCTAGGACATTGACCGGATACTTCTTTATGCCGAAATATCCGGCCAGAAGTTCCCAGTTGCCGAAATGCCCGGAGAGGACGATGAACCCTCTTTTTTGCGAAAGAACCTTTTCGACGGTCTCCAGACCTTTTATCTTTACATATTTGTCTATATTACGGGGGGTGAACTTAGAGGAATTCATCGTCTCAAACAGGTTTTCCCCTAAGTTCCTGAATACTCCCTTAGCTATACCCCTTATCTCGCCGGCGCTTTTTTCGCCGCCAAATGCTATCCTGAGGTTAGAGATCGCTTTCTTCCTCTGGGAGCCCGCCAAAAAAAAGGCACACTCCCCCATCCGCCTGCCTAAAAACCTGTTTATTTTGATCGGAAAGAGAAGCGAGATAAAATTGGCTGTCTTAAGAAGGTAATATAGATACCTTCGCCTGATCCTATGCTTCACAACGAGTAATGATAGCAGAATAAAGGGGTTAAGTCAAGATTTTACGGCTCGAGATCCCGGCCGGCATTCGATACATATATGCAGCTTGGACCGTTTATCTCGGTTATGAATCCGGAATTATTTACCAAAGCACTCCCCGTGCCTGCCGCACCGACCGAATATATTACGTAGTATCTTTTGTCGGATGAAAGCACATAATTGTAATCCTCTCCTGCGCCAAACGGATCCTGGGGAAGGACGGCGCCTATAATGTTAGGGGTGGCGGAGATCAGGTCCGCCAGCAGCGCGGGATAGGCACTTTTGTTATGCACGTAATAACTTTCTACCGACGCCTGAAGCGCCATAAGTTCCCTTTTTGCCTTAGCGATATTCCCCCCATCCTGCAGGCTGCGGAACCTGGGAAGGGCTATCCAGATCAAGGTTACTATGACGATAATCGTTACCAGCAATTCGACGATGGTAAAACCTTTTTTCATTTCAGGCAGGCCACTTTCCCTGGGCTTTCATTATGATCTCGACTACTTCTCTTACCGCCCCGCGCCCCCCTTCGGCACCGGTAATGTGATGGGCCAGCGCCTTTACTTCCGGACGGCTGTAAGGAACGGCTACGGCAAGACCCGCCCTTTTCATTACAGGCAGGTCTATCAGGTCGTCTCCGATAAAACAGACTTCTTCATCGGAAACCTTGAAGATCTTCAAAGCCTTTTCGTAGACAGCGCCCTTATCGTGCGCGTCCATGAAGGTTTTTGTAATGAGGCATAACTTTGCCCGGCGGGAAACTATCCTGGACTTCTTAGCGGTTATGATCACGGATCTCAGGCCGGACCTGGCCCATAATGCCAGGGCGTATCCGTCCTGCACATCGAAAGATTTGAATTCGTCTCCGAAATTATCATATATCAACCGGCCGTCGGTCATGACACCGTCTACGTCGAGTACAAGCAGCTTAATCCTGCGGGCCTTCTCTATTATATCCGGCATTTATACGAGCCCCGCTTTGAGTAGGTCTTGTACATCAACAAGTCCTATCGGCCTGCCGGCTTTATCGACTACGGGTATCTCGTCGATCTTCTTCTCCCTCAATACCCGGAACGCATCGGCAGCAAGCATCTCCTTGGATATCGTCACCGGCCTCTTGGTCATGACGTCCCTTACCGGCCTCGATGAAAGCATCGGGTCTGAACCGAGGTGCCGCCTCAGGTCTCCGTCGGTAAATATGCCCGTCAGGATACCTTTCCTGCCAATGACGGAAGCCGATCCGGCGCGGGCACCTGTTATTTTCAGTAGCACATCCCTGACCTTTTCATCTTCCTTCACGATCGGGTTTGCCTTGCCTTTCCTCATTATGTCTTCCACCCTCAAAAGGAGCCTTTTGCCGAGCGAACCGCCGGGATGGTAAAAAGCAAAATCCTTTTCCCTGAACCCCCTTTTATCCAGAAGTGCTATGGCAAGGGCATCTCCCATGGCAAGCATAGCCGTAGTCGACGCGGTCGGGGCAAGGTTAAGCGGGCAGGCCTCCTTCTTGACGGCCACGTTAAGGGCAACATCGCTATGTTTAGAGAGAGAGGAATCCATATTCCCTGTGATCGCTATTATCCTGGCGCCAATCTTCTTGAGGGTCGGCAGGAGCCTTACTATCTCTTCGGTCTCACCCGAATTCGATATGGCAACGACCACGTCATCTTTAGTGACCCTTCCCAGGTCGCCATGTATGGCATCGGCCGGGTGCAGGTAAAGGCTGGGTGTCCCGGTCGAGGACATCGTGGCGGATATCTTGGCCCCGATGAACCCGGGTTTGCCCATACCCGTAACAACGACTTTCCCTTTGCATCCGAGCATAAGTTTTACCGCCTTCTCAAAATTCCTGTCCACCCTCTGAATAAGGGATGAGACTGCAGCGGCTTCTATCCTCAGGACCTCTCTTGCCCGTCTTATCATTTACGTATCCCCCCGCAAACCGCATCGCTTACAGCCTCATGTATGTCCTTGACGACCACAAGAAGTTCTTCTAAATCGTTCAGGGCCACAGAGTTAGGGCCGTCGCACATGGCGCATGCCGGTTTTTCGTGGACCTCAAGGAAGATGCCGTCGCAACCAGCGGCCACTGCGGAACGTGCCAGGACGGGTATGAACCTGCTCTCACCCCCGGACGATTTACCCCTGCCGCCGGGAAGCTGTACCGAATGCGTAGCGTCAAACACTACCGGATATCCCATCTCTCCCAATACGGCCAGGGACCTCATATCGCTGACCAGGTTGTTATAGCCGAAACTTGCTCCTCTCTCGGTTATGACTATGGACCCGTTGCCGGCGGCCACGGCTTTCTCTATGGCAAACTTGATATCCCACGGGGCCATGAACTGCCCCTTTTTAATGTTCACCACTTTACCGGTACGGGCAACCGCCATTATGAAATCCGTCTGTCGCGAAAGGAAAGCGGGTATCTGTATGATATCAAGCACTTTTGCGGCATCTTTTATCTCTTCCTTACAATGCACATCACTGAGTATTGGAAGACCCGTAGCCTCCTTGACGGCCTTAAGTATCTTAAGGCCCTTCTTGAGCCCTGGTCCCCGGAAAGACTTTATCGACGTACGGTTCGCCTTGTCATAGCTTGATTTATAGATAAGGGGGATGTCCAGCCTTTGCGCTATGTTCTTTATAGCGCGGGCATGCCTGACGGCGGATAATTCGCTTTCAATAACGCAAGGGCCCGCTATCAGGACAAGCGGACAACCCCTGCCCATACGGACATTGCCGATGGTAACGGTCTTTGCCAATTTATTCTGCTCCTTTTTTCGCGTGTTCCAGCGACGCCTTTATGAACTCCCTGAACAGCGGCTGGCAATTATCCGGCTTGGATTTGAACTCAGGATGGAACTGTGACCCTATGAACCAGGGATGGTTCTCAAGTTCCACTATCTCAACGAGCTTGGCCTTCGGGTATATACCGGTCACTATAAGCCCGTTCTTTGCCATGATGTCCTGGTATTTTCCGTTAAACTCGTAGCGATGGCGATGCCTTTCGTGCACCATGTCTTTTTTATATGCCTCGTATGTCTTGGTGCCTTTCTTTATCCTGCAGGGATATTTACCCAGGCGCATAGTGCCGCCCATCTGGGTAACTTTCTTCTGCTCTTCTATAAGGCTTATGACCGGATGCGGGGTATTCTTGTCAAATTCCGTAGAATTCGCTTTATCGAGGCCGCAGACATGCCTGGCAAACTCTATCGTGGCGCACTGCATCCCCAGGCATATGCCAAAGAAAGGTATCTTGTTCTCGCGGGCATATTTTATCGCCTTTACCTTGCCTTCGATCCCCCTTGTCCCGAATCCGCCGGGGACCAACAGCCCGTTTATCCCTTCAAGATACCTCTCGGCTCCCAGCTGTTCTATCTTCTCGGACTCCACTCTTTTTATCTCCACGCGCGCATTATTCGCGACACCCCCATGGCGCAACGCTTCGTATATGGACTTATAAGCGTCCTGAAGTTCTATATACTTGCCTACAACGGCTACCGTTGTGTGGCCTGAAGGGTTAAGCGCGGGGCCTATGACCTTTTCCTCCCAGTCCTTGAGCCCTTTATCGCGTCCGTGGAGCCCCAGCATCTTTACTATAGTCTTGTCGAGGCCCTGTTCCTTGAACATCATCGGGACCTCATATATATCCCTGACATCCCTTGCCTCGAAGACCGCGTCTTCATCGACATTGCAGAAAAGTGCTATCTTTTCTTTAAGTTTCTTGGAAAGCGATTTCTCTGTCCTGCACAAGAGTATATCGGCCTGTATGCCTATTTCGCGCAGTTTCTGGACGGAATGCTGTGTAGGCTTGGTCTTGAGCTCGCCTGCCGCCCTAAGGTAAGGGATGAGTGTCAGGTGTATGTTAAGGACATTGCCCCTGCCCTTCTCCAACCTGAACTGCCTTATCGCTTCCAGGAATGGCAGGGACTCTATGTCACCGACCGTACCGCCTATCTCGCAAAGGACCACATCTACACCCTTGCCGGTGCCCACCCTTTTTATCGATTCTTTTATCTCATTGGTTATATGGGGCACTACCTGAACGGTCCCGCCAAGGTAATCGCCGCGGCGTTCCTTGTTTATGACCGAATTATATATCTTTCCGGTAGTGACATTATTGTCCTTACCGGTGACGACCGAAGTGAACCTCTCGTAATGACCCAGGTCCAGGTCGGTCTCGGCCCCGTCATCCGTCACGTAGACCTCTCCGTGTTGGAAAGGGTTCATAGTGCCGGGGTCTACGTTAATGTAAGGGTCGAGCTTCTGCATCGTGACCTTCAGTCCTTTTGCCTCCAGAAGTTTCCCTATTGAGGCCGAAGCTATGCCTTTGCCCAAGCTCGACACTACACCGCCCGTTATGAATATGTACTTCGCCCCGCGTGATATCTTTGTCATCATAAGCTCCTGGATGTCAACGCTTCCCTGGCGCGTTGGAGGTCATCCGGAGTGTCGATGCCTATGGTATCGAACTGGGTCTCCGCAACCTTTATCCTGTATCCGTTCTCCAGGACGCGCAGCTGTTCAAGCCCCTCCGCCCCTTCCAGGGCCGAGGTAGGAAGGTTCGTGAATGTAAAAAGGAAATCTTTTTTAAAACCGTAAAGCCCGACATGCTTATAAAAAATAATATTATCGTGGAAACGCGGAAAAGGTATGGCCGAACGCGAAAAATACAGGGCATAACCGTTCTTATCGGTCACTACTTTTACGACACTGGGATTGCGCAGGTCTTCATCGTCGGTTATCTTCTTCCTGAGGGTGCTCATCATGAGCTCGCGATCCTGCAGCAAAGGTGCCACAACATCGTCTATCATAGACGGATGCAGGAGAGGTTCGTCTGCCTGTATGTTCACGACTATCTTTGTATCAATGGGATTCGCCACTTCCCTAAGCCTGTCGGTCCCTGTCCTGTGTTCTTTGGCCGTCATAACGGCTTTGCCGCCGAAGCCTCTGACGGTTTCCAGCACTCGCACATCATCGGTAGCCACTATGAGATCGTCGAGACTGGCCGCCCTTCTGGCATTCTCCCAGACATGCTGGATGACAGGTTTGCCGAGCAGGTCCGCAAGGACCTTTCCCTCAAACCTGGTCGACCCGTACCTTGCCGGGATAATACCTATAGCGTCCATCCGGAACCCTCCTGAGGGATCATGCCTGCCAATGATGGTCCCTTATCCTGGCTTTAATCTCAGCCTGGGAGGTTGATGCCACTCCCACTTTGCCTACAACTATGCCTCCGGCAAAATTCGATATATGCGCGGCCTCTATCATCTTTGCGCCTGCGCATAGCGCCGCTGTAAAAGTGGCTATTACAGTGTCCCCGGCACCCGAAACGTCAAACACCTCCTGCGCAATAGTAGGTATCTGGGTTGTCCTTCCTCCGCGCTCGAATACTCTCATGCCATTCTCGCCGAGAGTTATAAGGGCTGACTGCAATTTAAGCCTCTCCAACAACGATCTGCCCAACTTGTTCAGCGAAGCGTCATCCTTGGCCTTGATGCCTCCCATGGACTCGGCCTCTTTGCGGTTCGGGGTTATGGCAGTGGCCCCTTTATAGTAAGAAATATGTTCTTCCTTAGGGTCAACCGTTATCACCTTCTTAAGTCTCCTTGCCATCGGGATTATTTCTTTCAGCAACCCGGGCGTCACGACACCCTTACCGTAATCTTCAATGATGATCCCGTCGACTTCGCGCAACTTGGACTTTATATATTCGACCATCTGCCTGTTGACATCCGCGCTAATATGGGAAGAACTCTCGCGGTCTATCCTGACGACCTGTTGGTGGCGGGCAACCACTCTTGTCTTGAGCGTGGTCGGCCTGTCCGGATCGGATATCACCCCTTCCAGATCGACGTTTTCTTCTTTAAGTATTGACTCAAGCTTGCGACCATGTGCGTCGCGTCCGATGACACCAGCGAGATACGCCCTGGCGCCTATG
>CAZAEH010000018.1:0-5172 GCA_964484255.1 uncultured Planctomycetia bacterium
AGGGTCAGGATTGAGGAGACCCGTCCTATATCGAAAGACAAAAGATGGAGATTGGTTGAGGTCTTGAAATGATACAGTTACGTTCAATACTTGAAGTCGCAGACAATACCGGCGCCAAAAAGGCAGCAATGATACAGGTGCTCGGTTGCCAGGGTAAAAGCGTTGCTAACCTTGGGGACATAATAAAGGTCCACATAAAGGAATCGACGCCGGATGCCGCCGTTAAAAAAGGTGAAGTGGCTACCGCTGTTGTCGTAAGGCTTAGGTATCCTACCCGCCGGCCGGATGGTTCGTACCTTAAGTTTGACAGCAATGCGATAGTCATAATAGACAATGCGAAGAACCCGAAGGGTACGAGGATATTCGGCCCGGTTGCGAGGGAGTTACGCGATAAGGGTTTTTCAAAGATTATTTCATTAGCTCCAGAGGTAATATAGATGAGGATCAAGAAGAACGATACGGTAATGATAATCAAGGGAAAGGACAGCGGAAAGACAGGGCGTGTCATGAAACTCCTTCCCGCGATAGGTAAAGCTATAGTCGAAGGCCGTAACTTTATCAAGAAACATGGCCGCAAGACGCAGCAGAATCCCCAGGGTGGCATCATACAGATAGAGAGCCCCATATCGGTATCGAATCTCATGCCGGTGTGCCCGAAGTGCAACAGCCCTGTAAGGGTCGGAACTTCAGCTGGCAAGGATGGGAAGAAAACAAGGATCTGTAAGAAGTGTAAGGAGGCATTGGCCTGATGAAAACGGCTGCTATTACACCCAGGTTGGCGGAAAGATACAAGAAGGAGATGGTGCCTCACCTGGCCAAGAAATTCGGATATAAGAACCTGCTGGAAGTTCCTCGGCTCAAAAAGGTCGTAATAAACATGGGCGTCGGGGAAGGGGCAGAGGACATAAAGATACTTGAGGCCGCGATGGCAGACCTGACGGCCATTACCGGGCAGAAGCCGGTCATGACTCGGGCGAAAAAAGCTATCGCTAATTTTAAGATCAAGCAGGGTGCTGCCATAGGCTGCAAGGTCACTTTACGCGGCGCCAGGATGTTTGAGTTCGTGGACAGGCTCGTGAATATCGCACTCCCGAGGATCAAGGATTTCAGGGGTATTCCCTCCGACACATTTGACGGGGCGGGGAATTTCGCGATGGGCTTGAAAGAGCAGATCATATTCCCGGAGATCGAGGCGGACAAACTCCCCAGGGTCCAGGGTATGGACATTATCTTTGTCACAAGCGCAAAGACTGACGAAGAGGCCCGAGAGCTTATGAGCCTTCTCGGAATGCCCTTTAAAAAGCAAGGTTAGAAAATGGCAAAAAAATCATTGATAGCAAAATGGAAGAGGCCGGCGAAGTTTTCCACCAGAAAGTATAACAGGTGCCGCCTTTGCGGCAGGACGAACGGATACCTGCGCAAATTCGAGCTGTGCCGTATATGTTTCAGGGAATTGGCCTCAAAGGGGGAGATCCCCGGAGTTACTAAGTCAAGCTGGTAAAAATAAGGGAAAAAGATGTCGAAGACAGATCCTATAGCTGATTTTTTGACGTTGATAAGAAATGCGTCGCGCGCAAAGAAAGAAAGTGTCGACGTCGTGCAATCGAGGATGAACAAGGAGATACTTGAGATCCTGAAGAAGGAAGGCTATATTTCAGACTTCAAGCCTCTTGAGGGATCACGTAAGATAAAGGTCTATCTCAAGTATGTGTCGAACCGTAGCGCCATAAAGAACCTGAGGAAGGTATCTCGTCCGGGCCTTAGGGTCTATACTAACCATGACAAACTGCCTAATGTCTTAAGGGGCCTGGGGATAGCTGTTATATCCACGTCAAAGGGTGTATTGACCAACAAGGAAGCCCGCGAGCTTAAAGTCGGCGGCGAAGTTCTCTGTTATATTTGGTAATAATATACTAAGGGTGGAATATGTCAAGAGTTGGAAAGAAACCTATACAGATAGTTAAAGGCGTAAAAGCAAACGTGAACGGCAACACCGTTCTTGTCGAGGGGCCGAAAGGGAAATTGTCACAGGATTTTCCCGCTTCAATAAAGGTTGAGGTAAGCGGAGAACAGATAGTGGTCTCTCCCCGCGGGGATGAAAAGGCCAAGAACATAGGGGCGCTCCACGGCCTTACACGTTCGCTTATAAATAACATGATAGTCGGGGTTACCAACGGATATCAGAAGGAACTTGAGATCCAGGGGGTCGGGTTCAGGGCGCAGGTAAGCGGGAAGAAACTGGTCATGCAGCTGGGTTTTTCCCATCCCGTTGAATTCCATATACCTGAGGGTATAGTAATAGAGGCCCCAAAGCCTACCCAGGTAATAATAAAGGGTATAGATAAGCATAAGGTAGGCCAGACAGCGGCTGAGATAAGGGACATATATCCGCCCGAACCTTATAAGGGCAAGGGTATAAGATATCTGGGCGAATACGTAAGGAAGAAAGTCGGAAAGGCGGTAGGCTAAGCCATGGCAAGAAAGAGCGAGATCAGCAGGTTAAGACGTCATAAGAGGATCAGGAAAAGGGTAATTGGCTCAAGCGAAAAACCCAGGATGTCGGTCCATCGCAGCCTGAATAATATATCTGTACAGATTATAGATGACGTGGAAGGGAAAACCCTGTGTGCCGCTTCCACAATGGATAAGGACTTCAGGGCAAAAAACAAGACAGGCGGAAACGTAAAGGCGGCGGAGTTGTTGGGAGAGATGATATCAAAGCTTGCGCAGTCGAAAGGTATCAAAAAAGTGGTATTCGACCGAAGCGGGTATCTCTATCACGGCAGGATCAAGTCTCTGGCCGATTCCGCCAGAAAAGCAGGACTTGATTTCTAGAAAAAGTAATTTAGGAGAACGAAATTGGCCGAAAAGTTTGCACAGGACAAGCAGTTAAGCGAGAAGGTTCTAAGCATCAACCGCGTAGCGAAAGTTACCAAAGGCGGCAAGAAGATGTCGTTTTCCGCCTTGTTGGTCGTTGGTGACGGCAAAGGAAAAGTGGGTTTTGGTTACGGCAAAGCTAACGAAGTCGCCGAAGCCATAAGGAAGGGCCTTGTGGATGCCAGGAAAGGCATGTTCGAGGTTCCAAGGGTAGGATATACTATCCCGCATGAAGTCACGGGAAAATACGGTGCGGGTAAAGTACTGCTGAAGCCGGCTTCTCCCGGTACCGGTGTAATCGCGGGGGGGCCTATAAGGGCTCTTTGTGATGCTGCGGGCATAAAAGATATTCTTTCTAAATCGCTGGGTTCGGATAATTCCGTTAATGTTATAAAGGCTGCTGTAGAGGCTTTTAAGAACCTTTCGAATAAAGAGGAAAACAATAGGATAAAAGGAGAGCAGTCTAAGTGAAACTAGGCGAGATCAAGGTCCCTCAGGGGGCCGTAAAAAGGAAAAAGATAGTCGGCAGGGGACCCGGTTCCGGGCACGGCAAGACTTCTACCAGGGGCCAGAAAGGGCAGAGGTCCAGGTCGGGCGCTCATATACATGTTGAGTTTGAAGGCGGTCAGATGCCGTTGATCAGGAGAGTCCCGAAGAGGGGTTTTACCAATAGGTTCAAGAAGGTATCCCAAGTGGCCAACCTGTCAGATCTGTCTTCTTTCAAGGAAAATTCGGTTGTAACACCGGCCGAGTTATATAAAGAGGGCATAATAAAGGACGAGAAAGCTGCCGTGAAGATACTCGGTGACGGTGAGATATCGAAGGCCCTGACGGTCAAAGCGCAGGCTTTTTCAACTTCGGCTGCCGAAAAGATAGCTAAAGCCGGCGGCAAAACCGAGATCATAAAGTAATGATCCAGGCTTTTTCCAATATATTAAAGATACCCGAACTCAAGAAGAAGCTGCTTGTAACGGCAGCTTTACTTGCAGTTTACTGTTTTGGAAGATATATCCCAACGCCGGGTATTGACGGCCACGCTCTTTCTCAGTTCATAGAGCAGGAATCCAAGAGGTCGGGAGGGACATTATTCGACCTTATGGACCTCTTTACCGGAAAGGCCATGTCCCAGATGACGATATTTGCCTTCGGGATCATGCCTTATATATCGAGTTCCATCATCATGCAGCTTTTGACGTTCGCTTTTCCGTATTTCGAAAAGCTTGCCAAGGAAGGCGGGGAGCACGGCCGCAGGATGATTACTCAGTATACACGCTATGGTACATTGGTGATTGGAGCTATCCAGGCGCTTTTCACGAGTTTTTGGCTGGAGAACCTACATAATACCATTGGCATACAGATAGTACAGTATCCCGGTTGGGGTTTCAGGCTGGTGACCATACTTACTCTTGTAAGCGGCACGGCTTTTATTATGTGGCTTGGAGAACAGATGACGGAGTTTGGTATCGGGAACGGCATGTCCATTATTATAACCGCTTCTATCATATCAAGGATACCGACTGCTGCGCACAATCTTTATTCTCTTGTTACGACCAAACAGATCGACGTGCTGACGCTCATCATGATGGCCGTGATGCTCTTTGGAGTAATAGTAGCGGTTATCATGATAACGCAGGCGCAGAGGCGCATACCGGTACAGTACGCGAAACGTATAGTTGGAAGGCGCGTAATGGGCGGGCAGAGCACATACCTGCCGCTTAGGGTCAACCAGGCCGGAGTCATCCCGATCATATTTGCGCAGTCTATACTGATGTTCCCGGCCATGATAGCACAGTTCATGCCGAACCAGCTTTTGAAGAACCTCTTCCGTTTCCTTTCGAACGAAGGAGTTGTTCATTATACACTTTACGCGGCCCTGATCATATTCTTCACATACTTCTATACCGCAGTGACCCTGAACCCGAGGGACCTGGCGGATAACATGAAGAAGTATGGTGGTTTCGTGCCAGGCGTAAGGCCGGGAAAACCGACAGAGGATTACTTCAATTTTATATTGAATCGCGTTACGTTGCCGGGAGCCATATTTCTGGCGATAATCGCCATAATACCTTATTTTGTGGGTAAATGGCTCAAGATACCTTACCTTGTTGCCAGTTTCTTCGGCGGCACGGCGCTTTTGATCATAGTCGGTGTCATGCTGGATACCATGAAGCAGATAGAATCGTTCCTGCTGATGCGCCATTATGACGGGTTCATGAAATCCGGAAGGCTGAAAGCGAGGGGACGTTGAAACTTGTACTGTTAGGACCCCCGGGTGCCGGTAAAGGGACCCAGGCA